>CAZKKN010000062.1:0-9537 GCA_964553375.1 uncultured Eggerthellaceae bacterium | reverse complement strand
ACGAAGAAGCTGCACCCGAACAGCGTGTCGGCGCGGGTGGTGAACACAGTAATGACCTGTTCCTCCTGCGAATCGGATTCACCCTCAAGCGGAACCAGAACGAAATCCACTTCGGCGCCTTCGGAGCGGCCGATCCAGTTGGCCTGCTGCTGCTTCACGCGCTCCGGCCAGCCATCCAGCTGATCCAGATCGTCCAGAAGCTCCTGGGCGTAATCGGTGATCTTGTAATACCACTGCGTGAGATTGCGACGCTCCACCTCGTTGTGGCAGCGCCAGCAGCGGCCTTCGATGACCTGTTCGTTGGCAAGCACCGTCCCGCAGCTCTCGCACCAGTTCACCGGGTTCGCCTTGCGTTCCACCAAGCCGCGCTCCCAGAACTTCAGGAATATCCACTGACCCCAGCGGTAATAGTCGGGGTTGCAAGCCACAACGGTGCGGTCCCAGTCGTAGGAGAAACCCATGCGCTTCAACGACTCGCGCTGGGTGTCGATATTGTCGTAGGTCCATTTGGCCGGATGGCTGTTGTGCTTGATAGCGGCGTTTTCCGCTGGCAGGCCGAAAGCGTCCCAGCCCATGGGATGCAGCACGTTGTAGCCGCGCATCTTGGAGTAGCGGGCCACTACGTCGCCATAGGTGTAATTGCTCACATGACCCATGTGGATGTCGCCCGACGGATACGGCAGCATCTCAAGCACATACTTCTTCGGTTTATCGGATTCCTCGTCCACGGCGTTCTGACCGGTCTCTTCCCAGACCAGCTGCCAGCGGGGCTCTATCTCATGCGGGTTGTAGGGTTTCATGGCTCTCTTTCTTTCCTATTAGCGTCTGCGCTTATTATACGCAGTCTTGTGGCTGCTGCCGCACTTTACGGTACTTCTGGAGTCGGCTATTGGGTTTATCCGGAATGGTCATCTCTATCAACTCGGTATGGAGCGCAGGATGCAAATAGGTATACAAGAAAGTCGGACGATGCTTCAGCCCCATTCGAGCCATAAGCTCAGCCGCGGAAAGCTCTTCATCTCCAAGCGCCTCAAGCAGACGTTCGACTTGTTCGGTGACTTGTTCGGTGACTTGTTCGGTGCAACTGGTCACTGACGCAATGTTCGGTTCAACAACCCAATCCAGATGCATAATACGATTCTTCAATTCATTATTCTCCCCAAGCAAAAGATTGCAGAAGAATGCCTCCAAGAACTGCATATCGGCAACAACGCCTTTTGTCAGGTTGTTGTAGTTCGCTCGCACAAGCGCATTGCGAAAGTACCAGGAGTTCTCAGCAAATGGTTGGTTGTTCACTTCATAGCCGAGCGAATTCAGATATTTGATAATGAAAACTGCAGTTGAGCGCGTGTTGCCTTCTGGGAATGGATGAATCTGCCAGATTCCCGCGGTGAATTTGACGATGTGAGAAATGACATCCTGCAACGACAGATTCTTGTATGAGAAGTCCTTCTCTATGCTGAATTCGTAGTCTACAGTCTCTTTTATCGTATCCCAAGCTGCATATCTGACAGTATCGCCTTTCAGTACCCACTCGCTTTTCGAGATGTTGTAATCACGAAATGCTCCTGCTCTTTTTATCAATCCTTTGAAGAGCTGACCATGAATCGATTTCCATGTAGCTGGAGAAAAGCTGAAGGTGCGCTCGCTCAGGATTCGCGCAATGCGAGAAGACACAACATCCGCTTCCTCAGTCTCGAGCTCCGGTTCGGTTCGCTTATCCTTCTCTTTGTAGTAGCTTTCGATGCGCTGTTCAGCTTCGCCGATGGTTATGTCGCCTTGAATATGCTCCCGAGCAGTCTTAATCAAATAGCGAGACGGCTTGAGGCCATCGACCGCTTGAAGGCCGATGGCTGTCTGCCATGCTTCGGCCCTCGCGGCGCGTTCCGGTTCTCCTTCGCGAATGTACTCTTCCAGCTCAAAGCCCCAAGGCTTCATATCACTCATAGGGCATCACCTTTCACAAGCGTTGAAAGGCAAGCGATTCCCAGCACCTTAGCGCCCTTTGGCCATCTTTGCCGCGATCTCCTCCGCGGACAATTGCGTCTCTTCGAATATCTCGTCGGAATCCAGCCCGAACGCCGCGTGAAGCAGGCGCACCGCCTCGGCCACTTGACCGCCGTCCACCACCATGGAAAGACGGATGGGAGAGGTGGATATGGCCAGGATGTTTATGTTGTTATCGCCCAAGGTGGTGAAGGCCTTGGCAGCCACACCCGGTGCCGACTTCATGCCGGTGCCCACCAGGCTCACCTTAGCGATGCCCTCATCGATCGAAACCTCCCGCGCATGGATCTCCGGCACCACGCGGTCCAAGGTCTCGCGGGCCCGGGGCAAATCCCCGCCGGGACAGGTGAACGAGATGTCGGTCAGACCGCCCTCGGAGACGTTTTGGATGATCATATCGGTATTCACCATATTGGCAGCCAGTGCCGAGAAAAGCTTCGCAGCCACGCCGGTAGCATCGGGCACGCCGCGGATAGTCACTTTGACCTCGGAAGTGTCGTGGGCGATGCCGGTGATGACGGCTTCTTCCATCATGTCGCATTCCTCCTTGACGAACGTGCCCTGGGCATCGGAAAACGCCGAGCGCGAATGGATCACCACGCCGAACTTGCGCGCGAACTCAACGGCGCGCATCTGCAGCACGCCGGACCCAGCACCCGCCATCTCCAACATATCGTCGTAGCTTATCTCGTCCAGCTTGCGAGCATGGGGGCAGATGCGCGGATCGGCCGAATACACGCCGTCGACATCGGAATAGATCTCACAGACATCCGCGCCGATGCCCCAGGCCACAGCCACCGCCGTGGTATCGGAACCGCCGCGGCCCAGCGTGGTGATGTCGCCATTGGCGTCGATTCCCTGAAACCCAGCCACCACCGGGATATAGCCTGCCTGAATCGCCTCCATGATGCGCTCATTATGCACCTTGACGATCTTCGCCTTGGCGTGGGTGCCATCGGTCTCAATGCCCGCCTGGCGCCCGGTGAAGCTCATGGCCTGATACCCGCGCGCCTCGATGGCCATGGCCAAAAGCGCCATGGAGACCTGCTCGCCGGTGGAAAGCAGCCGGTCCATCTCGCGGGTGGGCGGGTTGCCGTTCACGGCCGCAGCCAGCCCCATGAGCTCATCGGTGGTCTTGCCCATGGCCGAGACCACCGCCACAACATCGTTGCCCTCCTGCTTGCGCGCGACCAGGCGCTTCGCCACGTTGCGCAAGCGCTCTGGCGAAGCCACCGAGGTGCCTCCGAATTTGCAGACGATCAGTGCCATAGACTGCTTTCTAAACGTTCTTCAACATGATGGTGGCCATGGTGTCGGCCACGGTCTTGCAGGCATCGCAGGTGTTCTCCAACCGCTCCAGGATGCGCGTCCACACGCCAACGCGCATGGGATTCTCGCGCTCCTCGGTGTAAAGCCGACGGATGCATTCGATGTACAGCAGGTCGGCCTGCTCCTCCAGCTGATTCACGTCGTCGGCCATGTGCATGACCTTCTTCGCCTTCTTGAACTCACGGAACGGGCCCATGGACTTGCGAAGAGCCTTCAGGCTCTTGCGGATGATCTCCGCGAACTCCTTCGCCTCGGGGCGCATGGCGTGCACGTCCATCATGTAGAAGCGCTGGATGATGCCCTCGATCATATCCGTCACATCATCTAAATCTTGTGCGAGCTCAATGATATCCTCGCGCTCGATGGGGGTGATGAAGTCCGTCGCCACGCTGGAGAGGATGGAGTGGTTCACCTGGTCACCACGATGCTCAATGGCATGAGCCCGGGTCAGTACCTCTTTCAGCTCTTCGGCCGTGGAGAAGTTCTCGATGGCCTCCAAAAGGATATCCGCCTCTTCCGAAGCGATGTCGAGCTGCTCTTCGAACGCTGTGAAATAGTCGAACTTCTTGGGCTTGGCCATGGCTGCTCCATCCGTTGGATTTCCAAGAAGATTGTAACCTATGGCCTTGGGCTGGGACTAGCGCCAACGGGTGAGACGCCGCTCAATGAGGTCGAATAGCGCATAAAGGACCAGCCCCATGAGCGCAAGGGCCACGATACCCGCGAACATGCGGGGGTAATTCACCATGGACCAGGATTGCATGATGAAATAGCCCAGACCGGTGGAGCCCGCCATGGCCTCAGCGATGAAGAGCACGGCGATGGCAGTTCCCACGCTGATTCGCAAGGAGGTAAATACAGCAGGCAGCGTGGATGGCACCACCACATGGCGATAGACCCCCCAGCGACCGGCGCCCAAAGCGCGCGCAGACAGGATGGCATCGTTGGGAATGGCGCGGGCGGCATCGCGCACCGCCACCAGCACCTGGAAGAACACCGTGAGCGCGATGAGTACGATCTTCGGCGCATCCCCCAAGCCCAGAAGCACGAGCAAGATGGGCAAAAGCACCACCTTCGGGATGGGGTAAAGCAGATAGAGCACCGGTGCGAAAAGGGCATCGAGCCGCCGCGAGCGCACGCAAATCTGGGCAAGGGGCACCGCCAGAGCCGTGCCGATGACCACCGAGACGATCACGCGCCAAGCGCTGACGAGGAAATACGGGCCCAGGGCGGGCAGGTTTGCCGCAAGCACCCCGAAAGTGGCACCGGGGGTAGGCAGCGCCGGCGAATCCACCAAAACGGCTGTGACCCACCAGCCGGCGAAGATGAAAAGGATGGCGAAGATGTAGCCGCCCACCTTCTGCAGAAGCGGGCGTTTCATGCGCCCACCGCCTGACAGAGGGCATCGCGCACCAAGCGGCACTGGGCGGCGAAGCCGTCGGAGTCGCGCCAATCCGGCCTCCCCACCGCCGGATTGGCTATGTCCGCAGCCAAAGTGCCGGGGCGATCGGTGAAAACCAGGATGCGCTGACCCAGGAATACCGCCTCCTCAATGGAGTGGGTGACGAGCATCTGGGTGTAACCGCGCCGCTGCCAAAGCTCCAGAAGGCTATCTTGAAGGGACTCGCGCAAAAGCGCATCGATAGCCGAAAGCGGCTCGTCCATCAACAGCAAGTCGGCGTTGAGCGCCAAGGCCCGCGCAAGGGCCAAACGCTGGCGCATACCACCGGATAGCTCCTTGGGGAAAGCCCCGCCAAAGCCCTCAAGACCAACCGCTGCCAGGGCGTCTTCGGCCTTCGCCTGGGCTTCGGCCTTGGGGCATCCATGGAGACGCAAACCCAAAGCGGCATTCTGCAGCACGGTCTTCCAAGGAAAGATCCCCAGGTCTTGGGGGATGAACGCAGTCTCGCGCCGTGGGCCGGAAAGCGGAGCGGCGTTCACCATCACGCTCCCCTGGGTGGGCGCCACCAATCCGGCCACCATGAGCAGCGTTGTTGATTTACCGCAGCCCGATGGACCGATGAGCGCTACGGACTGGCCGCT
Source organism: uncultured Eggerthellaceae bacterium (assembly GCA_964553375.1). GTDB lineage: Bacteria > Actinomycetota > Coriobacteriia > Coriobacteriales > Eggerthellaceae > UBA9715. Next base: position 4,158 of record CAZKKN010000062.1, on the reverse strand, counting down.
TTCCACGGTGAAGGAAAGCTCCCGACAAGCCTGAAGGGTGCCGGCATCTCCCCGGTACGCGCAACCTGCGCCGGAAAAGCAGACCGATGCCCCCGGCTTTACAGCCGGCTCGCCTTTGGATTGCAGAGCGCTCAAGATAGCAGCCTCCGGCTAGGAGCGTGAGAACTCGCCGGTTTCCTGGTTATAGGTGATGGGCTGGGTCAGATAGCCTTTGCCCTCCATCCAGGAAAGCACCGGGTCCACCATGGCGTTGGTGGGAAGCTCGCAGACGGGATAGTCGCTTATGGGGTAGACCTCGGCTATCTCCGAGGAGAACCCGGCATTTTCCACCAGCACCGAGCGGAATGCCTCGGAGTCTTCGTTTATGCCGGTCACAGCCTCATTCCACACTTCTTTCAGGGCCTTCAGGGCTTCAGCGGCCTGAGGCTTCTCCATGAACCCCTTGTTCATGATCATGATGGACTGGGAGATGTTCTCTCCGGTCGTATCGCTGGCCAAGATGCGACAGCCGTTTGCTTCACCCAGAACAAGAAGCGAGTTGGGCAGCGCCGCAGCAGCCACCTCGCCCGAGACCATGGCCTGATAGCGCACCGGTAGCTTTTGAATCTCCTCCACAACCACCTGGTCGGCGGGAACCCCAGCCTGCTCCATCAGGCGGTCCATCACGTATTCCAAGATGGTGTTGGAACCCACGCCAATGGGCACGCCCGCCAGCTGCTCCAGCGATTGCACCTCGCTGCGCGGCCCCACCATGATGCCGAAACGGCCCTGCTCCGGCGTGGTGCCCAAGGTGATCCACTCCACCTGCACGTCAATGCCGCTTGCGAACATGCTGGCCGCCACCATGATGTCGGTCATGGCGAAGTCCACATCCCCGGACCCCACGCCGGCGATGAGTTCGGTGGCCGATTGGAATTCCACGATGTCAGCCGTGAGACCGAAGGTGTTGAACCAGCCTTGTTCCTCGGCCACCCAGAAGGGAAGGATGTCCTCGGTGGCCAAGGTGCCTATGGTCACAGCGGGCAGCGAGCGCTCGTCACCGCCGGATGCCGAAGGCGTGGCGGACTCGGCGGAACCGGAGTTCGCAGCGCTGCAGCCGCAAAGAGCGGCGGCGCCGGTGAGGCCGGCAGCGGCCAGAAACGAACGTCGTGTGATCATGAATGCCATAGCTCTCGCTCCTCTTTCGCTCCACTATTCCAGTAGGCATGTGCCCTTGCACGCTATTTGATGTGCCCTAAGAAATCCTTGGTGCGCTCATGCTTGGGATGGTCGAACACCTCGGTGGGCGTACCCTCCTCAACGATGACGCCGCCTTCCATGAAGATGACGCGGTCGGCCACCTCGCGGGCGAATCCCATCTCGTGGGTGACCACCACCATGGTCATGCCATCTTCAGCCAGCTTGCGCATGACGTCCAACACGCCGCGCACCAGCTCCGGATCCAAAGCCGAAGTGGCTTCGTCGAAGAGCATGACATGGGGATCCATGGCCAAGGCCCGGGCGATGGCCACACGCTGCTGCTGGCCACCGGAAAGCTGGGCCGGCAGGAAGTCTGCGCGATCGGCCAGGCCAACGGCATCCAGCTGCTCCAAGGCTATGCGTTCGGCTTCCTCAGCACTGCGCTTGAGCACCTGGCGCTGCGCCAGCATGACGTTCTTCTTAGCCGTGAGGTGCGGGAACAGGTTGAACTGCTGGAACACCATGCCCACGTGCTCCCGCAGCTTGTCCACATTGGTGCCCGCGCCGGTTATCTCGTCCCCTTCTATATATATGTGGCCGCCGGTAGGGGTCTCCAGAAGGTTGATGCAACGCAGCATGGTGGATTTGCCCGAGCCGCTGGGGCCAAGCACTACGACCACCTCGCCGCGCTTCACGTCGATGTTCACGTCTTTCAGCACCTCGGTTGGCCCGAACGACTTCGAGAGGTGCTGGATGCTCACCATGACATCCTTGTCGGCGGCGCGCTCTTCGTCGCTTTCACTCTGCTCGGGCACCACGGCACCCCGCAGCTCCTCGCTGGCAATCGTCTCTTCGACGGGCATCTCGTTTGCAGTTTCGCCCACAGCGGCCCCTTCCTTGAACTGAATTTGCTTTATTCTAATATAACAAGGTGGCGCAGTTGCCAGCCGCCGTAAAACACGCAGGGAGACGGGCCATGGGAACCTTAAACGACATGCACTGCCACTTGGGCTTCATGGCCAATGCGGCAGAAGTGGCCGCCCAGGCGCTGACGCACGACATGCTGATATTCAACAACACAATCACGCCTGAGGATTGGTTGGAAGAACAGCGGAAGCTGACGCCCTTCCCTAACGTGACCACAGGCTTCGGCATGCACCCCTGGTGGGTGACAAATGGCGCAGCCGACAGCGCGCGCTGCCTGGAGCTACTGGACCGCTGGGAGCCGCTGGTATTGGGCGAGGTGGGACTTGACCTGGGGAAGCGCCATCAAGAGACGGCGGTCGACCAGAAGCGCGTGTTCACCGACATCACTCGCTGGGCGGGGGCGAAGGGCAACCGCTTGATATCGCTTCACTGCGTCCACGCCGCTGCAGATGTGCTGGAGACCCTTGAAAGCCAGGGCGCCCTTGAAGGCTGCACCTGCCTCTTCCATTGGTTCACCGGACCATCGGATTCGTTGAAGCGGGCCATCCAAGCCGGCTGCTATTTCTCCTGCGGGCCGCGTATGCTGCGCACGGGCAAAGGGCGGGAATACGTGAAGGCCATCCCCGCAAAGCAGCTGCTGTTGGAAACTGATTGGCCACCCCAGCGGGGGAACCGCTGCACCTACGAAGAGCTTCAAGAGCAACTGGGCATAGCGGCTCAGGCCATCGCCGCCATAAAGGGCGAAGAGGCGCTTGCCGTCATAGCCGCCACCTCCCAACAGCTCCTCGCTTCGCATTCCCCTCTTTCGAAGGGAATCGACGCCAACACGGACATTGGCAGTGAGCCGCAGCGCTAACCGCATCGGGTAAGATATAACGCAAGCGATCACGAGGTTTCGCGCCCAAAGGAAAGGAACAGCTATGGCTAACAAGGGATTGGCTAAACCCGCCGACCAGACTACCATCCTGGTGACGGGCGGTGCCGGATTCATCGGCAGCCACACATGCGTCGAGCTGCTGAACGCCGGCTATAACGTGGTGGTCCTGGACGACCTGTCGAATTCCTCGGAGAAGGCCATCGAGCGTGTTCGCCAAATCACCGGCGCCTCAAAGGAGAGCTTCGCCTTCGTGGAAGGCTCCATCCTGGATCGCGCGGTGCTTGAGCGCATCTTCACCACCTGGCCCATCGACGCCATCATCCACTTCGCCGGCTTCAAGGCCGTGGGCGAAAGCGTGCAGAAGCCCCTGGAGTATTACTGGAACAACATAGCCGGCACCCTGGTGCTCTGCGATGTGGCGCGCCAACACGGGGTGAAGAACATCGTGTTCAGCAGCAGCGCCACGGTGTACGGCGAGCCGGAGTTCATCCCCATAACCGAGGATTGCCCCAAGCACACACCCACCAACCCCTACGGGCAAACGAAGTCGATGCTGGAGCAGATCCTGACCGATCTTTACGTGGGCGACGACGAATGGAACGTGGTGCTCTTGCGCTACTTCAACCCCATCGGCGCCCATGAGTCGGGGCTTATCGGCGAGGACCCTCACGGCATACCCAACAATCTGGTGCCCTACGTTGCCCAGGTAGCCGTGGGGAAACTGGAGGCCGTGGGCGTGTTCGGCGACGATTATCCCACCCCCGATGGCACCGGTGTGCGCGACTACATCCACGTGGTGGACCTCGCCCGCGGCCACGTAGCCGCCCTTGACTGGATGGGCGGGAAGATCGGCACCGGCGAGGCGAAGGGCGTTGGGAGCATCGCAGGAACGCCCGGCCCCGATGGCAGCAGGCGCGGCGTGGGGATATTCAACCTGGGTACGGGACGTGGGTCCAGCGTATTGGAAGTGATCGATGCCTTCTCGAAGGCCTGCGGCCGCAAGCTTCCCTACGTGATGAAGCCGCGCCGGGCCGGGGATATCGCCGAGAACTACGCGGCCTGCGACAAGGCACGCGACGAGCTGGGATGGACCGCACAATACGACCTGGATCGCATGTGCGAGGACAGCTGGCGCTGGCAGTCGAACAACCCGAACGGGTATAGCGACTAACGCG
>CAZKKN010000061.1:0-9880 GCA_964553375.1 uncultured Eggerthellaceae bacterium | reverse complement strand
GATGTCGATCCCGACCACGCAGGGCTGGCAGTGCCCGCAGTAGGTGCATTGACCGTATAACGCATCCCTCAGCATAGCATGCTCGCAGGCGACAGAACGGTCTTCGGGCGCTTCACACGATGCAACCCGGGGCCAATAGGTAAAATGATGAGGAACCCTTTGCGAATATGGCGTACTGCTACCAACATGGCAAAACAAAGGAGCGGCCATGAACATGCCTCGAATGAGACGCAAGCAGCAGCATATCCCGCATGATGAATGCCTCGAAATGCTGCGAGACGGTCAGTTCGGCACCCTTGCCGTGCACGGAGCCGACGGCTATCCCTACGCCGTCCCCATGAACTACGCGCTGCTCAACACTGATGACGGACTGCCGATCATCTGCATGCACAGTGCGCAACTGGGCCACAAGATCGACGCGATCGCACGCGACCCCAAAGTCTGTTTCACCGTAGTGGGCCAAAGCCGCATCGTGCCCGAGAGGATCACCGACCACTTCCGCAGCATCGTCGTCTTCGGAGAAGCATGGATCGAGGATGACCCGGAGACCAGGCTGAAGGCCCTGCATGCCCTCGGTGCCAAGTACTGCCCAGGGCTCGAAGAGCTTGTCGAAGGCGATATCGCCAAAAGCGGCCCACGCTGTTCGATCATCCTCGTGCGAATCGAAGAGATGACCGGCAAGGAAGGGCGCGATCTCGCCAAGCAACGACGCGAACCATAGGAGACCCCATGTCACTTGAACGAGCAAAGGCCTACCTTGCCGAGTACGGCCGCGACATCGACGTAATGGAATTCGACATGTCAAGCGCCACCGTGGAACTTGCCGCCGAAGCAGTGGGCTGCGAGCCGGCGCGCATCGCCAAGACCCTCTCGTTCGCCGTCGGAGATCGAGTGGCGCTCATCGTCTGCGCGGGGGATGCGCGCATAGCGAACCCCAAGTTCAAGGAGCGATTCGGCTGCAAGGCGAAGATGCTGAAGGCTGAAGAAGCGGAGGAGCGCATCGGGCACGCTGTTGGCGGCATATGCCCTTTCGGGGTGAACGAGGGTTGCGATGTGTACCTTGACGAGTCACTTCGCCGATTCGAGGTGGTCTACCCTGCTTGCGGAAGCTCCAACAGCGCCATCGCCCTGGCCCCAGACGAGCTCACCGGGCTTCTTCCCGGCTGCATCTGGGTGGACGTCTGCAAGCTACCGGATGACTCTCGTTCAACTGCCGATGCATGACCGACGCGTCAGCTCTGCACATGAAGCGAGTCGGGGCAAGAGGCTACGTTCCCATCGTTCGGAGCTAAATCACTCGAACGGCGATTCCTCCGCGGGAACACTTTACAAAAGCTTCGCAATTCTCTGACATGCGCCATACACGGCTTGGCCATTCTTAATGCGAGCCTTCTCTTAGGCTCCCTCCGTTAGAGGAGGCATTCAACGCAGAAAGGATTGAGAATGACCAGGAAAGCATCGAAGAAGATAGTCGCAATCGCCTTGATTGCAGCTCTTACGCTGGGAATCGCAGGCGCCTTCGGCTGCTCTTCATCTGGAACCCAGCCCGAAGGGTCTAGCACGTCGGAACCGCAATCAAGCAACCCCATCTCCGTCTACTCCCGCGAAGACGGGTCAGGCACACGGGGCGCATTCATTGAGCTGTTCGGCTTGGAAGAGAAGGACGCGAGCGGTAATAAAGTCGATATGACAACGGATTCCGCCGCCATCACCAACTCAACTTCCGTAATGATGACTTCAGTGGCAAATGACCCCAACGGCATTGGTTATATCTCGCTCGGCTCGCTTAATGATACGGTGAAGGCGCTGATCATCGACGGCGTTGACGCGACTGCAGCAAACGTGAAGAGCGGCGATTACAAGGTGTCGCGCCCCTTCAACATCGTTGTCGCAGACACACCAAGCGCCCCTGCCCAGGACTTCATCGATTTCATCATGAGCTCCGATGGTCAGACGATCGTGGAGGATAACGGTTATATCGCAGTCGACGACGGAGCCACGCCATTCGCCTCATCGGGCACCAGTGGCAAAGTGGTCGTGGCTGGCTCCTCATCGGTTACGCCCGTCATGGAGAAGCTCGCCGAAGCATATAAGGCCATAAACCCGAATGTCACCATCGAAGTGCAGCAGTCCGATTCGACCACTGGCGTGAACATGGCTGTTGAAGGAACCTGCGATATCGGCATGGCCTCTCGCGAGCTCAAGGATTCCGAGACGGCTTCCGGCGCGAAGGCCACCGCCATCGCCAAGGACGGCATCGCGATTATCGTCGCCCCCGCCTCCGAAGTGACCGGCCTCACGAGCGAACAGGTGAAAGGCATCTTCTCGGGCAACGTTATCAATTGGGCTGAAGTGATCGGCTGAGCATAATGTCGCAGAAGATCAAAGAAACCGCCGCGAAGGCAGTCTTCGCCCTCGCGGCGGCGATCTCCATCCTGGCCGTAGCGCTCATCTGCGTCTTCCTGTTCGCCAACGGCGTACCCGCCATGATGCAGATCGGGTTGCCCGAATTCCTTCTCGGAACCACCTGGAAGCCGGGTAGCGGGATGTATGGCATCTTTCCCATGATCGTAGGCAGTATCTACGTGACGGCAGGGGCGATCATCGTAGGCGTGCCCACGGGCATCCTCACCGCTATCTTTCTGTCGCGCTTCGCCGAAAAGAGGGTCGCCGCTATTCTGCGTCCGGGGGTCGAGCTTCTGGCAGGCATCCCATCGGTGGTATATGGTTTTTTCGGCCTCATGGTCATCGTGCCGTTTATACGGATCACCATGCCAGGACGTGGCCTATCCCTTCTAGCGGCGGCAGTGCTGCTTGGCATCATGATACTTCCCACCATCATCACTGTGGCGAAAAATGCGCTCGATGCCGTCCCGAAAAGCTACTACGAAGGCGCGCTCGCCTTAGGCGCCACCCATGAGCATGCTGTATTCAGCGTGCTCGTGCCTGCCGCTTCCTCGGGAATCATGGCGGGCATAGTGCTGGGGGTGGGGCGCGCTATCGGAGAAACAATGGCTGTGGTCATGGTGGCGGGAAACCAGCCTGTCATCCCCGGTTCCATCTTCGATGGTGTGCGCACCATGACAGCCAACATCGTGTTGGAAATGGGTTATGCCGCCGATTTGCACCGGGGGGCGCTCATCGCCACGGGCGTCGTGCTGTTCGTGTTCATCATGCTCATCAGCCTCCTTTTCAACGCCATCAAGAAAAGGGGTGAGGCGCGATGACGGCGAAGCTTCTTCGCGTGCTGGTTTACATAGGGGCGGCACTGACAACCATCGTCCTTGCAGGTATCGTGGGTTACATCCTCGTGAACGGCATCCCGCATCTGAGTCCGCGGCTTTTCGAGTGGACGTATACGTCCCAGAACGTATCGCTCATGCCGGCTTTGATCGATACGCTTCTCATGGCCGCCCTCGCGCTCATCTTAGCGATTCCCATCGGGATGGGAGCCGCCATCTACCTCGTGGAGTATGCCCGCTCTTCCAGCCGGTTCGTTCAGGTGGTGCGCATGACCACAGAAACACTGCAGGGCATCCCGTCGATCATCTACGGCCTGTTCGGACTGCTGTTCTTCACAACCGTGCTAGGCTGGGGACTTTCCTTGCTCTCGGGGGCATGCACGCTCGCCATCATGGTGCTCCCCGTCGTCATGCGCACCACCGAGGAAGCCTTGCTTGCTGTGCCCGATTCCTACAAGCAGGGCGGCTTCGCCCTTGGGGCGGGGCATGTGAGGACGGTATTCCGCTGCGTGCTTCCAAGCGCATTGCCCGGTATCTTGGGCGGCATCCTTCTCGCGCTCGGACGCTGCGTAGGGGAAGTGGCCGCGATCCTGTTCACCGCGGGCACCGTTGCGCAAATTCCGGATTTCGCAGGCGAGGGCATCTTCGCGCTCTTCGATTCCTGCAGAACGCTTGCGGTCCATATGTACGTACTCGCAAATGAAGGGCTGCACATGGACGAGACCTATGCGACGGCGGTGGTGCTGCTCGCACTGGTGATATTGCTCAATGCAGCTGGCAACCATGTGGCAAAAAGACTCAAGGAGGAGATGTAGATGATCGGCGTCGAAGAGAGGGCGATTGCTCCCATGGAAAGGGAGGAGACTTGCGCCCCCGTAGACGAGAGGCCAGTGAAAATGCAGGTGAATGGACTCAATCTTCACTATGGGGGTTTCCATGCTCTCAAAGATGTATCGCTTTCCTTCCCAAGAAACGAGGTGATAGCGCTCATCGGACCATCCGGATGCGGAAAGTCAACGTTGCTCAAGACGCTCAATCGCATGAACGACCTCGTAGACGGTTGTCGCATTGAGGGCATCGTGGAACTCGACGGTCAAGATGCTTATCGCGAGATACAGGTGAACGACCTTCGCCGCCGGGTAGGCATGGTGTTCCAGCAACCCAACCCGTTTCCCATGAGCATCTATGACAACATCGCATTCGGCCCGCGCACCCATGGAGTGAAACGGAAGGAAGAGCTTGACGCAATCGTGGAGCAATCGCTGAAGGATGCAGCTATCTGGGATGAGGTGAAAGACCGTTTGAAGAAGAGCGCTTTGGGCCTTTCTGGCGGTCAGCAGCAACGTCTATGCATCGCGCGTGCCTTGGCGGTGCGACCCGAAGTGATACTGCTCGATGAATCCACAAGCGCGCTCGATCCCATCTCAACGGCGAAGATCGAAGAGCTCGTTGGGGAGCTTGCGGCAAAGTACACGGTCATCATGGTTACGCACAACATGCTCCAAGCCATCCGCATCTCCACCAAGACGGCGTTCTTCCTCCTTGGGGAGATGGTGGAGGCAGGAGATACGAATATGCTGTTCACACACCCGAAGGATAGCCGCACAACAGATTACGTTTCAGGCCGCTTCGGCTAGAATGGCGCACCGAAGGGCGGCGAGGGTATCCCCGTCATTCGGAAGCGCCTCCTATGGCCACGCTCGCTGCACGGGCAAAATCGTCCACCAGCAGATCATAGAATTCCCGTGCTGAGACCTTCTCCGAGCCGCGCGCCGACAGCCCGACCGAGATCACGCGCTCGAACCCCTCCTCTGCCAGGGGAATCCAACGTGCTCCGCTTCCCTCCAAGCATCCCCAGCTGAATCGGGGCCAAAACCCAACTCCCAGCCCTAGGGCAACCATCTTCTTCACCACCGCCGGATTATCGCTCTCAAAGCCGATTCTCGGCACGAACCCCCTCTCGGCGCAAAGGGCATCGCATAGGCCGCGGAACCGACGCGACCCCGCAAGGCAGATGAACCGCTCCGATGCAAGGGAAGCCAAATCAACCTTATCCCCGTAGTGGCTTTCCAAAGGCACGGCGAGTCCGATGGCCTCATGGAAGAGGGTCTCCTCTGCGAGATCCCCAGCGTGGAGCGGCCTGCCGGACTGGGCATTCATCGTGTCTATGCGCAGATCGCAGAGGCTATCATCCGTGTTCTGCACCACCTCGATGGCAATCTCGCTTCTTTCTTCAACGAAAGCGGCAATGGCGTCAACGGTCACGCCGGACGCCGAGAGAACGTTCACCCGAACGGTGCGCATCTGGTCATCTGCGAAACCCTGCACGTCTGCCACGGCTTCGTCCACAAGCCCAACGGCGGCAACGATCCGGTCATAAAAGCGAGAGCCTTCCGGCGTGAGCTGGATTCTTCTCCCCATCCTCTCGAAGAGCGCAACGTTCAAGTCCTCCTCCAAACGATGGATGGAGCGCGTCAGCGCTGGCTGGGAGATATGGAGGTTCCTCGCGCTTTGCGTCATATGCTGGGTTCTCGCTACTTCGCAAAAATAACGAAGCTGACTCAACTCCATCGCAATCCCCTAATCATTCTTAAAAGGTATTGATTCAATAGAATCAATATATTAGACGACATACTATAAGGAGACTATGCTGGTGCAGTCGGAAACCTCATGAAAGGACATATCGATGGAGATAGCGGAGTTGCTGGAGGCGGCCATGCTCATCTGCTTCGGTCTATCTTGGCCCGTGAACGCCTACAAAAGCTACCAGGCGGCCACCGCGGCTGGGACGAGCTGGCAGTTCATCGCACTCATAACGGCCGGCTACCTTGCCGGAATCGGCGCGAAGCTCGCCGTTGGCACGATAAGCTGGGTGTTAGCCGTCTATCTGATCAACTTAGCGTGCCTCGGCATCAATTGGCTCGTCTACTTCCGCAACCGCCGCTTGGACGCGATGACCTAAGCGATGCTGTTCACCCAGTCATCGATCTCTTGTTGGGACACGCCAGCCGAGAACCTGCGCCCTTCGGTCCATTGCGCCTCTGGCGCAGCAGCATGAAGCTCATCGATGCTACCCGCGATGGGGCTCGAACCAGATGTGCAGAAGGGAGTAATCCTCTTTCCGGCCGTATCGGCACCCTCTAAGAACGTGAGGATGATACGCGGAGCTTTACCCCACCAGATCGGATAGCCGAGATAAACCATATCGAAACCAGCGATGTCGGGGATGGGGCTTGCCAAAGCGGGGCGAGCGGATCCACCTTCCTGTTCCGAATTCGCTCGGCAATCAGAGTTGTAATCCAAGTCCTGTGCCGTATAAGGCTCGGCAGCTTGGATACGCATGAGCGTGCCATCCGTAGCCTGGGCGATCTTGTCTGCCACCGCTTCGGTGTTGCCCGTGCACGAGAAGTAAACGACGGCCGCATTGGCGGAGGGAGCCATTCCTCCTTGGCTGGCTGTTGACGATTCTAACTGTGCATTGCTTGAGCTCATATCGTCCTCCTGCTCCCTAGCTGCACTTGAGCTGCTCGGACTCGACTCAGCCGCGCATCCGACCAAGCCGGCGGCCGCGAACGCGCCAACACCGACGCATCCTGCCTTCAGAAAATCACGCCTGCTGATCAACATCGTTCTCCCCTCTGCCTTCGCATCAATGCGATCCAAAACCGTACGTCGAAGACCGCGAATCGCCCTTTACGGCAGTGCGTCGTACTCCTCATCGCTGACAGGTTCGCACCATTCGTTGCTCGTATCGGTGCCGCAAGCCTCAAAGGCCACGTGGCTCATCCAGCTGTCCTTTGCCGCGCCGTGCCAGTGTTTCACGTTCGCCGGGATGGTCACGCAATCACCCGGATGCAACTCTCGGGCCTGCTCACCCCACTCTTGATACCAGCCGCGGCCATCTGTCACCAGCAGGATCTGACCCCCGCCCTCTTGGGCATGGTGGATATGCCAGTTGTTACGACAGCCCGGCTCGAAGGTCACATTTGCGACGAACTGCGTTTTGGCCGGGTCCGTCAACGGATTCAGGTACGAGCGTCCTGTGAAGTATTGCGCATAGGCATCGTTAGGCTGCCCTAAGCCGAACAGACCGCCATGGGACTCCGGCTCCGCAAAATCACCTGCGCTCTCATCGCCCGCTCCATATGCTTTCACTGCCACACGAAACGCCGCCCAGGAGTTGGGCCATCCGGCGTAGAAAGCCACATGGGTGAGCAGCGCCGCCATCTCCTTGGCGGTGATACCGTTTGCCTTCGCCGTCGCCACGTGGTATTCGAAAGACGAATCAACCAATCCTTTCGCGACCAGCGTCGTCACCGTGAGCATCGAACGCGTTTTCAGATCCAGCGTATCGTCGCTCCATACTTCGCCGAACAGCACATCGTCGTTAAGCGCCGCGAACATGGGGGCAAACTCCCCCAGCTGGTCGCGTCCCGCAGTTTGCCTCACCTTCGCCATTGGGTCCTCCTTCGCCTGCGCAGTCTTGCCGCACGCGGCAGTGAAATATCACTGTTAGTGTATGGTCGATCAGTGGGCCTAGTTAATACCTATATCGAAAAAAGAAAATTGCTCGTAAGGCATGGTTAAGCGGCTTCTGAACCCGCGCTCTCACAACAGCATGCGTTCGCAAGCGCGTGTTGTGACGATGTAATATACGCCGAGCAGCGCTATCGTACCCCCAATGGTTCCAGCAACGATCACGGCGAACGATGAGCTTCCCAGCACGAAGGCCAAGAAACCCACAAGCGCCAGCCCGAACACGCAATGCACGAGCGCGAAAGCCAGTGGTGCCACGAAATAGATGCCGGTTTGCGACCAAACGGCCCGGCGCATGAGCGCGGGCTCGCACCCGAGTTTTCCCAGGATGCGATAACGCGGAATGCTGTCAGCGCCTTCTGCAAGCTGTTGAAGGGCAAGTACGGCAGCTGCAGCCTTCTGTCCTATCGCAGCATCCCCGCTAATCCCACAACTCGCGCTCAAGCTCTTGGCGACGTTTGATGGCATCGCGCATGGTCAGCGCTATGGCCACGAAGCCAACCACGAAGCCCATGATGAAGAACACCACGCCCATGGCAAGATCACCGAACCATGCAACACTCTCCAGACCGACGATCTGGATCTCCGCCAGGATGCGCATCCCGCCGGTCAGAACTCCCAGGATCACGCCGCAGAACAAGGCGAACAGCACCACATAATCCCAAGGGATATGATCCACCTCGGCATAGCGCTTGTAGCAGGAAACCACCCCGCTGCGTATCTGCATACCCAAGGAAGCAAAGCCTGCAGCCAAGATCGTCAATATCAGCAGAAGGTCAACGGGCACGACGGATTCCCCAAGGGGCGTGAGTACAGGATGGTCGGTAGTGGTGGCAACCTGGTTCACCATGATCCAGTAATATAGGCTCACGACCGATCCCACCAACAGGATGTAAGAAGCCACCTTCATCGACTTACCCTCTTCGGCCTCTAAGCGCTCATCCTTCGGTCCCATGTATTCGTTCCACTTTCGCGTCAGATACATCATCACCGCTCCTCTTCCCAGAATAGGTCGTCCAGCGTCTTACCGAGCGCACGGCATATCGCCACGCACAACTTCAAACTGGGGTTATAGCGCCCTGCCTCGATAAGCCCGATGGTCTGGCGCGTGGCGTTCACCGCATCGGCCAACCCTTGCTGCGAGAGGCCGCGGTCTATCCGCGCCGCGCGCATGCGCTCGTTCTTCTCGCCTTCCACTGGCACCTTCCCTTTAAGAACCACTGATGTAATATATATCTTACATGTAAGATATATATTACATCACAATGCGCTCCTGTCAAGGACTTCATGTCAGGGGACGGGGATGATGACATGGAAAACGCGAACATGCGACCGATGACATGGACATTTCCATGTCAGAAGACGGGGATGATGGCATGCATCCCTCCCTATCACCGGTAGAACTTAATGACGCTTCGCTTCGGCGGCCTCAAGCAAACGCTGCAGCTCTTCGGCATGCGACCGGCGCTTCTTGGTGGCCGTGCCCACGATGGCGACGGAGCGGTACTTCCCGTACTTATCGAAAAAGGCGGGGATCGCCTTGCGCTCCTCCATCTCCTCGGCGTAGCGTGCGAAGTACTCCTCATAGGGAAGACCGTGATCGAGGTAGTCGTCCAACAGCGTCTTCGAGGGCGAGTATTCCACGTCATGGACATAGTCGGCGTGCGCGATGGCATGCGTGAAGTACTCCAGATCCTCCTGCTTGGTGAACCCCGCCAGTTGGTTGGTGTTCCGAAGGCGGATGTCCAGCACCAAGTCGGTCTTCCAGCCGAGTATCTTGTTGAAGAATTCCTGTGCCGTGGTCTGATACGCCGAGAGCACGTGAATATCCATGGGAGCTCCTTCCCTCTTTGGGCGCTTTATCAACAGGATAAGCATAGACCCTTTCCGCGCTTCCCCGATTCAGGCTTGTACACTGACACCAAGGCGAATCCTTGCCGAAGAATTTCCGGAGCGTAACAGGGGACGTTCGCTTTTGGACATGCACGGGCCGGTAATCCTCTTGCTCGCAATATGTCAGGGGGACGGGGATGATGGCATGATCCAAAAGTATGTCAGGGGACGGGGATGATGGCATGAAACATGTTTCATGCCATCATCCC
>CAZKKN010000060.1:0-9971 GCA_964553375.1 uncultured Eggerthellaceae bacterium | reverse complement strand
GCGTAGTACTTCTCCATGCGGCCGGAAGCGATCTTCTCCTGGATGTTCTCGGGCTTGCCGGACTGAGCAGCCTGAGCCTTGTAGATCTCCATCTCCTTGGCCACCACGTCAGCGGGAACGGCGTCGCGATTGGGAGCAACAGGATTCAAGGCTGCAACCTGCATGGCGACATCGCGGCCGAAGGTCTGGAAAGCGTCGGACGTGGGGTCGATGCCCTCCACGTCGAACTTCACCAGCACGCCGATCTTGCCTCCCATGTGGATATAGGAGCACACAGCGGAGCCCTCCATGTAAGCAGCGCGGGAAAGCTGGGTGTTCTCGCCCATCACATGGATGCAATCGGTGATGATCTCCTGGACCACCGGGTCGTTCTTCAGCGTCTCAGCATCAAGGGACTTCGTCTCCAGCTCGATCTTCGCGATCTTCTCGGCGTAGCCCTTGAATTTCTCGTTCATGCCCACGAAATCGGTCTCGCAGTTGAGCTCGATGACCGCGCCGCTCTGGGCGTCGTCGGCCACGATGGCCATAACGGTGCCCTCGTTGGTGGAACGGCCGGCCTTCTTGGCCACGCTGGCCAGGCCCCATTCGCGCAGCAGGTCCACAGCCGCGTCCATGTTGCCGTCGGCCTCGGTGAGGGCCTTCTTGCATTCCATCATGCCCGCGCCGGTCATCTCGCGGAGCTCTTTTACCTGTGCAGCAGTGATTGCCATGGTATCGCCTTTCTTCTTAGCTGATCCTCGTTCAAAGGGCCGAAGCTATTCGGCCTCTACGGGAGCCTCCACCACAAGGATGTCGCCGTTGGGAGCTTCCGCCTCGATGGTCTCGGTAACGGTGGCAGCACCGGCGACAGGCACGGCCACCTCGGTATCGGATACCACCAGAGTGCCATCGGCAGCTTCGGATTCAGAGAGCATCTCAGTCACGGTGACGGGCACTCCCACGCCGGCGATCACGGCGTCGGCGATGAAATCGCACAGCAACTTCACGGAGCGGATGGCGTCGTCGTTGGCGGGGATGCCGTATTCCACGTCGTCCGGATCGCAGTTCGTATCCAGCGTGCCCACCACGGGGATGCTCAGCAGCTTCGCCTCATGGACGGCGATCTCCTCGCGGTTCGTGTCGATGATGAACACGGCATCGGGGGTGCGGCGCAGGTTGCGGATGCCGTTCAGGTTGGTCTGCAGCTTGGAGAGTTCCTTGCGCAGCAGGATCTGCTCCTTCTTGGGCAGAAGCTCCATGCGGCCGTCGGCCTCCATGGCCTCAAGCTCCTCCATGCGGTTCACGGATTTGCGGATGGTCTGGAAGTTGGTCATCATGCCGCCGAGCCAACGCGCGTTCACGTAGGGCATGCCGCAACGGTTTGCCGCCTCGGAGATAGCCTCCTGAGCCTGCTTCTTGGTACCCACGAACAGAATGGTGCCGCCGTTCTTCGCCAGTTCGCGCACGAAGGAATAAGCGGCGTCCAAGCCGAGGAGCGTCTGTTTGAGGTCGATGATGTAGATGTCGCCGCGGCTGCCGAAGATATACGGCTCCATCTTGGGGTTCCAGCGGCGGGTTTGATGCCCGAAATGGGCGCCTGCATCAAGCAGCGTTTGAATATTGACTTTCGTCATATCCACTCCTATTCGTTAGTCCTCTGCCGGCGGTCATCCCCGGGGTCCGCAGCCTTTTCCGGTGGCCACTAGCGGAACGGGTCGCGCTGGCATGTGTGATTAGAAACCTGTACAGTATACTCTTCCTGGGAAGGAATGGCACGAGGTTTTCCTCGAATCGCAGAATCACTCTTTTCCCACAAGAGCATTCACCAAAGCGCTCACCAAGGAGATCACGATGGCAGCCAGGAATGCGCTGCCGAAACTGGCGATCCAAAAGCCCACGCCGAAAAGCCCATTGGCCAGCCATGCAGCCAGATAGAGCATGGCCGTGTTGACCACCAGATAGAAGATGCCCAAGGTGAGCACCGTAACCGGCAACGAGAGAATCTGCAAGACGGGCTTCACCGAGATGTCCACCAAAGACAGAAGCAACGCGAAGAGGAATATACCCACCCAAGCGCCATCGCCGCCGATGATCTGGATACCCGGCACCAACCAAACCGCCGCCGCCACTGCTATGGCCGTCACCAGCCACCGGATGAGAAACGACATCGCAACCTCCCTCGCCTTACCTTCTGTTCATCATGCCACAGATAGCCGTCGGCCAACCTGAAGCCCCTCTGTCCGTTTCCACTTTGAAGCATTACGGCTACAATGGCACGGCAGAACAAAGCCCCGCGCCCACATGGCGCAGGCCCTGATGCAGCAGGCCTTGGTGCAAGGAGTGGATTCCATGAACTACCACAACGTTTCCTACGAGCGCTCCTTCGGCACTTCCCGTCAGCTTCCCCCCAGCGACCTGCCCGAGATAGCCTTTGCCGGCCGCTCCAATGTGGGGAAGTCATCCCTCCTGAACGCGCTTTTCAACCGCAAGGGCCTCGCGAAAGTCTCCCAGACCCCCGGAAAGACCTCCACGATCAACTTCTTCCTCGCCGATGATGCGCGCTTCGTGGACCTGCCGGGTTACGGCTATGCGAAGGTGTCCAAATCCGAGCAGGGGCGCTGGGCCGAGCTCATCGAAGGATACTTCAACCAAGACCGCAACTTCGCTTTGGTGTGCTCGCTCATCGACATCCGCCACCCCGCTACGGCACTAGACGAGAACATGGTGGGATTCCTGCAGGAGGCCGGGCTTCCCTTCCTCATCGTCTTGACCAAAGGGGACAAGCTGAGCGCCTCCAAATGCAGCCAGCAGAAAGCCGCCCTGGAAAGGCAACTGGGCTTGGGCGGCGAAGTGCCGCTGCTCATAACATCGTCTCAGAAGAAGACAGGGATAGACGCGCTGAAGGCGGCTATCGATTCCCATCTGGCTTAAGCGGGTCATCCCCGGCGCTTGCATCGGATGCCCGGGGCAGCAGGCCAGGATCGCAGCTCCAAATCACAGGCCCAACTTGCTAAAAAGAAGGCCCGGATCACAAACCCGGATCATCGATCAGATCATCGCCATCGGCGGCTGCCGTGGCCAGAACGTCACAGCGCTCGTTTTCCGCATGGCCCTGATGGCCATGGACCCATTGGAATCGCGCTTCGTGGGGCTCTAATGCCGCAAGCAGGCGCTGCCACAGATCAACGTTCTTGACCGGCTGCTTGCTCGCGTTCTTCCAGCCTTTGGCAAGCCATCCGTCGATCCAGTGGTCGTTGAATGCCTTCACCACATATTGGGAATCGGAGACGACGGTGATGGAACAGGGAACCTTCAGGGCCTCCACCCCGGCGATCACCCCCATGAGCTCCATGCGGTTGTTGGTGGTACGCCGGTAGCCCTGGGAGAGCTCCTTCTCATGCACGCCGCCTTCGGGGTCGATGAAGCGCAACACCGTGCCATAACCGCCGGGTCCCGGGTTTCCCCGGGACGACCCGTCGGAATAAAGCTCTACCGAAACCATAGGAAGCGCGCGGGGCTGAAGGCCGATGCGGCTAATAGCGTACGTAGATCATGCCAGCCTGAACAGGGCCGATCTTCACGCTCTCGCCCGGCTGCGGGGCATGGATCATCTGACCGCCACCGATGTAGATGCCGCAGTGGTCCCAATTGGTGCACACGTCTCCCGGCTGGGGGTTGGAGACCTGAGGCCAGGTCATGAACGTATAAGTGGTGCCCAAACGCCCGTAGCCGCCCGTGAGGCAGTGGCTCACCAAACCGGAGCAGTCATAGCCGTTGGGGCCGGTCCCACCCCAGACATAGGGGGTGCCGATGGCATCATAAGCGCGGTCGACGATGGCATTGCCCGTGGACGGATAGTAAGGGGGATCGGCCGGAGGCGTGTAGCCACCGCCATTATTGCCGCCGCCGTTACCACCGCCGTTTCCGCCGGTATTGCCGCCGCCGTTGCCACCGGTGTCGCTGGGGGTGCCATCGGGGTTCAAGCCGAGCTCCTGGCGGGCCTGAGCCAACTGGGCAGCCTCTTCGGCTGCGCGCTTCTCCTCAACGAGCTGGGCAACCTCAGCGGAAAGGCCATCATAGGTAGCCTGCATCTCAGCGATGGTGGTTTCGGCCTGAGCCGTGGCCTCGGCTGCTTCCTCGGACTTCTGCGTGGCCACCTTGGCCTGCTCGTCATAGATGCGAGCCTGCTCTTCAGCCTCTTCGCGCAGTTCCTTGCGCTCCGACACCATGTCTGCATCGTTTTGGTTCACCTTGTTGAACATATCCAAGCCCGTGGCGAATTCATCGAAGCTCTGGGCCCCCAGGATGATGTCCAAGAACGACGTATTGCCACCGCGGTAAAGCTCCCGGGCGCGATCGCTCAGACGGTCTTGGAGCTTATCGATCTGAGCGCTAATCTCGTCCATGCGCTCTTGGGCGGCATCGCGGCTCTTTTCCGCCTCCTCCTTGGCCATCAGCGCTTCGCCGTATTCGGCAGACAGGCGGTCGAGCTCGGTTTGCATGGCGTTCAAATTGGCCAGGGCCGCATCGGCCTGAGCCTGCTTGTCAGAGATCTCGTCGGCATAGGCGCTTTGAACGGGCATGGGGCACAAAGTGACCGCAAGCACCAAAGCCAAGAAACAAGCGAACAGCTTTTTAACGGATATAGGGATATAAGGCGTCGTATGCTGCATCGTTTAACCTCCATTTGCATAACGTTTCGCGACTATGAACGATAACACCAAGGAACTTCGGGGTTTAACACGTCGCGCAACGTTCGCGGATAATTCACGAATCCTGCGGGTTTGATCGCCTCGTGCACAAGGTATTGGGTATAGGTCTCCCCCAAGGCACTAGGCTCTTGATAATTTCTCCATAAAACTTCAGGGTATGGAAACGCCGCCCGAGGCCTCACCTCTGGGCGGCGTTAGAGGATGCGAACGGGATTAGGGACGGACGTAGATCATCCCGTTTTGG
Organism: uncultured Eggerthellaceae bacterium; assembly: GCA_964553375.1. Classification (GTDB taxonomy): domain Bacteria; phylum Actinomycetota; class Coriobacteriia; order Coriobacteriales; family Eggerthellaceae; genus UBA9715. Next base: position 5,036 of record CAZKKN010000060.1, on the reverse strand, counting down.
ACATCGCCGATGATGACGCCCGTGTTCTCGTCTGCAGCGTGGATCATCTGGCCGTTGCCGATGTAGATGCCGGTATGGCCATTATTCACGCAGATATCACCCGGCTGGGGGTCGGTCACCTGATTCCAGCCCATGAAGGTATCGGTGTTGCCAATGCGGTCATAGGTGCCCGTGAGCGCCCAGCCCACGAAGCCGGAGCAGTCGAAATACCCGTTGACACCGGTGGCGCCATACTGATATTTACCCTTGTTGAGCATGGTCATGGCGCGGTCAACCACGGCATTACCGGTAGCGTAGGTGTACTCAGCCGGGCTGCTATAGACCTTACCGGTGGAGAGGTCGGTCACCGTGCCGTCGTCATTCATCACACCGCCTGCATAGGCTCCCTGCTCAGCCGCATAAAGGGCCTGGGCCTCCGCGCTCAGGGAATCATAGGTGGCTTGCATCTGCTCCACCAGCACCTTGGCCTCCTCGAAGGCGCGGCCGGCTTCGCTGGATTTTTCCTCGGCTGTCTTTGCCTGTTGGGTGAGGATCTCCTCCTGCTCCTTCTCCTCCTCGCGCAGCTCCTTAGCGCGCACCGAGAGGTCGGCGTCGGTCTCGTTCACGCGATTGAGCAGGTCCCAGTTCTGGGTGAACTCATTGAACGAGGTGGCTCCCAGCAGAAGATCCAAGAAGGAAGAGGAGCCATTGCGGTACATCTCCCGAGCGCGCACGCCCAGGCGATCTTGGATCTCGGAGATCTCGTCGGAGATCTCGTCGATGCGGGCAGAGGTCGCATCGCGCGTCTCCACCGCTTCCTGATAGGCATAGAGGGCTTGATAGTAATTGTTCGATGCCTCATCCAATGTTTGCTGCATGGAGGAGAGCTGGGTGAGCGCGCTTTCGGCCTCGGCAGCTTTCTCTGCAGCGGTCACTGCATGGGCGGGAGTCACGGGCAGAAGGCACCCGCAAGCAAGGGTGGCCGAAACAGCGAAGGCTGCAAAGCCTTTGGCCGGTCGGGCCAACGAAGAGCAATTCATTGGTAAAACCTCCGTTTCGTTCTCTTCGGGTGCTATAAGGGTAACATAAAGACCGCTCGAAGGGCCTTCCTGAGAGGTTTATCGGCATTTTATGGAGATGAATCACCACCCCCTACCTGGAGTTATGGACATACCGTCATTTTCTTTACTTCTCGATTTCCCGCTATAATAGAAATACCCAACCCCTTGGGGGTGACCGCACGCGCAAACACAAGGAGAGCTATGGACGCGCCTTCATTCAAACGACAGGATTGGCCACGGAGGGCAGTGGTGACCGCTGGCATGCCCTATGGCAATAAGCCGCTGCATTTCGGACATATCGCTGGCGTCTTCGTGCCGGCAGACTGCTTCGCCCGCTTCCTGCGCGACCGCATCGGCGCTCAGAACGTCCGCTTCGTCAGCGGAACGGACTGCTTCGGCTCCCCCATCGATGAGGGCTATCGCAAAGCCGTGGAGGCGGCAGCGTTCTCCGGCAGCATCGCCGAATATGTGGAAGCCAACCACAACCGGCAGAAAGAGGTGCTGGAGGCTTTCGAGGTGAGTCTTACTATATATGAGGGGTCGGGGCTGGGGCTTTCCGGGGTCTGTCACCAAAAGCTCACCGACGAGTTCATCAAGCGGCTCTACGAGAACGGTTGGCTCTCCCTGCGCTCCACCATGCAATTCTTCGATACCGAAGCGGGAATCTATCTGAACGGCCGCCAGGTGGTGGGCCGCTGCCCCGTGCAGGGCTGCCGCTCAGAGCACGGTTATGCCGACGAATGCGACCTCGGTCACAGCTATGCCCCCGAAGAGCTCATCGCTCCCCGCTCCACGGTATCGGACTCGGTGCCCGAGATGCGCCCGGTGAAGAACTGGTATTTCGACCTACCGGCCTTCCGCGACGACCTGTGCGCCTACATGGAAGAGCTGCGGAAAAACCCCGAGGTGCGCCCTATCGTGGCTCAGACCTGCAGCGAGTTCCTGGGAGCGCCCACCATCTACATCAAAAACGACGACCGCCCGGCCTTCGATGCCCTGGCACAAACGCTTCCCAGCCACAGCATAAAGGAGGCCGAGAAGGGCAAGGCATCCTTCGAGGCGGTCTTCCAAACCATCGATGCGCGCGACGAGGCGCGGGATGCTCTGCGGGCCGCGGGGCTGCGCTTCCGCACCGGCAAGGCCCTGGTGCCTTTCCGCATCACCGGCAACATAGAGTGGGGGGTGAAGGCACCCACCCTGGATGGCGTGGAGGGGCTCACGGTTTGGTGTTGGCCCGAGAGCCTTTGGGCCCCCATCTCGTTCACCCAAGCGGCCAATGAGCAGCTGGGACAGCCTGCCGAGAGCTGGCGGGATTTCTGGTGTTCCGAAGATGCCCAGGTCTATCAGTTCATCGGCCAGGACAACCTGTACTTCTACGGCGTGGTGCAGCCGGCCCTTTGGGATGCGCTTCTGCCCGGCGGCATCTACTCCCATGAGCCGGTGAAGGATCCTTTGCGCCAAACCATGCTCATCGCCAACCACCATGTGCTTTTCGGCAACAAGAAGGCTTCGTCATCGGGAGAGGTCAAGCCGCCCACGGGCGAGGAGCTTCTGGAGCACTACAGCGCCGAGGAGCTTCGGGCCCACTTCCTTGCCCTGGGTCTGGATCAGAAGTCCGTGGGATTCAAGCCCAAGGCCTTCGAACCCGAGGAAGTGCGCAACGACACTCGCGTGGCCGATCCGGCGCTCAAAGAGGCGAAGCTGCTGCAGAACGTGTTCAATCGCCTGGCCCGCAGCGTTCTATACGAAGCCAAGCGCAACTTCGAAGGAGCGATTCCCTTAAGTGCGCCTACGGATGCCGTGGTAGCGAAGGCCCATGCGACCCTGGAGAGCTACGATGCCCTTATGAAGAAGGCGGAGCTGCACTCCATCATGTCGCTTATGGATGAATTCATCCGCTTCGCCAACAAGGCCTGGGCCGATGGCATCTCGGCTGTGGAGAACGAGGGTGGCGACCGCGCTCAGGTTCTGGCCGATGCCGCCTACCTGCTTTGGATCTGCACGCTTCTGATGCATCCGGTGGTGCCCCGCGGGTGCGAGGACATCTGCGAGAAGCTCGCCTTCAACCCGGAGGGGTTCTTCTCCTGGGATCACGCTTTCTGCTCACTGGGAGAGCTGGAGCCGGGGGAGGCGCGCCATGAGGTCCAAGATCTGCCACCGCGCTACGACTTCTTCTAAGCGCAGCGAGGCAACCGGGCAGCCCCGGCAACCCAATCAGATGCGGCAAGCCTGAAGGGGCTTGGATTCGAACGGACCTACAGCAGGTCCTGCCAATCGGTGAGATTGCGCGAGAGGCTTAAGGTGTATTCTCGGTAGGAATCCAGACCGGCCAGCTCAGCGGCCTTGGCCAAGGCGTCTTCGCGGGTGCCCACCTCATCGGCAAGCCCGTTTTCCACCGCATCCAAGCCCGTGAAGGGAAGCCCCGTTGCAAGGGCGCGCACCTCATCGACGGTCATGGAGCGGCCTTCTGCCACCGATTCGATGAACGTGGCGTTTATCTGATCCACCATGCGCTGGTAGTATTCGCGCTCCTCTTCGGACAGCGGCCTGAAGCCATAAGAGGAATCCTTGCTGTCGGCAGAGGTGATCACATCTACGGAGATACCGAGCATATCCATGAGACCCGAGTAATCGGAGATCTGCATGGCGGTGCCGATGGCTCCGATCTCCGTAGACTTCGCTACATATATATAGTCTGCTTGGGAGGAGATCTCGTAGGCGGCGCTGGCGTTGATGGAAGCGCTCGATACCACGATGGGCTTGGAGAACTCCCGCACAAGCTGCGTCATCTCCTCGCCGGCTGTGGCAGTGCCGCCGCCGGAGTTCACCCGCAGCACCACCGCTTTGATGTGGTTGTCGTCTTCGGCTTGCTGCAGCAGGGATGCAAGGCCTTCGGGACTGCAGGCCGTACCGTCATACTGGATGGTGCCATCCAGGTCTATCACCGCCACCGAATCCGGGGCGGCAGGCTCCGAGCTAAGGCTGCTCCCTCCCAACGAGAAGAGCGCGTTGCTGCAGGACTGCACGCAGAAGATGCCGAAGATGAGGATGCAAACGGCAATGACCACGCCGACGATCCAGGCGCGGCTCTTCGGTGCTGGCTGCACAGGCATCGGCGCCGCAGGGGGCATGCCGTAGGCCGGAGGCATCTGATAGGCGGGGCGCGGAGCCGCACCGGGCCCGGGGCCGTAAGATGGCGGCACCCCCTGGCCGGCAGGCGGCTGGCCTTGGTAAGGCTGGGAGGGCTGAGGCCGAAGCGGCGGCTGGGAAGGCGGCGGTCCCGAAGGGGTTTGGGGCTGCTGTGGGTTGCCGGTGTTCGGATCCATGATGTGCTCCTCAGCCTTTCAGAAGATGCTTACAGTTCCAGCGTCTCGCTTTTGCCGTGCTGGGCCTTGCGGGCCATGCGCAGCAGGAACTCCTCGTTGTCCTCGGTCTGCTTGACCGACTTAATCAGCATATCCATAGAGCGCTCGGTATTGTTCATGTTGGCCAGGATGCGCCGCACCGCCCATATGACGGGGGCCATCTGCGGATCCAGCAGCAGCTCCTCCTTGCGGGTTCCGCTCGCCACCGGGTCGATGGCCGGGAAGATGCGCCTATCGGCCAGCTGGCGGTCGAGGCGCAGCTCCATGTTGCCGGTGCCCTTGAACTCCTCGAAGATGACCTCGTCCATCTTCGAGCCGGTGTCGATGAGGGCCGAGGCGAGGATGGTGAGCGAGCCGCCGCCCTCGATGTTGCGCGCGGCGCCGAGGAAGCGCTTGGGCGGGTAGAGCGCCGTGGAGTCCACGCCGCCGGAGAGGATGCGTCCGCTCGCGGGCTGCGCCAGGTTGTAGGCGCGGGCGAGGCGGGTGATGGAGTCGAGCAGGATCACCACGTCGCGCCCCTGCTCCACAAGGCGCTTGGCACGCTCGATGACGAGCTCGGCCACGGCGATGTGGGTCTCGGTGGGCATGTCGAAGGTCGACGAGATGACCTCGCCGCGGAGCGAGCGCTCCG
>CAZKKN010000059.1:0-10120 GCA_964553375.1 uncultured Eggerthellaceae bacterium | reverse complement strand
TGACTACGAATCAGGGCGTCGTAGGTTCGAATCCTACAGGGCGCGCCAGCGAAACCGCAGGCCAGAGACTTAAAGTCTCTGGCCTTTTTCGTTCCTGGCAGCGAATCGGCAGCAGTGTGGCGAGTTCGCTCCGTTATCCGCCTGCGCTCCCGTCATGCAAATCGCGAGCGATCACCTCTCTGCTTCCTCCTGGCGGTTTATCTCCTGAGCCATGGCATGCATGATGTTGCGGCGGCTCAAGGTGCCCACCAGGTGTCCGTCTCCATCCACTACGGGCACCTTCTTGATACGGCGCTCGGCAAGGATGTGGACGGCGGCATCCAGGGGCATGTCCTGGGATACGGAGATGACGCGTTTTGTGGCGATATCCATCACGTTGAGCTCCAGCAGATTGGCGAAGCGCTGGGAGATATCCGAGTCATCCACGAACCGGTACAGGTTCAGGGTGGAATCGAAAAGCGAGAGGTCGTTGCGTCCCAGATAAGCCGCCACATCTCCGTCGGAGATGAAGCCCACCAAGCCCTTGTTGTCGTCTACGATGGGAAGGCCGCTTGTATCGTTTGCAGCCATGAGCTTGATGATGCTGCCCATGTTGGCATCGGCCGAGGCGCAGAGGGGCTCGCGGTTCATGACATCGCTGGCTCGGAAGCCTGCGTCGGTGGCCTGGCCGGCGATGTTCTCGGTTGCGGTTGCATCTATGGTCACACCGTCGAAACCGGCGGCGTAGTCCGGAAGTTCGCTTGCGGCGGCCGTTCCCCCTTGGGCTTCTGCACCCAGGGCGGCTGCCCCTTCCTTCTTCTTGTCGCGCACGAAGAAAAGAATGATCAGGATCGCAATGACCATAAGGATTGCCGTGGTGCAGAATGCCATATGGTCGCCGATGAAGAGCTGCTGGGCTGCGGAGGCATCGGGGGCAACAGTGGAGGCCAAGGCCGAAATGGAAACCAGCATGGCGGTACCCAAAGAGGCAGCAACCTGGTTCAGGGTATTGGATACGCCCTGTGCATGCTGTATCACGCTGTTGTCGAGGGAATTCACGCCCCAGGTGTTCAGCGGCGTCATGGTGAATTGAAGCCCCATGGTGAGGACGGTATAGCTGGCCATAATGATGAGGAAATCTGTGTTCTCGCCGAGGTTGGCCAGGCCAAGGCCGCCAAGGAGCGCCACGATGGCTCCAGGGACGACGACGCGCCGTACACCGAAGCGGTCGAAGAGGCGTCCGCTGATAAGCCCCATGAACGCGCCGATCACTGCGCCGGGGAGCATGGCGATGCCAGACATGGTTGCAGAGTAGCCCCGAACACCTTGGATGTAGAGCGGCGTGATGACGCCTGTGCCCATCAGCGCCGCCTGAACGATGACGATGATGATCACCGTAAGTGCATATTTGCGCGTCTTCAGGATGTCTACTTTCAGCATGGGCTCCGGCAGCTTGAGCTGGCGCAGCACGAAGAAGCCCACAAGGACGATGCCAATGGCGATGAGGCCGAAAGTGATCAGCAGATTATCGCTGGATGAGAAAGTTGAGAGCCCGTACAGCAGGCAGATCAGGCCTGCTGAGGAAAGGAGGACCGAGGGCGTGTCGAAGACGGCGCGCTTGAACGAACCATAGTTGCGCAGCACGACCACAGCTAAAACGATGACTGCCACAGAGAGGATGGTGACGATGCCGAAGAGCCAACGCCAGCCCACCGTGTCTACCAGCAGACCGGCAAGTGAGGGGCCTACGGCCGGAGCGAATCCGATGATGAGCCCGATGACGCCCATGGCAGTGCCGCGCTTCTCGCGTGGGAAGACGAGGAGGATTACCGTGAATACCATGGGCATGGCCATACCGGTGCAGGCGGCTTGAAGCACGCGGCCTAGGAGGAGCACCCAGAAATTCGGGGCTACGGCGGCTGCCAGGCTTCCCAAGGTGAAGATGGTGAAGGCGGTGATGAAGAGTTGCCGGGTGGAGAACCGCCCGATGAGATAAGCCGAAAGCGGGATTATCACGGCTTCAACCAATGAATAGCCGCTGGTGAGCCACTGCACTGTGGTGGCGTCTACTCCCAGCGAGCCCATGATGGCGGGCAATGCGGGGGAGAGCAGCGTTTGGTTCAGCACTGCCAGTAGCGTGCCGGCTAGCAGCACGGCTACCATCACCATATCTTTTCTGCTAACTCCAAGAGCCATAGTGGAACTTCCTTTTCCTTGTTATCTTTTGGGTAAAGCGTTGTTGACAAAAATCAACATTCCATTTCATAAATGATTGATTATAATCAACTTTTGTAATTAATCAACAGTCCTTTTTGGAAGGAACAGCGTGGACCATAAAGACTACGACGTGTTGATCGGTGCTTGTTTGGGCTTCCATAGCCTGGGTCGGCGGACGTTCGTCTCATATAGGAATGGCCTTACGAAAGCGCAGTCCATGGTTATGAATACGCTGTCGTGTCGCGATGGCCTCAGCATGAAGCGGCTGGGGGAGCATATCCGCACCTCGAAGGAGCAGCTTTCCCGCGTGGTGACCTCCCTTGAAGAGAAGGGCCTAGTCAAACGCGAACGGCCCCAAGAGAACAAGCGCACAGTAAAGGTCTTCTTAACCCAGGCGGGGCGAGATTTCCTTGAAACCCAGCTGGAGGGGATAGGACGTCTGATGGACGATTGCCTGGCTGGGCTCGATGATGAAGAGCGCAGCGACCTGTTGCGCGCTGCCAGGCGCTCCAACGAGCTTTTGCGCAAGGCCCTGGGAGAGGGTTTCGAAGGCAGTACCCAAGATGTACCCGAATGAGAGAACTGAAAGCTGGCTGTCGCGTACGGGGCTCCCTTTGCCCCAGCCAACAGCCAGCCTTCTGGAGCAGATTATAGCACCCTCACCGGCCAACCCGCAAAGCCGTTACCCGTTCGAAAAAGGATGCGCGCACCGGCTTCAAGGCCGTTTCGCCTGAGTCGCCTGAGAAAGCGCAGGACGTGAGCGAGTTTTGGAGCAGTGTCAATCTGACTGCCATTCGAACCATGCATTCGAGTGGAGGTACTTATAGAGCTACACAACTAATTATGAAATCAATTCATAATAATAATTGAATAAAATATAAAATGGATTTATAATATCAACATCCCGAAGAAAGGAAAAAGATGACGAAACGGAGGGATGTGGTCAGGTTTTTCGAGCGAAACGGTTTTTGGTCGAAGGGCGGTGCCAAGCACGAGAAGTTCACCAATGGCGAAGTTACTATTCGGATAAAACGTCACCGGGAGATTGAGGATGAAATATTCGAGAAGCTGAAGAAGGAAGCCGGGCTGAAATAGCACAGCCCATCCCGGAAAGGATATAGACATGCAGTATACCTATGAGTTCGAGATGTGGCGCGGAGAGAATCAATGGATCATCGAGTCGTTCGACATTCCGGGGATCACCCAGGGAGAAGACGTGGCTGATGCCTGCGAGTCTGCTGCCGACCTCTTGCGCGAGACGGTGCGCGATTACCTGATGGAGAACGAGAGGCCTCCAGCGCCGACGTTTGACAACAAGCCTATCCACGGCGGAGTGCGCGTTATCGTATCGGTTGATGCATCACTGGACGATGTTGACAAGGTGTCGGCGACCAAGGCGGCAGAGCTTCTTGGCGTGAGCCGTGGAAGAATAACCGCCATGGTTCAGAGCGGACTTCTGGATGGATGGAGAGAAGGGCGCAACACCTGGATCACCAAGGCCAGCGTAGATGCTCGCCTGGCCGCGCCGCGTGGGGCGGGACGACCGAGGAAAGCTGCCATGGCGTAAGCTGCTTCAAGGGATTCGAGTGGAGGGTTCCAGTTTTAGAGCAGTGTCATTCTGGTTGGCGCTCAAACTCGACGACCCGATCAATGAAGCGGGGTTTAGCAAATCGGTTATCGAAAAAAGGGAAGCGCCTATGGTCGACGGGAAGGCCATTGGAGCCTGAGGAGCGGTGAAGCAGATGGGGCGATTCACGGATACTGGCATGTTCTTCAAACATGCTGAGCGCGATGGCCAAGGGCGCATAACGGGCTATAAGAACCTAATCCTCAAAGAGGGTAAGGGCGGCGTTTACGTGGTTGATGGTGATAAATTCAGCCGGCCTGTTACCTACCGGTTCGGCCCATCTGAGGTGAACGTCTATTGCAATCCTGACAATACGAAACCTGGAACAGAGCTGGCAGGGGCGGTGGCTTTAGGCTATGCCGTGGCAGGCCCCATAGGCGGCGCTTTAGGAGGAGCCGCATCATTGGGCGGCCGTGATAAGTGGTACATAGAGATCATCGAGAAGGATGGGAAGAAATCAACCATTCCCGCCAAGGGTGAAATAGTTGCTAAGCGGATGGAAAAGAGGATTCGCAAGCACATATAGAAAAGGCCCCGCGTCAGTCTGGTTTCGAAGTGCTAGGCGAAAATGGAGCGAATTACATCGCTTAAAGGCCTCGAGCGTATGGTCAAATAGGTGTTTTCAGCCTGTACCATATACTTTCGGCCTCGAAAGTATAGATTTACGAAATCGAACCATACGCTCGAGGCCTTTAAGCGATGTAATCTTCTTCAAAAACGACTTCGCCTGCTGGTTCGCTGCTCATAGTTGAGCTTGCCGCACCCTACGGCCGCCGCACCTCATGGCGCTGGGCTGGAGGCCGTATCGTCATCCAAATCCTAGCTCCTCGCTTTTTTCGGGGTTATCGCTTTTGCCTTGGGAGCCATTCGGCTCGGCGTTGTTTTAAAGCAGTGTCAATCTGACTGGAATTCAGGCATGTGACTGCGTCGGTACGCTTCTCAAAATATGCGCGAATAAGTTATAATCTGATCGCTGGCTACCTCCTTGGGCAATTGCAGCCCTATGGACTGTAGCCAGTCTCAATTTTAGCTGGATATGGCTGCTCAAGTTTTTCAAACGGCAAAGAGTCCGCCTACACCGGTTAGGCTCGAATAGCCGCAAACTTGGATTCCGCTAAGTCGTTTTCGGAGCAGCGATGCTTTGACTGGGAGGCTATGCGCCGCGGCGCTGCGCCTCCATCTCCTCGCAAGCGGCCAGAAAAGCGCGGTTCCAGGCACGTAATTCGTCCCGCGCAGCCCAGCCGTAGAACCCGAACAGGGTGATGAAGGCGCCGAAGATCAACAGGCTGTCCATGGCTACTCCTTTCGGCGACGAATGTCATGCGCCGCTAGCATCAGAATCTCTTGATGCATATTGTGACCTTGGCGAAAAGGATTGGTGTACCGAATGTGTCCCAGCAAAGGCCTTTCAGGTCATCCATGGCTTTCGCGGCTGAAACCGGCAAGCGAATTAAGATAGCCTGGCTTGCCCCTGACTTCCGCTCCGGCTTGTCCCGTATCGCGTCATCCAAAACGCTGGGCGAAATGCTAAATCCCATCCGAATCGTCTTCCCTATGCCGTATCCTAAGGGCAACGGCTCGCTGCGTTGGATGCAGCGAAAAAAGGGAGGGAGTTCCAATGAAATTGAGGAAGATCATCGCAATGCTATGCATCACCGTATTAGCTGCAGGATGTTTCGGTGTGCTTTCGGGATGCGGCCCCAATAATGAGGAGGTCATTCGCGAATCGCTGACGAAGCAGTTCGATGCTTACAAAAACAAGGATGAGAGCATTCTGACGGAAACGAACGAGAATCTGTCCGGCATGCAATTGGAGCAACTTGGAATCGATGTTGAGGAATTGACCCTTGCGGTTTTGGACGGCATGGATTACACCATCGATGACGTGGAAGTGAATGGCGATACGGCTACTGCCCATGTCACCATCATCTCCAAGAGCTACAGCGCGTTCGAGGATGCCATGAATCAGATTCTCAACAGCATCGAAGACGACCCCAACATTGCAGGCATGACTCAGCAGGAGGCCCAGGAATATGTTGGTCAGAAAATGATGGAGGCCCTGAATAACATCGAGCCTACAGCTCAAGAGGCGACCATAGAATACAAGAAGGAAGGCAATATGTGGCAGCCTGTGAGAGGCACTCACTCCCTTGCCCACATCGATAGCCTCGTGTTCGCGGAATAGGCCCCGTTTTCCGCTGGGGTATCGTTATGCCTGACCGATAGCGTAAGGGACGCAATGAGCCAAAACACCAAACTTTACTCGTGTATGCTCGATATAGGCGAAGCCATGCTTGTCTGCGGCGCCGATGTGCACACGGTGGAGTCAGTTTTAGGTCGTCTTGGCCATGCTTACGGGGCTTTGCAAATGAACGTGTTGGTCATCACCTCAGAGATCATTGCCACCGTAATGCTTCCCGACGAGGATGAGCTTACCCTTACGCGTCGGATCACCAGCATCGGTGACACGAATTTCGATCGGCTGGAATCGCTTACCGATCTGTGCGATTCCTGCTGCACGAAGCCGCTACCCCTTAATGAGCTGCGTTCTCGATTCGAGGCGATCCAAGAAAAGCCCTTCCCATCTATCGCTCTTTATCTAGGGGGGATGTTCGCTGCGGGCGGATTCGCCATCTTCTTCGGCGGCTCCCTTATCGATGGTCTCGTTTCGGCGTTGTTCGCCTTAATCGTATGCTTTTCCCTTCGGCATTTTCGCTGCTATGTACCCACGGCCATGGCCTTTAACTTCCTCATCTCCCTTGGGATGGGGCTTTTGATCTGTTTGGGTGAGATGGTGATTCCGGGAATCAATATCGACATGGTGATAATCGGGGTCATCATGTTGCTTATTCCCGGAGTGGCCATGACTAACGCAACGCGCGACATGCTTTCGGGCGATACGATTTCCGGTGTCATGCGCTTCGTGGAGAGCCTCCTTTGGGCTTCGGCCCTCGCATTCGGATTCATGACGGCATTGTGGCTCGCGGGCATGTTGGGCATACGCTAAGGGGCGCCGATGGAGTTGCTTTACAAGATAGTGATCACAGCGCTTGCATCTTTGGGGTTCGCCCTGTTCTTCAACGTGCGAGCAAGGCATCTCCTAAAAGCCACTATTGGCGGTGTGCTCACGTGGCTAATCTATTATGGATTGACGTTCATCTTTCCCGATATTTTCATCCCGTGTCTTATCGCCTCGGTTTTCGCAGCCATATATTCTGAGGCGATAGCTCGGTTGGTAAAGGCGCCGGCAACGGTTTTCTCCATCATCTCCGTCATCCCCCTTGTGCCGGGGCGCGGTCTTTACTACACCATGTATTCTGCCGTAAGCGCAAACTGGGCAGAATGCTCCGAGTATGCCTTGTCGACCTTTGAATTCATAGCTGGTATCGCCGTAGGCATTTGTATCGTCACCGCCTTCACCCAGACCTGGAGTACCGCCAAAGAGCGACTAAGCAGGGCAACGAGGACTTAGCTAAGGAATGCGGATACGCTGAATGCGAAATCCGAAATCCTGGAGCATTGCAGGGTGGAGAAGGCGCTTCCAAAACGGGCAACGAATGGATGACGCGCGGGCAACATCTGCTGGCTGTTACCAAGGTCATGGAGGGCGATTCCTATAATCGGAGGCGGTAGGACAACCTACCTGCTTACGAGGAAAGGATGCCATTATGTCTTTCGATGTTGAAGATGCCAAGATGCAAGACGCTATCGCTGATTTGGAGAAGATCGAGCGCGAGGTAGTGGCCGAAGCAACCGCCTCCACCGAGGATTTCGACGCCATGGGCGACGAGCAGAAGGCCGCCGAAGCTGCCGAAACCGCCTTCGAATTCGAGAGTGCCGAAGGCGAGACTGCAGCGCTCTAGCCATTTGCATCGCCTTCTCGCATGACGCGACGAAGGAAACGGTGGGTCGCCTATAGCGGACGACCGAAATGAGAAGGGCTCCCACAGCGGAGTCCTTCTCATTTTCGTTTTCGAGGTGCCCAGCCTTCTTGGCCAGCTTATCCTCCGAGCGGCCTTAGCGCATAGCGCTGCCGGTTGCGTCAGCTTCTTGCCGAATCTGCCGAATCTCAATCCCCGCCTCTATGGATTTAACATCAAGCCCCAACAAATAAGCTAGGATGTTAGAAAACCAGATGCGCAGCGCGCCCGGAAGCAAGGATGTTATGGAACCTGATAAGCCGATGCAAGATAAGGTGGATTTCGGTCTTTATGATCGCTTCAAAGAGATCAATACCGTGGATCCGCAGATTTACGAGCGATTCGACATAAAGCGGGGCCTGCGCAATGCCGATGGCACGGGGGTGCTTGCGGGTGCCACGAACATCTCCAACGTGCATGGCTATCTTATGTCCGACGGGGTGAAGATCCCCGATGACGGCTCGCTGCTCTATCGCGGCTACGAGCTCTATGATCTGGTGGGAAGCCCCGATGACGAGATCCGCTTCAACTATGAGGAGATCGCCTATCTGCTGCTCATGGGTGAGCTTCCCTCAGGCGACCAACTTACCCGGTTCGTGGCCGCCCTTGATGAGCAGCGAGAGCTTCCCGATGGCTTCACGGCCTCCATCATCATGCGTGATGTGTCGCCTGACCTCATGAATCTGCTGGCGCGTTCTGTGCTGCTGCTCTACTCCTATGACCACCGCGCCGAGGACCGCACGTTGGAACACGAGATCCATGCCGCCATCAGCGTGATTTCGCGCTTGCCGCGCATCATGGTGCTCTCCTATTACGCGAAGATGGCCAGGTTCGAGCATGGTTCGATGATCATGCATCGCTTCGTCCCGGGGCAGTCAACGGCCGAGACCATCCTGTCCATGCTGCGCCCCGATCGCCAGTTCACTCCCGAAGAAGCCCGCATGTTGGACATCATGCTGTGCCTGCATGCCGAACATGGCGGTGGCAATAACTCCACGTTCACCACCCGGGTGCTCTCATCGGCCGATACCGACCCTTATGCCACCTATGCGGCGGCCATCGGGTCGTTGAAGGGACGTCGCCATGGCGGTGCGAACCATCAGGTGCAGGCTATGCAGGATGAGGCGAAGCGCTCCATCGCGAACTGGGAAGACGACGACCAGGTGGCCGACTACCTCATCCGCGTGGTGAATCGCCAAGCCTATGACGGCTCGGGGCTGATCTATGGCATGGGCCATGCGGTGTATACGAAATCCGACCCGCGAGCGGTCATCTGCAAGCAATTCGCCGAACGACTGGCTGCCGGTACAGAATTCGAGGCGGAGCTCAACTTGCTGAAGTCTATCGAGCGACTGTCTCCGGGTATCTTGCATGACGTGAAAGGCATCTCGAAAGATGTTTGCGCCAATGTGGATATGTATTCCGGTTTCGTTTACACCATGCTGGGCATACCCGGCGACCTGTACACGCCGCTTTTCGCCTGTGGGCGCATGGCGGGCTGGGCGGCTCACCGGTTTGAGGAGATTGCGAGCGGCAAAAGAATAATCCGCCCCGCCTATAAGGCGGCTTTCACAGCGGAATCCCACAAGTATGTGCCCCGTGACCAGCGAAGCGGTGAGTAGATCGGCGGGTAGCGCAAGGGTGCCGCAGTTGGGTTGCTAGTTCCAATCGCCGAATGCGATGAGTCCTATCACAAGCACCACGATGGCTGCAGCTGCGAGGGCGAACCACAGAAGGCCCGGATGCTTCCGGGTCGATCCAGCGGGACCGCCGGCATCCACTTCGAATTCCTGCATGGCGGGGAAGGTGGGATCGCTCTCCGAGGACTCCAATACGATAGGCTGCTCCTTTGCCAGGATATCCCGGTCTTTACTTGCATCCTTGTTGTGGTGGTTGCGCTTCGGGGCTTCCTCGGTTCCCATGGCCTTCTCCTCTTTGCCTCTTCGCTTGATGTGGCGCTGCGAGCGTTAGGGCTATGTCGCTAGCGCGAGCGATTCTGTTGCAGCCAGCTTATGATATCCGCGCTTTCATATAATGGCTCGCCATCGATGAGCAGGCAGGGAACCTGACGCTTACCTCCTACGGCCATCAAGCGCTCCAGATCCTGAGGATTGCGGTGGATATCATGCATCTCCACATCTGCCCCCAGTTCCTCTATCACTGACATGACGCGGCGGCAGTACGGGCAGGTGTCGTATTTATACAATTCCAGCTTCATGGCGTTCCTTTCCAGGCGGTTTCAGCTCTAAATGCTCGTTTGCCATGCTAGGGGAAGAAGATGGCGGAGGCGGTAGGATTCGAACCCACGTTACCTTGCGGTAAAACAGTTTTCAAGACTGCACCAACAAGCACATGAAACATAAGTAATGCCTGGTGG
>CAZKKN010000058.1:0-10138 GCA_964553375.1 uncultured Eggerthellaceae bacterium | reverse complement strand
GCGCTAGGATGCTTTCCTGTGGTAGGCGATCCAATACATCATGCCCACCAGAATCGCTCCTCCGAGGATATTGCCCAAAGTGGCGAAGAAGATGTTGTAAACGGCTCCACCGGCATTCATAACCGAGGCAAGCGCTTCGGGAGAGATCGAGGCACCGCCATAACCGTAGGCATCGAAGGCGGCGATTCCCATGGGCAGGATGAACATGTTGGCTACGCAGTGCTCGAAGCCGCAAGCCACAAAGGCCATGACCGGGAAAATGGTTGTGAACACCTTGTCGATGACGGTACGTCCCGCGAATCCCATCCAAACCGCCAGGCAAACGAGCCAATTGCACATGATGCCGCGCACGAATATCTCGAAGGGAGAAAGGATCATTTTGTTATAGGCAACCGTAACCATGGCATCGGCAACGCCATGGCCGTTCATGGTGGCCACGTTGCTGGCAAGGATGATCCCGACGAGCAGGAGCGAACCCACGAGGTTTCCGCAATAAACGATGGCCCAGTTCTTCAGCACGGCCTTCCAAGCCAAGCGCTTACTGCTGGCCGCCATGACCATGAGCGTATTGCCCGTGAACAGCTCCGCTCCCGCCACGATGACGCAAATCAGGCCCAGGGAGAAGCAGACCCCTCCCATGACCTGGGAAACCGCGAAGGAAAGCGTGGAATCCGATTTCACGAAGAGCATGAGCAAGGCTCCCATGCCAATCATCATACCCGCAAGGATGGCCAGAGCGAAACAGCGGCCCGCCCCCACGGATGCCTTGGAGATCGCCACCGTTTCCGCTTGCTCGAACAGGGCAACGCCACTGCGGCAGTCGGGCTTCACCGCTGCGGCGGTCGGCGCCGAAACGGCCTCAGGCACCTCTTGGGCCGAGGCGTTTACAACCTGGGATTCGCTTGCTGCATCCATGGATCCCTCCCCTATCCTTCGCTCTTACAGCCCGAAATCGGGATCGAGCCAATCCCGCGCCGCCTCATCCTGAGGGGTTGCCAGCATGGCGAATCGCGCTGCCCCGATGATGCCCGCATCCCCTTTCAGGGTGGCGCTTTGGATGGGCGTCTGGGCACAGGCCTTGAAAGCATATTTGCGGTAGGCGCTGCGCAAATCCCCCATGAACATGTTCTCGGCCTGGGAAAGGCCGCCTCCGATGAGGATGATGGCCGGGTCTATGGTGCAAGCTGCCTGGGCCAAGGCGAAGCCAAGCTTATCGGCGGCATCGGCGATAGCGAAAAGCGCCCGGGGGTCTCCCGCTTGGGCAGCCTGGAACACCGTAAGGGCATCGGTTTCGTGCAGCGGCACCTTGTCGGTGAACTTATCTGCGTCCAAATGAGCCAGCTGCTCGGCCTCATTGAAGGTCATGACGATGCCTCGAGCCGAAGCGTAACGCTCCAAGCACCCCTTGCGGCCACATTTGCAAAGGCGCCCGTCGGGCACCACGGTCATATGCCCTATCTCACCTGCAGCACCATGACCGCCGGAAACCACATTGCCCCCCACTACCAAGCCAGAGCCGATGGCAGAACCCACGGTGACCAGCAGGACCGACTGAAGGTTCACGCCGGCCCCCATCCAAAGCTCGCCAAGGGCTGCCGCATTGGCATCGTTCAGAACCGAGATGGCGGGCTTTGCGAACGTCCGGGAAAGGCACTCCAGGAGCAGCGGCCAATTGGTACCCACATTGGGGGTGAGGAAGCTATCCTCGGAGGCGATGCCGGGTATGGCCAACCCTACGCCACCGAGCTCGGAGGAGTAGATACCCAAGCCATGGACGAATTCGCCGGCCTCGGCAGCGAACGCACGGCAGGCAACCTTGTCAGTGAGGTTATCGGTGGGGCGGCTATAGCGACCGGAAAGCTGGCCCGTGCAATCAACCAGACCCATCTTCACGCTGTTCCCACCGTAATCGATGCCCAGATACAGTTTGCTGTCGGCCATAGGGAGCCGCCTTTCGCAAGCTTCAGGGCCAAACACCTCAGGCCCTTCCCGATTCATTTCCGCAACTATATTAGAGGAAAGACTTGTTCACCGGAAGGTCATAGGCCTCAGCCATCGACAGCAGGTCGTCATCGCTTAGCTGGAAGGCGGATGCCGGGTCTCCAGCTGCAGCGGAGCGCAACGCGAGTTGAGTCGAGGCGGCCTTGTCGATGGCCTGCACAAGACCGAAGGCATCATCGGCGGTCTCCCCCGAAGCGAAGACGCCATGAAGCTGCCATAAGCACGCCGGATAGACCATCAGCTGCTCAGCTGTAGCTTGAGCCAACGAGGCCGAACCCGGCACCATCCAGGGAAGCGCTCCCAGTCCCTGAGGGAAGGCGATGAGGCTTTCGGTCAGCGAGCGCCAAAGGATGTTGGTCAAAGCGCGCGCGTCCGGTTCAACCAGCGCCGTGAGCGCCACCACCGATGCAGGATGGGCATGATAGAGCACTCGGCTGCGCCCTGCTGTGGCGCTTCTCCGAGCCCCATGGCACGCAACATGGGCTGAAAGCTCGCTGGTGGGGCGCCCATCGCCCTTGAATCCCCAAACCGTGCGATACTCCGCGCCATCGGGGCTCAACTCCACGATACCCAAGGTGGCAACAGGATTCACAGCCACGTTCTTCAAGTAGCACCCCGCTGCGGTGGCCAGCAGGTAGCTGCCGCCCATGGCCGCCGTGGGAAAGGCCAGGGGCAGCCAAGGGCCCGGGCTCCGGAAAAACGAGGAGGCGGCATGGATGTCCTGGTCGCTCAGTATGTAGCTGGCGTTTCCACCGTTGCGCTCGTGATATCCCGCCTGGGAGCCCTCATAGCAAAGCTGACGCAGGGCGCGCACGAACCCCAAGGACTCGCACGCCTTATCCCCCATGGCATCCCGCGCTGCTGCCACGCCTTGACCGAAAAGGTCGGCTGCCCCATCGAACATCTCCGAGAAGTCCATGAACCGCTCCTGTCTAGTCCGCATCCTGCTCCGAAGGGGCCCCACCTACAGCGGGACCGCCCGTTGAAGGGGGAAGCCCCTCCTGTGGGAGCTTGTGTTTCAGAGCCCAAACCAAAAGCACTAATCCTAAGATGATGAGCGGGATGGAAAGCACCTGGCCCATGGTGAGCCAATCGCCCCAAAGATACCCCAACTGGGCGTCCGGCTGACGCACGAACTCGATGAGGAAGCGCGCGATGCCGTAGAACGTCAAGAACACACCGAGGAAAGTGCCCCGGGGAAGCGGGGGGCGCTTTCGAGAAAGCGCGAACAGCAGCAAGAACAGGATGACGCCTTCCAGCAGCGCCTCATAGAGCTGGGAGGGATGGCGGGCCACCAAGCCCGCAGCACCGCCGAAGACAACGCCCCACGGTGCATCGGTGGGCGCGCCCCAAAGCTCCCCATTGATGAAATTGGCGCAACGCCCCAAGAAAAGCCCGATGGGAGCCACGATAGCCCCCATGTCGGCCAAGGTAAGATAGGGGATATGGGTCATCTTCGCCGCCACGATGCCCGCCAGAAGCGCACCGATGAGCCCCCCATGGAAGCTCATGCCCCCCTGGTTTATGGCGAGGATCTCCAACGGATAGCGCAGGTAATAGCCATCGCCGTAAAACAGGCAATATCCCAGGCGCGCACCCAGGATGATGCCGATCACCACGCAGCAGAAGATGGTCAGCAGCGCCTCGGCATCGAAGCGCAGCTTCCAGCGCCGGGCGATGCGGTCCATGACCACTGCAGCGAGGATGAACCCCGCCACATAGGCGATACCATACCAGCGAACCGAGAACGGCCCGATGGAAAACGCTACAGGATCAAGGGAATGGTAGAGCTCGTTAAGCATATCAATTGACGAGCCCCATGCCAGCGCCCACCTCTATGGCCGCGTAAAGGACCTCATCCCTCATATCCTCGGGAATGGGACGCACGCTCGAAATACGCTGGCCGCAGGATGGACAACGGGTGCAGAACAGGGCATGATCCGTTGTGATGGCGATCAGCGATTCGTACCGATGGAAATCGATGGTATGCCGATGGCAATAGGGACATTCGAGCAGGGCGTCCATGATGGGCTGCTTAGTCTTGGGCAGGCACTACCTTGGTCACGCCATCTACGCGCTCCTTCAGGATTCGCTCGATACCGTTTGCCAAGGTGAGAGCCGACATGGGGCAGCCTTTGCAGGCGCCGGTCAGCTCTACTTCCACCGTGCCGTCGTCGTAGATATCCACCAAGGTGACGTCCCCGCCGTCGGCCAGAAGGCTCGGGCGGATCATCTCCAGAACAGTCAAAACATCGTCTTTGTTAACCATGAAATACTCCTCTCATTGCGTTGAAACGATTCTATCATAGCCAAGACGATGCACCAGGGCCGCCATCCCAGTGATGGCAACCCGTTATATTGCTCAGGGCGGAGAAGAGGAGCCTAGTTCACAGGTGAGAAGTCCGCTCCTATGATAAGCAGCGTATCGCCGTTGAAGCTGTAATAGCCTCCCGCATCCACGGGGCGCCCCACCCCCAACGCCTCTATCACGGCTTTAGCCCGGGAAAGACCTTCGGAGCCCTTATAGATCACCAGGGTCTCCTCATAGACCTGCTGTTCCGCATTGCCCACCTCGCCCACTTGGAAGCCCTGGCCCTTCAGTTGCTCGGACGTGATGGCCGCAGCACCGTTGATGGAGGTGCCGTTTTGCACATCCACGGTGAAGGTGGAAGGATCGGCGGCCACAACGCCATCGGTGCTCTGGCTTTCCGGCTCCTCCCCGCGCTCAAGTGTGGCGATGAGGTCCGCAAAGTCCTCGTAGGAGCCGATGAATCGCGTATTACCATCATCGTTCACGCTGGTCACAGCAGAGGTGTAACCCGGTAAGCTGGCCGTGATCACCCGGCCGTCGCCCGCATACCACGAGGCGAGCGCCTCCAATTCGGCCAAGGACATATCCGTCTGGAGGCAATTGCCGATTGCGTCCATGTTCATCGAGAAGTTATCGGAAAGCACTCGATCCATTACGGTTGTGGTGAAACGCAGCTGGTGATTGAGCTTATCCTGCATGCCCATCTTCACATTCTCGGCCCGCAGATAGATCAAAGCCGTAGACCCCTTCAGCGTGATGGGCCCCGCTGGCAGATAGACATCCCCGGCGCGGGGGTCATCGATAGGCTGCTCGAGCTCCAGGTCCAAACCTCCCAGCGCATCGACCATCGAGCTGATCCCTGCCTCATCGAGCTTGATGTAATGAGCGATATCGAGCTTAGTGAACGTCTTAACCGCCTCTATGAGCTTGGCGTCGCTTTGCTCGGCCAAGCTGGCGATGGCCACGGTTTTGCTGTCGCTGGAAACCTGGAGGTTCGCCGGGATGTTGATGAGCGAAATGGTGCGATTCGCCTCATCCACCCGCGCCAGGATGAGCGAATCGGGTCCGGGTGTATCCAGCGGACGCGCCACCGCGCCCAGCTCAGCAGCGATGAGCGTGTAATACGGGGTTCCCGGCTCAACGGGCGTGAGCGCCTCTTTGGCGTTGGAATCCTTCAAGGCCAATGACGACCCTACCGAGCCACGGAAAGCCAAAACGGCCATGAGCAAGGCGGCTCCAAGCACGATGACGATGGCTGTAACGCCGGCGATGATGCGGCGGCGTCGGGCGCGACGCACGATGACCTCGGCCACATCGGGCCTACGGCGTCGCTCCGAAGGCGCTTGGCGCACATGGGTGCCAACGGTATGCTCGTTCACCCGTCGCGAGGTCCTCCGCGCATGGGAGGCAGAATAGGGACGCCGATGATGGGCCATGGCCTAGAATTCCGTTTCTACTCGCACTGTGGCCCGATGATTCCTATAGGGAAGCT
This sequence comes from uncultured Eggerthellaceae bacterium, assembly GCA_964553375.1. GTDB lineage: Bacteria > Actinomycetota > Coriobacteriia > Coriobacteriales > Eggerthellaceae > UBA9715. The sequence continues at coordinate 4,334 of CAZKKN010000058.1, read as the reverse complement.
CGCGGTCCACATCGGCGCCGAGAGAGCGCAGCTTGCCTACGTAGTCCTCGTACCCGCGGTCGATATGGCTGATCTTATGGACACGCGTTTCCCCTTCGGCCACGATGCCCGCCAAGACCAAAGCGGCCCCGGCGCGCAGGTCGGTAGAGGAAACCGGAGCACCCTGAAGCGGCTTGCCGCCGCGGATGAGGGAATGATGCTCCTCTATGATGACATCCGCTCCCATGCGCGCCAGCTCAGCGGCAAACATGAAACGGTTCTCGAAAACGTTCTCGGTGATCACCGAAGTACCCTCGGCACAGGCCGCCAGAAGCATGAACTGGGCTTGGAGGTCTGTAGGGAAGCCGGGGTGCGGCAGCGTTTGGATGCTCACCGGCTTCAAGCTCCCCGCGCGGGTGATGGTGATGAAGTCCTCCCCTTCTTGGATCACGCATCCCATCTCACGCAATTTCATGAGTGCCATGCGCAGGTAGGACGGATCGATGCCCCGCACCGTAAGTGGACCGCCGGACAAAGCTCCTCCCACCAGGAAGGTGCCCGCCTCAATGCGGTCCCCCACCGTGCAGTGGTCGCAAGGGTGGAACTCCTCGATGGGCACCCCATGGATGGTGATGATGGAAGAGCCTGCATCGGTTATGGAGGCACCCATGGCATTGAGCATATCGGCCAAATCCACTATCTCCGGCTCGCGTGCGGCATTCTCTATGATGGTATCGCCTTCAGCGGCCACCGCAGCCATGAGGGTGTTCTCCGTTGCGCCAACGCTGGGGAAATCCAGCACCACATGGGCCCCGTGGAGCCCTTCTTTCGCCACGGCCTTCAGATAGCCATGATCCACCTCGAAGGAGACTCCCAAAGACTCAAGACCCCGCAGATGCATATCGATCTTGCGCGCCCCGATCTGGCATCCTCCCGGCATGGCCACGCGCGCTTCGCCGAAGCGGCCGATGAGCGGCCCGAGCACCGAGATGCTCGCGCGCATCTTGGAAACGAGCTCATAAGGGGTCTCGAAAGAGTCGACACCCGAGGTATCAACGGTCATGACGTGGATGTCATTGCGCTCATCGCGCGATACCGTGGCTCCCAACTCCTCAAGCACCTCTCCCATCACATCGATGTCGGAGATGCAGGGGACATTGCGGATCACACTGGCCCCCTGGCCCAAAATGGCGGCCGCCATGAGCTTCAGCGCAGAGTTCTTCGCCCCGGAAACGGCGATCTCGCCCTCCAAGGTGCCATTGCCATGAACCACTATGATCTCTTGGGCCATTCGGTGCTACCCCGTATTATGCGTCGGTGATGGATAAAGGGACGCTTTAGATTATAGCGTTGCTCGCTTCTTCAGGTTGAGGTCCCTGCAGAGTTCCATAAACTTCCCGCGGAGCGCGCCTCTAAAGCGATAACGCGCTCACAACGCCTTCGATGAGCCGGCAGAAATCCCCTTGACGGCCTTGAGCCACCTGGAATACCTCCTCATCCGAAGGCGAGGCGCCCTCCACTCCGCAGGCCATGTTGGATACAAGCGAGATTCCCAAGACCCTCATGCCAACGTGACGCGCTGCGATGACCTCCTCGCATACGCTCATAGCCACCGTATCGGCTCCCCAGCTCCTGAACGCCCGGATCTCCGCCGGCGTCTCGAAGCTCGGACCCAAGAGCCCCAGGTAGACCCCTTCCTGCAGCGGAATGCTTAAATCCTCGGCCACAGCGCGAGCCACCTGGCGCAACTGAGGGTCGTAGGCATCGAGCATCGAGAAGAACCGGAACGCCACTTCATCGGGCTCCACCCCCACCACGGGATTGCGACCGGTGAAGTTTATATGATCGGTCATCATGCAGAAATCACCCACATCGTAGGCGGCGTTTATGGCTCCCGCCGCGTTGGTCACGATGAGCGTCTCCACGCCAAGGGCATGCATGACCCAAACGGGAAAGGCGACATCTTGGGGGGTGTAGCCCTCGTAGCCGTGGAGCCTCCCCTGCATGACCAGGACTTCCTTGCCGCCAAGCTCCCCGGCCACGAAACGGCCCACATGGCTTGTAGCCGTGGATACCTTCATGAACGGAACATCCTTGAATGGGATGAAGACGGCTCCTTGAACCTGCTCGGCCAAAGGCCCCAGCCCCGATCCTAAGATGATGCCCACCCGGGGCTTACGCTCGCCTAAATGTTCACTCAGATAAGCGGCGGCCTGGGATATCCGCTCCTTCAGCGTTTCTGCCATAGGGCAACCTCTTCTCCCGCTTCTACCATTCACCCCGCTGGGCGAAGGTCGCATCCCCCTGCCAGAGCTTCACAGAGCCTTCGCTTAAGGTGGGAGCCATGGCGATTATGCGCTGATTGGCCGACCCGCGGAACCGCAGGGTTATATCCTTCTCGTCTTCCCGGAAAGGCCCATCCACCAGCACATCCACCAATGAGAGGAGCTTTTCGGTAACCTCGGTGTGCCGCGGACTGCCCTGGTCTTGGAGATCTTCCAGGGTATCACCGGTGAAAAGCCATACATCCTTTTCCGGAAAGCGCAGCTTCACCTTCTCCAGAAGGCCCACGAGCACCCGCTGGTTCTCCGGCTCCATGGGCTCGCCGCCCAGGATGGTGATGCCATCCACATAGCCGGGCTCCAGGCTTTGGAGAATCTCCTCCTCCACCTGGTCGGTGTATTCATCGCCATAGGAGAAATCCCAGGTCTCAGGCTGAAAACAACCTGGGCAGTGATGGGTGCATCCGGAGACGAAAAGCGACGTGCGCACCCCTTCGCCATTGGCGATATCGCATTGCTTGATGGTACCGTAATGCATCTGAAGCCCCTTGACCAGCGCCTACAGATGCAGCACGCGGTCTTTGATCTCTTCGGTGCGACCCTGGTTCCAGAACTGCGTACCGATGTAGCCGCAGGTGCGCCGTGCCACGTTCATGGTGTCCTGGTCGCGGTTGCCGCAGCTGGGGCATTCCCATACCAGCTTGCCGTCGTCTTCCACGATGGTTATCTCGCCGTCGAAACCGCAAGCCTGGCAGAAGTCCGACTTGGTATTCAGCTCCGCATACATGATGTTATCGTAGATGTATTGCATGACGCGGATGACCGCCTGCAGGTTATCCTGCATATCCGGCACCTCCACATAGCTGATGGCACCGCCCGGGGAAAGACGCTGGAACTCGCTTTCGAAGCGCAGCTTCTGGAAGGCGTCTATCTCCTCGGATACATGGACGTGGTAGCTGTTGGTGATGTAGCCCTTGTCGGTGATGCCCTTGATGATCCCGAAGCGGCGCTGGAGCGCCTTGGCGAACTTATAGGTCGTGGACTCGAGGGGCGTGCCGTAGAGGGAGTAGTCGATGTTCTCCGCCGCCTTCCACTCCGCGCATTTGTCGTTCATATGGCGCATGACCTGCAGCGCGAACGGCGTGGCTTCCTTATCGGTGTGGCTGTGGCCGGTCATGTACTTCACGCACTCGTAAAGGCCCGCATAGCCCAGGCTGATGGTGGAGTAGCCGCCGTAGAGCAGCTTGTCGATGGTCTCGCCCTTCTTCAGGCGCGCCAGCGCGCCGTACTGCCACAGAATGGGGGCAGCGTCGGAAAGGGTGCCGCGCAGCCGCTCGTGGCGGGCGCGCAGAGCGCGGTGGCAGAGCTCCAGGCGCGCATCGAAGATCTCCCAGAACTTATCCATATCGCCATAGGAGGACAAAGCCACATCGGGCAGGCAGATGGTGACCACGCCCTGATTGAAGCGGCCGTAGTATTTCGGCTTATCCGGCTCGTAGTTGCCGGCATTGGCAACATTGTCATAGCCGTTGCCTGAACGGTCCGGCGTGAGGAACGACCGGCAGCCCATGCAGGTGTAGGTGTCGCCCTGACCTTCGACCTCGCCCTTGGAAAGCTTGTACTCGCGCATCTTCTTCTCGGAGATGTAATCCGGGACCATGCGCTTGGCCGTGCATTTGGCCGCCAGCTTGGTGAGGTAGAAATACGGGGAGTCCTCGGTCACGTTGTCTTCCTCAAGCACGTAGATGAGCTTGGGGAACGCCGGGGTGATCCAAACGCCCTCCTCGTTTTTCACGCCCTCGTAGCGCTGGCGCAGCATCTCTTCGATGATCGTGGCCAAGTCATGCTTCTCCTGCTCGTTCTTCGCCTCGTTCAGGTACATGAACACCGTGATGAACGGTGCCTGGCCGTTGGTGGTCATCAACGTGACCACCTGATACTGAATGGTCTGGACCCCCCGGCAGATCTCCTCCCGGAGCCGGCTCTCCACCACCTGGGAGATGGCCGCCTCGTCGGTGACGTCGTGGCCCAGCAGCTTGCACTCGTCGATCACGTCCCGGCGGATCTTCTGCC
>CAZKKN010000057.1:0-10190 GCA_964553375.1 uncultured Eggerthellaceae bacterium | reverse complement strand
TGGTCCCGGAAGGACCATGCCATCATCCCCGTCCCCTGACATATGCCATCATCCCCGTCCCCTGACATGGAACACGTCCTGGCATATGCTTGCAGGTTATTATGAGAGGTTTTGCGGAGGCGTATTCAAGGTTATGTCGCTGCCGGTGCCGTTGGTGATGGCGTTGGCGGCATCGGCCTGAGCTGCATCGATGGCCTCAACGGAAACCCCAGGTGCGTTCTGGGCGTTCTTCACAGCCGCTTCCATGACGGCGGTGCCGTCGGTCATGTCCTCGCTATTGCAGGCCACAACCGTGGCGGCTATGACGTGCTGCATCTGCTCTGGCGTTACGCTTGCGGCGCTCACCAATGTGCCTTCGACCTCTATGGTTGCGGTATCGGCATCGATGGCCTCCGCGGTATATTCCTTCGCCTCGGAGAATGTGTAGATGGAGCCATCTTGATTAACCCCGGAGATGAACGTGATGCGATACAGCCCTGCATCCAAGCCCAGATCCACGGTCTCGTTTGCATTGATGCTCCGATAGATCGGCGTTGAGTCGGTCACGCCCTCAACGAAGGGCTCGATGGCTGCGATCATAGGCGTGGATGTTTCTTTGTTCCACTCCGGTGCCACGATATTCAACCTCAGTCCGGTCAAGGTGCTCTGCTCTTCGCTGGCCGCGCTTTGTGATGCAGCCCCTGAGTCGTTTGATGTGCTGCCTGATGAGGCGCTTGGCGATGAGCATCCGACCAAAGCGGCAGCAAGCGCTGCCACGGCAACAAGGGTCGCTAGGACTTCAAGCAGGTGGATGCGGGATCGTGATGATGCATTCATGGTGGTCGCCCTTCTGATCGGTTCCTCTCCTGGTCCTATTATAGGAATCCTGGTATTCTAGGCGGCAGCGTCCGACGATTCGTAATCAAGCGGATTACTTTCCCCCTGCGATACAATGAAGCCATGGCAAAGTTGGCAGATCACTCCACAACGAAGCGTACGCTTCATTATTTTTGGAAGGCGACGCGAAAGCACCTGGGGCTTTTCGCTGCCGCCATGCTCTCCACCATAGGTTTCGTGGGATTCCTGACCTATGGGAACCCTTATGTTATGAGCCTTATCGTGGACCGCGTGAGTGCGGGGTCGGTGGCCTCAGATGCGGTGTTTTCGGTGTTCGGGCCTTACATCGTTGCACTCATCCTGATCAACGTCTGTGGTCAGGTCTGCTCGAAGCTGCAGGACTATACCGTTTGGAAGCTCCAGATCTCGGTGAACTACGACCTGGCCACCATGTGCTTCGATGCCCTCTCCAATCAATCCATGTCGTTTCATTCCAACCGCTTCGGTGGCACCCTGGTCAGTCAAACCACCAAGTTCATGACGGCCTACACGCAGCTGGTGAACAATATCACCTTCCCCTTCTTGCCGGTGGTCTGCTCCGTTGTTTTCACTTGCGTGTTGCTCCTACCCGTGGTGCCGGTGTATGTTGCCATCCTCATGGTGCTTCTGGCCGGGTATGCCACAGTATCTTACGGCATGTATCGGCGCATCCTCCATCTCAACGAGAAGGCGGCGAGTGCTCAAAACCAGCTATCCGGCGAGCTCTCCGATGCCGTGACGAACATCTTGGCGGTGAAGACCTGCGGCCGGGAGGATTTCGAACGCGCGCTTTTCGATCAGGCTAATCGCGAAGTAGTGCAGCGCGATTCCAAGCGCATGAAGTCCTCCATCACGCGGGGGATCATCACGGCGTGCATCGCAGTGGCCGTGATGTCGGTGGTCACGGTGTTCATCGCCGGCGGCAACGCATGGTTCGGCATCTCGCCTGGCACGCTCATCATGATGTTCACCTACACCTATACGTTGACCAACCAGTTCAACTTCATCAACGTGGGGCTGCAGCGCATGAACCAGGTGTTCGGCGATGCGAGCGGCATGACTGAGGCGCTGGACGAACCGCGGCTGGTGGACGATGCCCCCGATGCCTTCCCCCTTAAAGTGGAAGATGGCGCCATAGATTTCGAGGACATCGGTTTCTCCTATATGGATGGCGGTGCGGAGACTCAGGTGTTCGAAGATTTCAACTTGGCCATACCCGCTGGTCAGCGCGTAGGTCTTGTGGGTATGAGCGGCGCTGGGAAGACCACACTGACAAAGCTTTTGCTGCGCCTGGCCGACATCCAGGAAGGGCGCATCATGGTGGACGGCCAGAACATCGCCGATGCGACTCAGCAAAGCCTGCGGCGCTCCATCGCCTACGTTCCCCAGGAGGCGCTGCTTTTCCATCGTACCATCGCCGAGAACATCGCCTACGGCAAACCCGATGCCACCGAAGAGGAGATCCGCGCCGCCGCAGCCCGGGCCAATGCACTGGAGTTCATCGAGGCACTTCCTCAGGGCTTCGAAACGGTGACCGGTGAGCGCGGTGTGAAGCTCTCCGGCGGTCAGCGTCAGCGCATCGCCATTGCGCGGGCCATGCTCACCGACGCGCCCATCCTGGTGCTGGACGAGGCCACAAGCGCTTTGGACTCGGAAAGCGAGGCCCTGGTACAAGATGCGCTTGGAAAGCTTATGGCCGGCCGCACAACCATCGTGGTGGCCCATCGCCTGTCCACGGTGTCTCATCTGGATCGCATCGTAGTGCTAGAGGGCGGCAAGGTGATCGAGGATGGATCCCATGACGAGCTAGTCGCCAAAGATGGCGCCTATGCCCACCTTTGGCGCCGTCAGACCGGCGCCTACGACCCAAAGCCCTGATTCCGCTGTATCGAAGCCCCAAGGTATCTTCTTGCTAACAGCCTGGCGACCAAAGAATCACGCCTGGTCCTAAGGCAGCGCCCAGGTTACGGATTCCTATAGAATCGGTGCCATAAGGAAGGGTTGCGGCGCTCTCCTTTCGGGCGCCGCGGATAAAAGGAGGTGCGGAAGATGGCGCAATCTGCAAACAATGGGCGCGACTGGGCGCTGTTCTTCGCGGGGATACTCGTGGTATTGGCGGGTATCATCATCTTTTTCCTGCCGGGTGATGCGCTGGTGAGCATAGCGATAATCGCTGGCGTGATGTTGCTGGTAGGAGCTGTTTTCGATGTCGTTTCCTATGTGCGGTTCCGAGGCACGGGCTTCACTTCGGGCTGGGCCATCGTAAATGCCATCTTCAGCGCGATCCTGGGCATCATGTTCTTGGCTAATCCCATCATCTCCGCTGGGGTGATTCCCATGATGGCCGGCATCTTCGTGCTGTGCTACGGCGTGATGGCCATAGCGGCCGGCATCACGCTGCGCAATGCTGGGCCGGGTTGGGGTGTGATGATCCTCAACGGCGTGGTATCGCTGCTTTGCGGCGTCATGTTCATCGTCATGCCAGCATCCTTTGCGATCTTCCTGGCCGTATTCCTCATCATGCGCGGCGTTACCATGTGCGTCTTCGGTTTGACATCCAGTGAAGAGGAACAGGAGCTGTTGATCTAAGGCGTCCCGATCAGCATAGAACCCTGGGACCCTCAGGCCGTGCGCCTTTAAGGCGCGGGCCCTGAGGGTCTGCTTTTCATTGCGGAGAATCGCCCCTTGGGTCCCAAGGGGCTTGATGGTTCCCCGAAAGTCATTCATAGTTTAGCCATGGAAGAAATGCCGCTACAGAGTGCTGTCCGCCAAACCGTGGGGCGCAATGCCCGCGCATTGCGCGAGGCAAGGGGGATGTCCCAGTCGTGCTTCGCGGAGATGATCGGCGTGAACCGGGCCTACTATAATCGGGTGGAACTGGGACTGCGCAACATTTCCATGGATCTGCTTGTCAAGATAGCCAGCGGGTTGGATGTGCCTTTAACCCGCCTTTTCTCTCATTCAGCGGTCTTTAAAGGGGAGTGCGACCGGTGAGTCTGCTGGAGCTTCTCATAATAGCTGTGAGCCTTTCGGCGGATGCCTTCGCCGTATCGGTTTGCAAGGGCCTTGCCATGAAGAGGATCCGGTGGGGCCAAGCGATGATGATCGCCTTATTCTTCGGGGTATTCCAGGCGGGCATGCCGCTTCTCGGTTACTTCTTGGGTGTGCAATTCTCAAAGCTCGTCGAGCCGGTGGATCATTGGGTGGTCTTCATCTTACTAGGCGTGATCGGCGGCAAGATGATCTGGGACGGCGTGCGTGGTGAAGATGACGAAGCCGGCGCCCAGGAAGGCGAGCGCATTTCGGTGGGGGAGCTTGTCTTGCTGGCCTTGGCCACGAGCATCGACGCCTTCGCTGTAGGGTGTACCTTCGCCTTCATGAATGTGGATATCTGGGTGGCTGTAGGGGTCATCGGCATCACCACGTTCGCGCTTTCTTTGGTGGGCGTGCTTTTGGGGAACCGCTTCGGGACACGCTACAACCGCCCGGCCACCATCTTGGGTGGCGTGGTTTTGGTGCTCATCGGCGTGAAGACCCTGCTTGAGCATTTAGGCTTCATCTCCTTTTAGGGTTACAGGCAGCTTACGGCTGAAGTGCAGCACCATTACCATTCTTGGCTCTGCCCGCTCACAGCAAAGCTATGGGGGATACTCTAGCCAAGCGCTGGATGCGTAGGGGCATTCGTTGAAGCGCGAAATGGTTTTAGAGAAAAGGAAAGGTGATTATCATGGGATGCGGATGCGAGAAAAAGGGCGACAGCATTAGCTTCGAGAGCTTCGAGAGCGATACGATGGAGCATGTGTCTGTTGAAAGCGCCGAGAAGGCCGAAGAGAAGGCAGAGGAGATTCGGGAAGAGAAGTAATCCCGCTCCTGGATCCGACTGTCCGGGCATGCAGCCCGGACAGTCGGCTTCTCAAGTTATGTGGTTTCCTATGCACCAGCACCCGCTTCAGGGACTGGTGCATTTTGATAGGAGGGTCCTATGACGGAAGACAAGAGCAATAAGGTCAGCGCCCCTGAGTTGCCCCAGCCCATCGAGGGTTTTCCCGACTTCGGATTCTTGAATCTGCGTGCGGTGGGCAATGCCCGCGACCTGGGTGGTCTTCCTGCAGCCGATGGGCGCCGCATAAAGAAGGGGCGGCTTCTGCGCTCGGGCGACCTGAACGCCATGGCCTCCTTGGATGGCCGTTATTTGATGGACACGTGCGGGCTTCGCCACATCGTGGATCTGCGCACGAAGGCGGAGGCGGAGGCTGCGCCTGACCCTATTTTGCGTTTGCCCCGAGTCTCCTATACGTTCTCCCCGGCACTGGCTCAAGAGGATGTGGGCTCGTTGGACCTGGCGGATCTGCGAGCAGACGTCCATGTGCTGGCGGAATTCACCGTAGACGGCGATGGTTACATGCGAGGGCTCTATTCCAAATGCCTTTTGGGGGAAGAGGGTCAGCGCACCTACAAGCGGCTGCTCCATGGACTGCTCTGCGTTCCCCAAGGGGCGACGCTTTGGCATTGCACCCAGGGGAAGGACCGCACGGGCATCGCCGCCATGCTCATAGAGCATGCCTTAGGCGTCTCCCAGCAAGATATCATGCAGGACTATCTGGCAACCAACCTGTTCATGGACGGTTGGCTTCAGCGCATCGAGCAATTCCTCCGAGGTGCGCATCTGGCTCATCTCATCGATAGGGACTTGGAAGCCTACACCTATGCCAAGCGCGGCAATCTGGAAGAAGCATACAGCGCCGTTCAGCAGAACTTCGGTTCTTTGGATGCCTATATGGAAGAGGTATTGGATTTCGGCCCGTTGGAGAGGGCGAAGTTGCGGGAACTCTATCTGGAGTGATCGATCGGCCCACCGGAGCTTGCAACGGAAAATGGGCGATCCTTGATGAAGAAAAGGCCAGGGCTTCCGTCCTGGCCTTTTCTTCATATTCCTTTGCTCGGAAGAGCAGTGAAGCGTGCTTTAGAACACCGCCACAACAGCGCCGTTGTAGTTATCGGCGATGAAGTTGGCAACGGTTTGGGAGGTGAGGGCCTCAACGAGCGCCTTGATCTTCGGCTCGTCTTGGTTGCCATCCTTCACCACAAGCACGTTGGCATAGGCTTTCGCGGCCTCGCCTGCCGAGGACTCGGTGGCAATGGCATCGGCCACATCCAAGCCAGCGTTCAAAGCGTAGTTGCCATTGATGGCGGCAAGGTCCACCTCTTCCAAGGTACGGGGCACCTGAGCTGCCTCCACCTCGCGGATCTGCAGGTTCTTCGGATTCTCGGTGATGTCCATGACCGTGGCGGTGATGCCGGCATCGGGGCGCAGGGTGATCAGGCCCTCTTGCTCAAGCAGAAGCAAGGCGCGCGCCTCATTGGTGGTGTCGTTGGGAACGGTGATCACAGCGCCATCTTGGAGGTCGTCCAGAGAGGTCAGCTTGCTGGAGTAAAGCCCCAGGGGCTCGAAGTGAATCTCTGCCACAGACTCCAGATGGGTGCCGTTCTCCTCGTTGAAATCGTTCAGGTAGGTGATGTGCTGGAAATAATTCGCATCCAGCTCGCCATCCTCCAGGGCGGTATTGGGCAGCACGTAGTCGTTGTATTCCACCACTTCCAGAGTGTAGCCCTCATCGGCCAGCTGGTCGGCTACGGCATTCAGGATCTCTGCGTGGGGTGTGGGAGAGGCGCCCACCTTGATCACCGTGTCGCTTGATGACCCAGCGTTGCTTGCCGCAGAGCCGCTTGATGCCGCGCTATTGGACGAGCATCCGGCGAGCGCCACAACGGCCAGCGATGCCGCAATAGCTCCCACCAGCAGTTTCTTCAAAAGGGATTTCTTCATGGATTCCTCCTACTTCAATCGTTTATCCACTTTGTTAACCAGCTTCAACCCGCCTTCTTGGAAGATCTGCACGATGACCACAAGCAATGCCACGGTGATCAGCATGACGTCGGATTGATACCGATAGTAACCGTAGTTGATGGCGATGGCGCCCAGGCCGCCGCCTCCCACGAAGCCGGCCATAGCCGAATAGCCCAGGATCGTGGCGAGCGAGATGGTGGCTCCCACCAGAAGCGAGGGCTTCGCCTCGGGTAGGAACACCTTATAGATCATCTGCCAGGCAGACGAGCCCATGGCCCGCGCCGCCTCTATCACCCCCGCATCGATTTCCTTCAAGGACGATTCCACCATGCGCCCCACGTAAGGGGCCGCAGCCACCACGAGCGGTACGATGGTCGCCGTGGAGCCAATGGTCGTTCCCACCACCAGGCGCGTGAAGGGCAGGATGGCCACAAGCAGGATGAGGAAGGGCACTGAACGCAGGATGTTCACGATGACTCCCACCACCAGATTGACCGCACGGTTGCGACGGATGCCGCCTTCGCCGGTCACATAGAGGATCACCCCCAGCGGGATGCCGATGAGGTAGGAGATGAATGTGGACACCAAGGTCATGTAAAGCGTTTCCCAGGTGCCGGTGACCAGGAGGTCTACCATCTGCGGAGTCATGCTATCCATCCCCTTTCAGGTGGATTTCGTAGGTTATGCCGCGGCGATCCAAATACGCTTCGATGCGCTTTTGGGCATCCGGGTCGTCGGGAAGCTGGATGAGCATCTGACCGAAGGGCTTGCCCCCGATGTTCTCGGTTTTCGCCGACAGGATGTTCACCATGACGTCGCACTGCACCGTCATGTCCGAGATCACCGGGGCTCCGGATTCTTCTCCAGTGAACGCCAGGCGCAAGGTGCTCTCATCCAAGGCGAGGGGTTCGTCGCTTTGGGCGGGGTTGATGAGTTTGCGAGCCGTTTCCGAGGTCGGATGCAAGAAGACATCGCGCACGGTACCCTGCTCTTTTATCTCTCCCTCGCTCATGACGGCCACATGGTTGCAGATCTGCTCAACCACGCGCATCTCGTGGGTGATCACCACAATGGTCACCCCCAGCTGGCTGTTGAGGGATTTCAGCAGCTCCAAGATGGAGCGGGTGGTGATGGGGTCTAAGGCGCTGGTTGCCTCGTCGCAGAGGATGATCCGGGGCTGGGATGCCAAGGCCCGAGCGATGGCCACTCGCTGTTTTTGACCGCCGGAGAGTTGGGCGGGGTAAGCTTCGGCCTTATCTGCCAGATCAACCAGCTCCAGAAGCTCCGCTACCCGCTTGTCGGCTTCGGCTTTCGCTACGCCTTCTATCTCGAGGGGGTAGCGCACATTGGCTGCCACCGTGCGCTGGGAAAGCAGATTGAACTGCTGGAATATCATGCCGATCTTCTTACGGGCCGCCAGAAGCTCCTTTCGGCTCAGCTGCATCAGATCGGTGCCGTTCACGATGACCTCGCCGGAGGTCGGTCGCTCCAGCAGGTTCATGCAGCGCACCAACGTGGACTTCCCCGCTCCGGAAAAGCCGATGATGCCGAAGATATCGCCGTCTTCGATGGTCAGGTTCACATCCTTGACAGCGGTCATGGTTGTTTTGCCTGTCTTGAAGACTTTTGTGAGGTTCTTGAGTTCTATCAAGGCGATAACCCCTAATCCTTCCTTGCCATAAGCCGCAAGACCAGATTCTAGAACAAAACCTCAGGGGTGCAAAATACCTTTATCCCATTGCCTGTTATCGGATGAACCGATAACAGGATGCCTGCGCCGAGTCGCGGCGGCTCCACGGGGAACCATGGTATCATCTTGCCAGTGAAACCGTGCGCCACCGGGCGCACCGCGATGAGGAGACCACCATGATCACCTGCCCGAATTGCCAAAGCCAGCTTGTCCAAGATGCTGAGAATCCCCACCGGCTGTTTTGCCAGACCTGCGGGTATGTCCTGGAGGCATCGGGGGATGCTCCGACAGAAGAGGTAGTGAGCGCCATTCCGGCGCCCCAGCCCATAACCCCCCAGCCCGTGCCTCAGGAGGCGCCGTCCCAGCAGTCCTATTGGGGGACTCAGGGTACGGGTCCTGCGGCCTATGAGGCCCGACAAGCCGCCGAGGCAGCATCGGGGACGGTCCCGGGCGCTGCGAGCGCCTATCCGGGAGCGCCTGAAGCACCCGAAACCCCTGCCCCCTCCAAGGGTTTCGCCATCGCAGCCTTGGTGTTGGGCATCTTGGGCATACTCAACTTCTGGATTCCCTTCGTTAACGCCGTGGCCATCGTCTTCGGCATCCTCGCCCTCATCTTCGGCATCATAGCGGTGTCCCGGGTGAAGAAGGGCACCGCTTCAGGCAAGGGCATGGGCATCGCGGGTATCGTGCTCGGCGCTTTGTCCATCGTGCTCTCCATCGTGATCAGCGTGGTGTCCACCTTCCTTGTGGGGGCTTACTACACCGACGGTCTGGGCAATGCCGTCACCTCCCAGCAGGGCGGCAACACCACGCGGGGCGGTGCGGTTTCGGGCGCCGATGCCCCTTGGGCTTCCCTGGAATTCACCCTTGATGGCAAAAGCTACCAGCTTGACGTCACCACTTTGGAGGAGTTCGAATCCCAGTCCGGCTGGGCCATAGACCTCAGCCTTCAGGGTTATCCCGATGGCTACACGGTGCAATCGGGGGAGCAGATCACCACCATCGCCTTAGAAAGCGACGCTCATCCCATGGATAGCGTCTATGTTACCGTCTCCAATGGCACCCAGAAGGCCCAGGACCTCAAGCAATGCGTGATCACCGACATCTCCGTGACGAACTACTCCGGTGAGCTTTCCATGGAGTTGCCCGGCGGGATCAGCTTCAGCAGCACCCTGGATGAGGCCCTGGAAGCCTACGGGGAGCCGTATTACAGCTACACCTCTGAGACCAGCGGTTTTCGCTCCCTCACCTACGACGCGGGGGACTTCGAGCGCGAGCTGCGGTTGATCTCCTATGAGGGGGCGCTTATCTCCGAGATGGAGTTGAGCATCTACGCCTAGGCGGGATGGGCTTCCTGACATCGCGACTGTAATATGGATTTTCCCCGTTCATGCGGCGGCAGTGTTAGAATTTCTCTCTGACTGCAAATATATTGGGCGAGGGAAAGCCGTACATGTCTGTTTTTAGTTCTATAACAGAGTCTTTTTCCAATCTGACAGGCAATATGTCTGCCGATATGGCTATAGATCTGGGCACCGCCAATACGCTTATCGCCATGTCCGGGGAGGGCATCGTGATCAACGAGCCATCGGTGGTGGCCATTGAGAAGAGCACCCATCGCGTTCTGGCCGTGGGCCACGAGGCCAAGAACATGATCAACCACACCCCCGATGCGTTTTCGGCCGAGCATCCGCTGAAGGATGGCGTGATTGCCGACTACGATGTGACCGAGGCTATGATCTCGGCTTTCATCAACAAAGCGGCCCCCCGGAAGTACCCTTGGCAATCCAAGCCCCG
>CAZKKN010000056.1:0-10330 GCA_964553375.1 uncultured Eggerthellaceae bacterium | reverse complement strand
GTACATGGTGCGGGATTCGGAGGCGATGAGGCTTGGATCCCAAAGCTGGGCGGAGCGCTCGACGGAATACGGGTCGTTCACAATGACCTGCCCATTAGGAGCGAGACCCGCCAGCACGAAGAAATGCCCATAACGCGTGAAATAACCCGGAGCCAGGTTGGTGATGATCACATCGCCGCGACTCAAAGCGGACACGATGTTATCCACGGTAGGAGCCATGACTTGGCACTGCAGGCCTATCTCGGCTGCCACCTGCGTGAAGAAACCCGCATCGGTCCCATCGAATTGCTGCATGTAGCCATGGCTTTGAGCCATCAAACCCAAATCGTAGGGCGAGAGGTCATCCTTTCCGGTCAGACCCTGATACACCATGGCAAGGGTGGTGGGTCCGCAGGCGGTAAGGCCGAAGGTCGTGGAGCAATAGATGGTTTGTGCCCACCGCCTATCCCACTGGTAGAGGTGGGGCACGAAGGTATCGGGCACCTCCGAGGACGGAGAGGCCGTATCCATGGCAAGTGACGGATCGTCCACAGCAGAATCTTGGGGGTACTTCTCGGGAAACTCCCGCACGTAAGCAAGGGACTGGGGTTCGTCGGCCGCAAGCTTCAAGATCTTATACTGCACCTCGGGGCCCTCGAAAGCGAACTCCCCCGGATGAGCGGCGATCCAAGCGGCATCGGCGCTCCCTGGGATCTGGGCGATGAGCTTGTCTGCCTCTTCTTCTCCGAGGATCTCCACCAACGCCTCCCGGTCAGGGGTCGGCGGTTCCTCGGATGCCTGCTGCGGCTCGTTGCCACTTTCAGCCGTAACGCTGTCCTGGGTTGCGGGGATGCTATCCGAAGCAGCGCCAGGATCCCCCTCAGGGGCGGGAGTCTGAGCGCAGCGGGCAAGCAGCAAAAGCAGCGCCACCAAAACCACGGCAAGACCCGCAATGGCAACAAGCAAGACCCTGCGGCGGCGCTCCTGTTGCTGGCGCAGGGTGGAATAGGTCCGTTGGGCGCTCGAGCGGCCGCGCGAGGATGAGGGATGCGCGGGCTGGCCATGAACTACCTGCTGGTCGCGAGAAGCTGGGCGACGATTCGAAGGGGAAAGAGGCTGACGGGAGGGGTGCCGGTCATCGCGAGCGCGCCGGCCATCGCGAGCACGTCGGTCATCACGTGCGCGCCGATCATCGCGAGCGCGTCGCCCGCCCCCCGAGGACCCATGGGAGGAACGCTGCTGATCGCGCACAGGGCGGCGTGAGCGGCCGTTGCTCGGCCGCGAAGAGCTATGGGGATCGCGTGGGTTCAAAGGGCCTCCTTGGTTTGGAAGTATAACCGTTCCGCTCCTCGATAGCCGGGCTTTTCGGGCAACGACTTCAGCTCGTGCGCCTTATTTTGGCCACGAAGAACCCTTCATAGCATTCGCTTGGGCAAAGGGTGAGCGCGCCCTCAATAGTGGAGGGCAGAAGGGGCCAGCTTCCATCCGCCTCAAGCGCTGCAACCTCGAAGCAGCCCTTCTTCGCCGCCTTCTGCAGGCTGGCGCGCACCACCTCCTCGTTTTCCCGCTTCAAAACCGAGCAGGTGGAATACACGAGCACACCGCCCGGTCGCAGCAACGAAAGCCCCTTGGTGAGGAGCTGTTGCTGAAGCGCCGCCGAGCGCTCCACGAACGCAGCGGAGAAGCGCTCGAAGCCCTTGGGGTCATGGGCAAGCAGCGTGCCACTGCCTGAGCAAGGGGCGTCGAGCAAGATGCGGTCGAAGGAGAAGAAATCGTCCAGTTTGCGGGCATCGGCGCGCATCACCGTAACGTTTCCCGCCCCTTGGCGCTGGAGGTTGAACCGGAGCCTTTCCGCCCGCGGCCCGCTCCGCTCACAAGCCGTGACAAACGCGCTGCCCTGAGTGAGGGCCACAAGCTGGGTGGTCTTACCCCCCGGCGCAGCGCAAAGGTCGCAGATGTCATGGCCGGCCCGCGCCTCAAGCACCAAAGCGGGGATCATAGCCGAGAGGCTTTGCAGGTAGACCTCCCCTTGGAGGAAGATCGGCAGCTCGCGAATCGCCTCTTCGCTTCCCGGCTCAAGCAGGAAAGCATCTTCATACCATGGCACCGGCTCAAAGCGCTGCCCCGCGCGCTCCAAGGCGTCTGCCACGGCAGCGGGATCGCTTTTCATCCGATTGACGCGCAGGGAGCACCGACGCCGCCCCTCCGTGCCCGCCAGGATGCGTGCCACATCCGACGCACCGTAGCAGGACGCAAGCAACGGCTCCAATAGCTCCGCCAAAGCGTCAGGGTTCTCCAGATTCTCCAACCGGGCTCCTTCGCATTCTTACAGCTGGGTGCTAGTATCCTTCCCATCCCTCCCCATTCTAATGGGGAGTTGTAGAATTCTCTACATGAGGAATGCCGGGATACCGCGTTTCGGACGTGGGTCGGCACGCGAACGCATACGGATGCACGCGGATGCGAAAGGGGCTTTGCATGGTAGAGGGAAACGTGCTGTTCATCGCGAACCCTGCCGCTCAGAATGGCAACGGTGCCACGGGCGCCACCATAGCCTATGACCTGCTTTGCGACTGGCTGGGCGAAGACCATGTGGATTTCCGGCTGACCAAAGCGCCGAGCCACGCCACCGAGCTGGCCCGCGAGCTGGACCCGAACGCCTATAGCACGGTGTTCGCCCTGGGAGGCGACGGCATAGCCCACGAAGTGATAAACGGCCTCATGACCTTCCCGCGGGATGAGCGTCCCACTTTCGGGCTCATCCCCATGGGCTCGGGCAACGACTACGCCAAGACGCTGGGCATGTCGCTCAGCGTACCCGAGGCCATCGTGCAATTCCTCGATGCCGATGTGAAGGCCCTCGACATCGGGCTTTGCAACGGCGTTTACTTCGATGAGACGCTCTCGTTCGGCCTGGATGCCGCCATAGCCTTGGATACCATGGAGCGTCGCAAGCGCACCGGACGCCAAGGCACGTTGCTCTATCTTTCCAGCGGCATCGATCAGCTGCTTCATCACCTGGATACCTTCGAGGTGCGTGCCGTCCTCGATGACGAGCGGGTCATCGAAGGGCCCATGCACCTATTCGCTGTTCAAAACGGACCCACCTATGGCGGCGGCTTCAGGATATGCCCCCAGGCAGACCCGGCTGATGGGCTCTTCGACATCTGCTATGCCGATGCGCCCATGAAGCTCGTGGAGGCCACTTTCAAATTCCTGTCGGCCAAGGGCGCCCATCACACGAAGATGAAGGGCATCCATTTCGACCGCGCATCCAAGCTGCAGATCAGCTTCGACTGCATCCCGCCATGCCAGATCGACGGCGAGCCGCTGCCCGCTCAAAGCTATGAGATAACCATGGAGCATCATGCATTGGATGTGCTTGTGCCCCGCAAGGATACGGAAAGCTCTAAGCCGCTCTTGCATTTTTCTTGAATAACGGCGCGAACGGGGAATCGAGCGCTATGCTGGTACGACCTTTCAGGTTATAGAAATGAACGAGCGACGTCCACATACCCGTTCTCACCGCGCTTCCAGCCCGCGGCCGGCTTCGCGCCCGAGGCCCGAAGCCTCCCTTCGCTATGGCCAAAACCTCTCGGGCCGCAACATCCAATTGGAGGCTCCGGCACGCAAGATCCGCTGGGAGGTTTACTACGTCATAGCTGTGGTGTTGATCGTTATCGCCATTTTGGGAGTGGGCGCCTTCATCGCAGTTCAGAAGGCTAAACCGGCCTTGGAGCGAGCCACCCCTGGGGTTCAGCAGGCCGTGGCCGCCTCTGCTGAAGCCGCACCGACCGGCACGTCCGCGTCATCGCAGACAGCTGCCGATCCCGCACCTACGCCCACCGTTGACCGAGCGGCGGATTTCGCAGTGGACCCCGAGCGCACCGATTGGTCCTATACCAGCAATGGACGCAAGACGGTGTATCTGACCATAGATGACGGCCCTTCGGAGAATACCCAGGCGGTGCTCGACATCCTCGATCGCTACAACGCCAAGGCCACTTTCTTCGTTGTGGGCCACAATCCCGATTACTATCCCATGATCGCTGAGGCGTTCAAGCGCGGCCACACCATCGGCATGCACACCTACAGCCATAACTACGCTGAGGTCTACGCCTCGCCGGATAACTACTTCGCGGATCTGGATGCCATCGGCCAAGTGGTGAAGGAGCAGATCGGGTTCGTACCTTGCTTCATCCGCTTCCCCGGCGGATCCTCCAACGAGATCTCGGCCGAATACTACGGCGGCATCATGTCCGAGCTTGCCGAAGCCGTTCAACAGCGCGGCTATCAGTATTGGGATTGGAACCTCTCGGTGGGCGATGGCGACGACCACAGCGCCGAGGAACTCGTGGGTTATGGCACCGAGCCGGTGGATGCGGAGAACATCGTGCTTCTTTGCCACGATTCCGCAACCAAAGCTACAACCGTAGAGGCGCTTCCAGCGATAATCGAGCATTACCAAGACCTGGGCTATAGCTTCGAGGCTTTGGACCGCTCAAGCTTGGTGTGCCACCACGGCATCTTGAATTAGCGCTCCGCGCCGGTGCGTCCGCACGCCTGGGCCCCGCACATAAGCGCTGGCAAGCGTTGGTAGCGCAGCGCAGCCTTAGAGTTCGAAGCGCTCGAACATATCCTTGCCCACGCCGCAGACCGGGCATACGAAGTCGTCGGGCAACTCGTCCACTTCGATCACGAACCCGCAGATGAGGCAGCGCCATCCATACTTCGGCGGGGCCCCCTGCTCTGTCGCAGAGGCTTCCACCGCATCTACGATGGCCTCCACTGCCGCATCGTTTTCTTCCTTCTGATAACTCACGGCCTTAGGCGGCGTTTTGCCCCGCAGCACGCTGTGGTAGTAGGCATAGGTCAGAGACTCTTCGTCCGAGAGCACGGCCGCGTCCTTGATGCACCCGATGAAGACCACATGAGACCCCACATCCAAGGTGTCTTGCACCTCCACCAGGAAGTGGGCATTGGTGTGCTCGGTGATGTACGGCACCCCTGCATCGTCCAGGGCATAGGAGACATCTGCGTACTTGTCCACATCGTGGCTGGACTTGAAACCGAAGGTGCCGATGAGCTGCATATCGGCGCTGGTGGTGAGCACCGACACCTCGAAGCGACCGGTCTGGTGGATGGCCTGTGTTGTCACATTGTCCTTATTAAGGGAGACGCACGCCATAAGCGGATCGCTTCCCACCTGCTGGAAGGTATTGGCAACGCAGCCCACAAGGCGCCCATCGGCCTCGGTGGCGCTCACGATGAACAGGCCGTAAGATAGTTTATGGAAGGTGGCTTTCTCCATGGATGTCCTCCCTTGGACGCTCGATACCTTGCGCCGCTCATCGCCCTCTTGGGGCGGTGAATTCCATAGATTCAGGAAAGTCGCAGCTTAAGGCCCGGTTTTCTTCTTCGCAAAGCTATAATACCATCGGAGTTCCAAGTTTTATAGAAGCAGGTTCCAATACCATGATTTCGTTTTTCAAGTCAGAGAACGGCAAAGTGCAGAAGATCCAGGAGATGGAACCCGGATGCTGGGTGGATGTCCTGGAGCCCACGGCCGAGGAGCGCCTCTGGTTGAGCCAGGAGCTGCTCATCGTGCCCGAATTCGTGCAGGCCGCCTTCGACGACGAGGAGACCGCGCATATCGACATGGACGAAGACACCGGTCAGGTGCTGGTCATCGTTGACTGCCCGTTCGTGGAAGACGAAAGCGAGAAGGTGGACACCTCCATCGTGCAATACGACACCCACCCGCTTTCCTTCGTGTTCGTGCCGGAACGGGAGTATTTCGTCACTTTGAGCCTCCGGCGCAACGACACCATGGCCGACTTCGCTCACAGCCGCTATCGCAACGTGTATACCGACCGCCGCACCCGATTCCTGCTGCAGATGCTTTTGCGCATCACCCAGCGCTACCTGGTGTGCCTGCGCTCCATCAACCGCCAGATCCGTGAATACGAGCGCACGCTGCGACGCTCCATGCGCAACGACGAGCTCATGAAGATGTTGGGTTTGGAAAAGTCCCTCGTGTATTTCTCCACGTCGCTTCAAGGTCTTGAGTCCACCGCCTCGCGCATCGGCACCGGACGCATGCTTGATATCTACGAGGACGACCGCGAGCTGCTCGATGACGTGATGATCGAGATTCGCCAGGCCGTTGAGATGTGCGGCATCTATACGAGCATCTTGAACGGCATCACCGATACGTTCAGCAGCGTGATCTCCAACAATCTGAACTTCACCATGCGCACCTTGACCATCATCACCCTGGTGCTTGCGATCCCCACCATCGTATTCAGCTTCTATGGCATGAACGTGGAGGGTATGCCGTTTGTCAGCTGGTGGTGGATGCCGGTGATCCTCGCCCTGGTGCTATGCGGCGTGGCCATCGTCATCTTGCGCAACGGCCGCTTCCTGAAATAGGAAGCCGGTCTGGCGGCCTGCAGAAACTGCAAACCAAGCTTTCGGCGCCGTGCACAGACGCCGCAATGTCGCATAAGTCCGCCTAACCCGACACTGCGCGTGTGCTGTGGTCAAAAATTCCAGTTATTCGCGCTTTTCATCTCGTCTCGGACCATCTGGCTCCGTGACAAAATCTGCGACCTGGGGTTTTGCCATAGGTTATCTCCATATGGCGCCCTTCCGGCATTCAAAAGCGCGAATAACTGGAATTTTTGACCACAGCGTAATGAGAATCGGAGAATAACAGCGACGGGAACTGACGCGGCCGCCGATCTTGGCCATTACAAAAGCAAGGCCAGACAATTTACATGTCTGACCTGGTATTACATGGTGGGCCCAGCAGGATTCGAACCTGCAACCAAAGGATTATGAGTCCTCTGCTCCACCGTTGAGCTATAGGCCCATCCGGGATGCGCAAAACGCGCCCGACTATTCTAGCACGTTATAACCGTTCTGCATCTGTTGGTGGAGTGAAGGGAACGAGCTTGCCGTTGGGCAACTGCGCCACCATGCCATGGTCTTGGCCCTGGAGCAGGGCTTCAGCTATGACGAGCGCCACTTCGTTGTAGCCCGGATACCCCGAGTCTATCAGGCGTATCTGGCCGTTTTCCTGGATGCTCACTGCCACAACGAACATCTGATCACCCAGGGGAAAGGCATTCTGTCCGCTGGCCATACCCACGCCGAGCGCCTGGGTGATGCGGTCGCGGTTTATGGCATAGTCGGCATAATTATCCGCATCTTCCAGGGTGCCTTCATCCAGATGGGCCAGGCAGATCTGCCAAGCGAAAAGCTGGCTGGGCTGAGGTGCGGCGCCAGCCCCTGCATCGGTTCCCGGGTTATAGGTGAAACCAGGCATATCGGCCATGGGATCCTCCTTCGTCGTTTAGGAAGATTGTAGTCCAAAGCCCCAAGGGTGGGCTTGGGACGTTACGCAATCATTGACTTACTACAGGTACGCATGACATGCCAGCATGACCGAACGCGCCGGCATGGCCGCGGGCTGGCATAGGCGCACACGTTGCCGCGCGCACTCACTTCCGGCGCCAAACGCGATAGCAGCGATGGATGTTGGGTGTACGCAGGAAATCGAAGGGGATGGTCTGCTCCGAGATGTCCTCGATTGCCACCCCGTAGCGCGCGAGTTTCTCCGTATCGGGCTTGAAGCTGCGCAGGTTGCACGAGAAGATGGCCTCGCCTTCCGGACGCAGCAGGTGCACCACGCCGATGAGCAGCTCGGCATGGTCGCGCTGGACATCCCAGGTTTTCTTGCCCATGGCCTTGGAGTTGGAAAACGTGGGCGGATCCACGAAAATGAGGTCGTAGCGCCGCTTACTGCGCCGCTCCTGGGTGATCCACTGCAACACATCGGCCTTGCAGAAGCGGTGGGCATCGCCGGTGAACCGGTTGTTCTCCATGTTGCGCTTGGCCCAATCGATGTAAGGTTGGGACAGGTCCACCGTGGTGGTGGAGCGAGCGCCACCGGCAGCAGCATAGACGCTCGCAGAGCCGGTGTAGGCGAACAGGTTGAGAAAATCCCTATCTTGGGCTTTGTCGCCCACCAGCTGCCGCGTGAGGCGATGATCGAGAAACAAGCCGGTGTCCAGACGGCGGGCCAGATCCACCTCGAAGAGATGGCCGGACTCCTCCACGGTGGTCACATAGGACCTTCCCTGGTCGGACCGGTATTGGGCACCGCCTTTGGCGCGCTCCCGGCGCTTGGAGAACACGTGATCGGGGCGCAAACCGCACACCACCGGTGCTATGGCCAGAACATCAGCAAAGCGCCGCCGAGCCCGGTCCGCGTCCACCGAAGCCGGAGCGGCATATTCAGCGATGGAGAGGTAGGCATTGCCCTTGGCGCCTCCCGCACCGCTGTACCAATCGATGGCAACGGCGTATTCCGGAAGGTCGGCATCGTAAATGCGAAAGCAGCTCACGCCTTCGCGGGCCGCTTGGCGGCGCCGCTCCTTGAACACCTTGCGAAGGCGCGCAGCGAATTGGCTTGCCGTAGCATCGTAGACTTCCAAATCCCGGCTCTGGCCGCTTTCCAGGTCTATTATCTGTATGACCGGGCTTTCCTGGGGTGCTGCGGAAAACAGGTCAACGACCGCTTGGGCCCGCTCGCGCCCGAATGCGAACCCGCGATGGGCATCCTCAGGGAAACGCAAAACGAGGTCGGGGCCGTCAATGGCGATGAAAAGGCACTCCTCTGGCTGGGCGGCGGCTTTGCAGGCTTCGAGGAAGGATGCCTCATCGGCCCGCAGAAGAGCAGCTGCGTCATGGCGACGATCCGCAGCGAGGTTCGCGGCAACGCAGCACGGAATGGCTCGCCTGTCGTCGGAGGAGCTCAGGGCGCCTTGGGTCGCGCGGGCGCGAACCACCGCAGAACCGGCCGCTTGGCTGTCCCCTATCTCGATGCTTATAAGGGAGCGCAACCCTGCGCGGCGCACATGCTTGCGGGCAAGGGCGATAGCGGGAGAGGAAGTGGAGAGGCCGATGAAGCGGTTGGGGCATTGACCATCCTTGGCTGAACCGCAAGCGGTTCCCAGGGCTTTCAGCCCTGCTTGGAAGCGCTCCTTGGCAGCCGTCACCAAGGCAGACCAAACGGTTTCGTCGAACTGCGCCCAACCGGTGAAACCCCACCGGTCCCGCAACAGGCCCGGCGCTTGATCGCAAAGCACCGATACAGCCTCGATCAGCAAGATGCCCTGATCGCAAAGCGGGTCCACCAAAGCCCAGGAACCGTGGGACTCCTTCGACCAACCGGCCGAAGCCAAAGCCGCTGCAGCCACCGCGCAATCGAAGGACGCATTCTCCCGGCTGTCAGGGAACAAATAGCCCCGATGATGGAGCGCCGCCCCCGAGAAATCCAAGGACACCGTGGCCTTCTGATCATGCAGACGCAGGTCAACCGAGGCTCGGGGATTCGCCGCATCCACCACCGGACGCTCACGGTCCTGGTCGCGCATGCGGTCAACCAGGGCATCTTTGGCTTTCAGGGCGATGAAACGGGTATTGCGCAGCTGCGCATTGGTGCCGTGGGCGCGCACGGCGAAAGTGGCACCAGGAGCAAGGACATCCTCCCAAGCCACACCCCGGATCCCCTCATAGAGCCCATCGGCATCGGGCGCATCGACGCGGGCGATCACCAAAAGGATGCGAGAGGCCAGACGCGACCAAAGGCAGGCCCGATAGCCGTCTTCAGCCTCGCCGAAAAACGCGACGCCCCCATTAAGAGGGCGCACGCGGGTGATTCCCAAGGTTTTGAGTTCTTTGGCAAGCAGCGCTTCCGAACCGGCAAGGCAGCTTGCAAAGAATTCCAATGCCACCGGTTAATCCTCCAGGTAATCTTTGAGTTTGCTGGAGCGCGAGGGATGGCGCAACTTTGCCAAGGTCTTCGATTCGATCTGACGGATGCGCTCGCGGGTCACACCGAACTCGCGGCCCACCTCTTCTAAGGTGCGCGGATGGCCATCTTCCAGGCCGAAGCGCAAGCTGATCACCTTGCGCTCCCGCTCGGCCAGGCCGTCAAGCACCTTGGAAAGCTGCTCTTGGAGCATGGAGAAGCTCGCGGCATCAGGAGGCACCACCGCGGCATCGTCTTCGATGAAGTCGCCCAATTGGCTATCTTCCTCCTCGCCGATGGGCGTCTCAAGGGAGACCGGCTCCTGGGAGATCTTCTGAATCTCGCGCACACGCTCAGCGGTCAATCCCATCTCCTCGCCTATCTCCTCAGGGGTGGGCTCGCGGCCCAGGCTTTGGAGCAGCTGACGCTGGATGCGCACCAGCTTATTGATGGTCTCAACCATGTGCACCGGGATACGGATGGTGCGGGCCTGGTCGGCGATGGCGCGGGTGATGGCCTGGCGAATCCACC
>CAZKKN010000055.1:0-10730 GCA_964553375.1 uncultured Eggerthellaceae bacterium | reverse complement strand
CACCTGGAGATCATCATCGACCGCCTGTTGCGCGAGTTCAAGGTTGAGGCCAACGTGGGCAAGCCGCAGGTTGCCTACCGCGAGAAGGCTACCGAGCCTGCCATGAACGTGCAGGGCAAGTTCGTGCGCCAGTCGGGCGGCCGTGGCCAATACGGCGATGTGGTCATCAACATGTATCCCGAGGAACCGGGCAGCGGCTACAAGTTCGAGAACAAGATCGTGGGCGGCGTGGTGCCCAAGGAATACATCCCTTCGGTGGACAAGGGCATCCAGGAAGCGCTGCAATCGGGCGTTTTGGCCGGTTACCCCGTTGAGGACGTACGCGTCGAGCTGATCGACGGCTCCTATCACGAGGTGGACTCCTCCGAGGCGGCCTTCAAGGTGGCAGGCTCGATGGCCATCAAGGAAGCGCTCAAGCGCGGCAAGCCCGTCATCTTGGAACCCGTCATGTCCGTGGAGGTCGAGACCCCCGAGGAGTACATGGGCTTCGTCATGGGCGACATCCCTTCGCGTCGTGGCATGATCGTGGGCCAAGAGACCCGCGGCAACACTGCCACCATCAGCGCGAAGGTGCCGCTGTCGAACATGTTCGGCTATGCTACCGACCTTCGCTCCGGCACGCAGGGCCGTGCGATGTACACCATGCAATTCGACTCGTACGAGCCGGTGCCGAAGAGCGTTCAAGAGGAAATCATCAGCAAGGCCGGCGGCAAAGCGTAAGCGCTCGCCCTGTTCATTGGAGGAATCAAAGTGGCTAATCAGAAGATTCGCATTCGCCTGAAGGGCTACGACCACGAGATCGTGGATCAATCCACGAAGCTCATCGTGGACACGGCCCAGCAAACAGGTGCCAAGGTCTCTGGACCTATCCCGCTGCCTACCGAGCGCAATCTGTATTGCGTCATCCGCGGGCCGCATATCAACAAGGACTCTCGCGAGCAGTTCGAGATGCGCACGCACAAGCGCCTCATCGACATCCTGGAGCCCACGCCCAACACCGTGGATTCCCTGATGCGGCTTGACCTGCCGGCTGGCGTGGACATCGAGATCAAGCTGTAAGGGGTGCCTGTGATGATTGATACTATCTACGGAAAGAAGATCGGCATGACCCAGTTGTTCAACGAGAACGACGACGTTGTGGCCGTAACGGTGATCCAGGCAGAGCCCAACACGGTATGCCAGGTGAAGACCAAGGAATCCGACGGCTACGATGCCGTGCAGCTTGGTTTCGGCGCCATCAAGGACAAGAAGGTCAACAAGCCCATGCGCGGGCATTTCGACAAGTGCGGCGTGGCGCCTTGCCGCCATCTGCGTGAGGTGCGCGTGGAGGATGGCTCCGAGCACACTCCCGGTGAGCAGCAGACCGTCGCTGCCTTCAACGAGGTGAAGAAGGTGGATGTCACCGGCATTTCCAAGGGCAAGGGCTTCGCTGGCGTTATCCGTCGCCATGGTTTCGGCGGCGGCCCCGGCGGTCACGGCTCCCACTTCCATCGCGCTCCCGGCTCCATCGGCATGTGCGCCACCCCTTCGCGAGTGCTGAAGGGCCTGCGCATGCCGGGCCACATGGGCTGCGATCGCGTAACCGTGAAGAACCTGGAAGTGGTCCGCGTGGACGAGGACCTCAACCTCATTCTGGTCAAGGGCGCTGTACCCGGCGGCAAGAACGGCGTAGTGCGCGTTCGCATGGCCGGCGATGGCAAGAGCTGGTAAGGAGCAATCGCAAATGGCAAAGATTGAAGTGAAAACAGCGGAGGGCAAGAAGGCCAGTACGGCCGAACTCGCCGATTCCGTTTTCGGCATTGAGCCGAACGTACCGGTCATGCACCAGGTTGTGCGCAGCCAGCGTGCCTCTTGGCGTGCCGGTACGTCCAACACCAAGACCCGCGGCATGGTGCGCGGCGGCGGCAAGAAGCCGTGGCGTCAGAAGGGCACCGGCCGGGCTCGTCAGGGCACCATCCGCGCGCCCCATTGGCGCGGCGGCGGCGTGGTCTTCGGACCTCATCCGCGCAGCTACGCCTTCAAGGTGAACAAGAAGGAGATCAAGCTGGCGATCCGCTCGGCCCTTTCCGCCAAGCTGGCCGACGGGCAGCTCATCGTGGTGGACAAGCTGGAATTCGACGAGCCGCGCACCAAGGATGCCGTGGCTGTGTTGAAGGCCCTGGGCGTGGAAGGCCGCACCACCATCGTGGTGGACAACGACAACATGAACGCTTTCCTGTCGTTCCGTAATATCCCCACGGTGGACATCCTGCCGGTGGACGAGGCCAACACCTACGAGCTGCTGGACAACAAGTACCTCATCTTCACTGAAGGGGCGCTGCGCAAACTCGAGGAGGCGATGGCCTAATGAAGAACGCCCGCGATATCATCATCCGCCCGATCATCACGGAGCATAGCTACGATATGATCGAGAAGAACAAGTACACCTTCGAGGTGGCCCGCAGTGCGAACAAGGTGGAGATCGCCAAGGCCATCGAGGAGCTCTTCGATGTGAATGTGCAGAAGGTGAACACCATGAACGTGAAGCCGAAGCGCAAGCGTGTGCGCTACATCCCCGGCCTCACCCGCCGTTGGAAGAAGGCCATGGTGACCATCGCCCCTGGTGAGACCATCGAGATCTTCGCTTCCTAAGGTCTTCGGGGCTCGGTGGCGAGCCTCATCTCGGCCGGATGCGAAAGTCCGTCTTGCAACCCAGATGCCCCGGATGAAGGAAATCCGGGGCATCTTCTCGTTCCGGATAAGGCGATGCTCGCCTTATCGCAATCCTGTGGCATTTATTCGGTTCCCAAACAGTCCTTAACGCACACCGAAGGCTGCTTTATACTTAGGGTGCTTTCAATCTAGAGAAAGAGTGCCATGGCCTCAGATATGATTCGCTGCCCCGGGTGCGGTGTGAAAATGGATCTATCTACCTTTGCGGTTCGTCCGGAACAGGTGATATGTCCACGCTGCTCCACGCGCTCAGTGGTCCCGCCGCTGCCAGCGGCGGCTTCTGCGGCCAAGGCCACGGTGCCGTTGGATGAGCGGAAGGAAGAAGCCAAGGCTCAACTCAAGCCCCAGCCCATCGCCCAGGCTCCGTCCCAACCCCTCAATCAGGTCCAAACAGCGCCTCAGGCCCAAGGTGCATCTCAAAAACGACCTCAGGCGGCTGCTCCGGCTCAAGCGCAATCCCAAGCGCAATCCCAAGCCCCCGCTGTGCAGCAATCGCAGCCCCGGGTCCAATCGCAGTCTCAGGCTCAACCCGAGCCCCAAGCTCAGATTCAAGCGCAGCAGCAGCCTCAGTCGCAGTCGCAGCCCCAAGCTCAACTCCAGCCACAGCCGCAGGTTCAGGTTCAATCGCAATCCCAACCCCAGCCCCAGCCCCAGCCCCAAGCTCAACCGCAACCGCAGGTTCAACCTCAGCCGCAGGCTCAGGGGGCATCCCAGCAGGCTCGCCCCCAGCAGCCCCAGTTCCAAGGTGCCTCCGGTTTCTCGGGCCAGATTCAGCAAGGGTGGCCTGATACCTCCAACACTGCATCCAACTATGGCACGCAGAATCCCTACGCAACCCAGAACCCTTACGGCGGTCAGAACCCCTACGCAACCCAAAATCCTTATGCAACCCAGAATCCCTATGCGGTCCAGAACCCCTACGGGCTTTATGGCTCTTCTTTGATGCCCGCCCTCAGCCCCGCTTATAGCTCATTCGGGCCTCTGGAGCTTACCCAGGTCGCGGTGCCTCCGGCTATGCATATCTCCTCATACGCCTACATGAACCCCTCGCTTTCCGCCCCGTTCGCGCCGCTGGGGGGCTCGGGGGCCTTGACAGGTCTGGGCGCATCGGCGCTTCCCGCCACCTCAAGCGCTCCTGCTGCCCGCCCCGCTCCTGCCGATACGGTCATGGCGCCTCCGCGACCCTTTTCCATGCCTTCGTCGCCTTGGAAGGGGGACACAGCTCCTAAAAGCGGCTCGAAGGCAGACATGCTGCCGGCGGATTTCTTCGAGAAGCGCCCCGATCCAACCCCTGCCGCTCCGGCAGTGCTTCCCATGGATGCCGACGGCAACACCGAGCCTTTGGCTTTCGCCATCCTGGGGCTTTTGGCTGTGCTCACCCTCTTCCCGCCATTGGGGCTGGCACTTTGCATAACCGCCCTGCTCATGGGTGCCGAGGAGAAGCGCCAAGGCCTCTATAACGCCCATAGCGGCGCCACGAAGGTCGCAGCCTTCGCGGGCATTGTGCTTAACGGTGTGCTCTTGGCGGCAGAGATCGCCTTGGTGGTCACCTATGCCCTTTATCCCACGATGATCCTCTCTTATTTCGTGTGAGCGGGGAAGGTGATATGACCATGAATTTCAACTTCTTCGGATTCACCATCGAGACCCTGCTCATCGCTATGGCCGTCGTTCTCTCCGTGAGCGTGTTCGTGAGCATCCTCTACTATGTGGGCCTGTGGAAGACGCTGCAGAAGATGGGTCGTCATGATTTCGCGGCCCTGGTGCCCGGCTACCATCTTTGGGAGTTCAGTCGCGGCGCCGGTTTCGGCCCGGGGCTCTCGTTCGTCCTCGTTGCGCTGTTCGCCGCCACGTTGATCCTCGGGTGCGTTGTCCAATTCCTCACTCCCCATGCCTTCACCTTGAGCCTCTTCTGGAATGCCGTGCCCCTCATGTTGCCGGGGGATGGCACCGTGGATATCCAGGCGGTGGGGGCGTTCCTCGGCGATTGGGGCTTGGGCCTTTACGGGCGCCATGAGACGCTCATCCTGGTGCTGGCCGTTGTGGCCGCGCTCTTCCTGCTGCTTTGGATCTATGCCTGCTACGGGGTGGCGCGCTCTTTCGGTCACGGTTTCTTCTTCGCTTTGGGCCTGCTCATCTTGCCGTTCCTCTTCCTGACGATCCTCGGCTGCGGCCGTTCCCAGCGCTACGGCGGTCCTTATCTGGATCGCCAGGGCAGAAGCGGCGTGCAGGCGAACTGGCCCCAACTCGTCTCGGCGCGCAAGGCCACCTTCGGCAGCAACGCGCCTTTGGCTATGGCTCTGATGGGCATGGTGTTGGGGGCGGTCTTCCTGACCATCCCGGGTATCGTTCTTTGCATCGTGGCTTTGGTTAAGAACGGCGCTGACAAGGGAAAGCCGCTCGCTGGTGCCAAATGCACCGCCACCACCGTTGTGGCCCTTCTGGGCATCTTGATCTCCCTTGCCGTTTTGGCGGCGTTCTTCTTCCTGGGCAGCTTCGCCAATTCGTTTTACGGCTACTCTTCTCTTTGATGCCCCTTCGGCAGTTGCGCTAAGATAAAAGGAAATGAGCAGGGAGGATGCCCCATGGCATTTGTCGAATTCATAGATGTGGGTAAGGTCTACCAGATGGGCGAGGTGGAAGTGGCTGCCGTGAGCGGCATGGACTTCCAAATCGAGCAGGGGGAGCTGGTGGTCGTCGTGGGCCCGTCGGGCGCGGGTAAGACCACGCTGCTCAACATGCTGGGCGGCATGGATAGCCCCACTTCCGGGCAGATCCTCATGGCGGGAAACGACATCTCCCATTTCAGCGAGAAGGAGCTCACGCTTTATCGTCGCTACGACATAGGCTTCGTATTCCAATTCTACAATCTGGTGCAAAACCTCACAGCCAAGGAGAACGTTGAGCTTGCAAGCCAGATATGCAAAGACCCCCTGGATGCCGCCGAGGTGCTCCAGGCTGTGGGTCTGGGCCATCGCTTGAACAACTTCCCGGCCCAGCTCTCCGGCGGTGAGCAGCAACGCGTGGCCATCGCCCGTGCCATCGCCAAGAACCCCAAACTGCTCCTTTGCGACGAGCCAACGGGCGCTTTGGACTACAAGACTGGCAAGGCCATCTTGCGGCTTCTTCAGACCACCTGCTACGAAACGGGTAAGACGGTGGTGCTCATCACCCACAACTCCGCATTCACCGCCATCGCCGACCGGGTAATCCATGTGCGCGAGGGAAGGGTGTCGGAGATGACGCTCAACCCCGATCCCATCTCCGCCGAGCTTCTGGAGTGGTAGATCCCCGTGGTGGGCACCGCGGCCTTAAAGGAATTCCTGCGCTCCATCACCCGCAAGCCGGGGCGCTTCCTCGCCTTGGCGGCCATCGTGGCCTTAGGTGCCGGCTTCTACGCGGGTCTGCGCATGACCGCCCCCGATATGGAGCACTCCCTGGATGCTTACCTGGATTCCACCCGTGCCTCCGATCTGCGCGTGGTCTCTTCCCTGGGGCTTACCGAAGCTGACCTCTCCGCTTTGGCGGACGTCCCAGGCGTTGAGGCGGTGAGCGGCGCTTATGCATGCGACGGCCGCATCCGCCTGAACGATGCGGCCTATACGGTGCGCTTCCACTCGCTTCCTCAAAGCCAGGACGAGGCCGATCCCTCTGCGGATGAAAGCCCCTTCGGGCCCGATGACCAAAACCAGCTCACGCTGGCGGAAGGGCGCTGGCCTGCTGCTGCGGGCGAGTGCATCATCTGCGCCGACTGCATCTTGGATGCCCCGTACGGGGTGGGGGATGCCTTCACGGTGGATGCAGATGAGGGCAGCGCCGCTCAAAGCCTGATCCCCGGCGAATACACCGTGGTGGGGCTTGTTCGCTCGCCCCTTTACGTCTCGCAGGTCAGCCTGGGAACCACCTCTTTGGGCTCCGGGGCCTTGGACCAATACGTCTACGTGCTCCCAAGTGACTTTCAGGACCGTTCCCTTTATTCCGAGGCATTCATCGCCGTGGAAGGGGCCCAAGATGAGGTGAACGATACGCCGGCCTACGATGATGCGGTTCAGGCGGTGAGCGAAGGCATCGATGTTATAGCTTCCGAGCGGGAAGAGGCGCGCCTTGCCGAGCTGCGCCGCCAAGCCGAAGAGGCGGCTGAAGCGCAACTGGCGGCCGACGGGTTGCCTCCGGCTTATATCCAGCAGGCTCTTCAGGCCCCGGAGATGCGCGCTCGGATAGACGCCGAGCTTCCCCAAGAGTGCACCTGGTTGGTGCTGGACCGTCAGAAGAACGTGGGGATCCACTCCTTCCTCTCCGATGCCGAGCGGGTGGATTCCATCGCCAGCGTGTTCCCCTTCGTCTTCTTCTTGGTGGCAGCCCTGGTGGCCCTTACCACCATGACCCGCATGGTGGATGAGGAGCGCCTGCTCATCGGCACCTATAAGGCCTTGGGCTATGGCCGGGCGCGCATCGCCGCCAAATATCTCGGCTATGGGCTTTTGGCGAGCGGCGTGGGCGCGGTCGTAGGCATCGCCGTGCTCTCGCAGGTGCTTCCTGCGGTGATCATGAACGCCTATGGCATCATGTACCGCGTGCCGCCAGCGGGCTTCCCCTTGGATGTTTCCTTGGCGGCTTTGGCCTTCGGGTTGTCGGTGGGCGTGGTGCTCATAGCCACCGAGGCAGCCGTGGCCACCACCCTGCGGGCGCGCCCGGCAGCGCTTCTGCGCCCGGCGGCGCCTCGGTCCGGCAAACGCATCCTCCTTGAGCGCATCCGCCCGCTTTGGGGGCGGCTCTCGTTTTCCTGGAAGGTGACCTGCCGCAACATCTTCCGCTATAAGAAGCGCTTCATCATGACCCTGATCGGCATCGCCGGTTGCACGGCGCTTCTGCTCACGGGACTGGGGCTTCACAATGCGGTGAACGACATCATCGACATCCACTTCACCGATATAATCCACTACAACACCATCGTCACCTTGGACGAGGATGCCCCTGAGGAAGACCGACGCGAGGCCGCTGACCTCCTTGACAGCCGTGAGGTTCTCGCCGGGAGCCAATGGGTTTGCGCTCAGACGTTCTTGGCTCAGGGCGAAGGGGACGAGGAAGTGCGCGTTGAGCTCGTCGTGCCCGAGGACCCCGAAGGCTTCCCTGAATCCGTCACGCTGCGAAACCGCGAGGACCACAGCCCCTTGCCTTTGGAGGATGACGCGGTGATCATCAGCGAGAAGCTCGGACGCGACCTCTCCGTGGGCCCGGGTGATACCATTCGCCTCTACGATCAGGATGCCCTGGGCAATGCCACCGGGGAGGGCTTCGAGTTCACAGTGGGCGGCTTGGCGGAATCCTACGTGAACAGCTGCGTTTTCGCCTCGCCGGAAGCCTATGAGCGGGCTTTCGGCACCTCGGCGCGATTCGACCGGGTCTACGGCCAGCTCGACCCTTCAGGGCCTCCCCGTGAAGAGGTGTCTGAGCGCTTGGATGGCCTGGCGGCCGTGAGCATGGTGGCCTTCAACGACGAGACCATCGAGACCTATCGCACGATGCTTCGCAGCGTGGACCTCATCGTGGCGGTGCTGGTGATCTGCGCGGCGCTGCTGGCTTTCATCGTGCTCTACAACCTGACCAACATCAACATCGAGGAGCGCATCCGCGAGATCGCAACCCTCAAAGTGCTGG
The DNA here is from genome assembly GCA_964553375.1 of uncultured Eggerthellaceae bacterium. GTDB lineage: Bacteria > Actinomycetota > Coriobacteriia > Coriobacteriales > Eggerthellaceae > UBA9715. The sequence goes on along the minus strand of CAZKKN010000055.1, from coordinate 2,360 downwards.
GGTTCACCCGCCGCGAGGTGAACGCCTATGTCTTCCGCGAGGTGATCCTCCTGGCATTGGTGGGCTGCGCCTTGGGGCTGGTGCTGGGCATCCCCCTGGAGGGTTTCGTGGTTTCCACCGCCGAGGTGGATGCCGTGATGTTCGGGCGCACCATCCATGGCCTGAGCTTCCTGGCGGCGTTCCTCCTCACCATGGCGTTCACTTTGGCATCCCTTGCGCTCATGATTCCCAAGCTCGCACGTATCAATATGGTTGAAAGCCTGAAATCCAACGAGTAAGCCCCATTATTGAGCTAAAATGAAAAGCTGTGACTTAAGCGCGGAAAGGGCGTGAGATGAAAGTATCGAAGAAAAAAGGCGATGGGGTGCTCGTCACCCTGGATGTTACGGCATCTTCAGCTGAGGTGGGCGATGCCCTCAATCAGGCGGGTTTGGCCTTCTGCGGCCAGATGGGCCTGCAGCCGGTGCCCGGTAAGACCCCCCAGGAGGTAGCCAGTGAGCGATTGGGCATCAAGAGCCTGGACGAGACGGTGACCGCTCAGGCCATCGAGCTCATCGTGCCCATGGCCATAACGAAGTCGGGCATCATGCCCGCCTATATGCCGCAGGCCGAGCCTAAGACCCGCTTCGCCCGCGGTCATGCGTTCCAGTTCTCGCTGCAGCTTTACCCCAAGCCCAGCTACGACTTGAAGAGCTATGATCCGGTGGCCATCACCATTGAGCCTTACAAGACCGACGAAGCGCAGGTGGACCGCCAGATCAACGAGATGGCCCGTGCCTACACCACCTTCGTGGGCACAGATCCCAAGCCCTTGGAGGCGGGGGATAGCTGCCTGATCAAGATGGAGACCATCAAAGACGGCGAGGTGGTTCCCGGCCTCACCATGGAGTCGCGGTCCTATTCCTGCGGCCAAGACCTCATGCCCCCGGGATTCGATGAGAACCTCTACGGCATGGAAGTGGGCGATACCCGCGAGTTCACCTTCGAGGGTCCGGGCCTGGACGAGGATATGAACGAGGCCATGGAGAAATACGAGAGCAAGGTGACGCTCCTGGAGATTCAAAAGGAGGTCGTCCCCGTCATCGACGATGCCTGGGTCTCCAAGAACCTTCCCATGTTCAACACCCTTGAGGAGTTGCGCAACATGATCGCCTCCGAGGTGGACAAGGATCGCAAGCGCTACTACGAGGATTACAAGCGCAACATGGCCGCCAACAAGCTCTCCGAGCGCTTCGAGGGTTCCATCCCCGACGAGATCTACGAGGGCACCATCGGCGAGACCCACAAGCGCCTGCGCCAGCAGGTGGCCCAGCAAGGGCTCACCTGGGAGCAGTTCGTGGAGCAAAACGGCGGTGAGCAGCAGCTGAACATGATGATGATGGTGGAGACCCGCCAGCAGCTGGTTCTCGGTTTCTCCCTGGATGCCTACTACCGCGAGAAGGGTCTGGTCTATACCGAGGAAGACCTGGACGAAGTATGCTTCCAGATGGCCCCGGCCAACCCCAAGAAGGCGCGTGAGAACATGGAGCGCAACGGCTTCGGCTATGCGCTGCGGGAATCCGCCGAGCGCCTGCGGGCCTGCAAGGATTTGGTGGAGCACGCCGAGATAACCTACCAGGAGCCCAAGGAACCAGGCCAGCCCACCGTGGTTGCCTAAGTATTTCTCAAGTTCTGTCCGACGGTGATTGCGGCGTTGGGAGGATGGCCGAGCGATTCTGCAGGCCGAGAAAACCGTGGTATAACCCACCACGGTTTTCGACAGCCGAAGCCTTAGCGAGGCCAGAGCTCCCAACGCCGCATTCGCAAAGCCTTCCAACCATTCCCCGAAAAAGTTTGTGGGCAGCTTGTGTTGGAAAGATTGATTCTTGCTAACGTCCCTGCTCATGCCTATAATGTTTCTTTGCGTCTGAACAGGTGTAGACACACCCGGACGCGTGGATTACGGCGTCAGGGCAGATACCTCTTGATCTGCCATGCTGGCCATCGTGATCCACGAAGGAAAGGGGCCCTTGGTGTACGTAAGAGGCGTGCGAGCAAGGGTCTGAAGAAGGAGAAGTAAGGAAGGCTAATGGGAGTAAAGCAATACAAGCCGACTAGCCCCGGCCGTCGCTTCATGATGGTCTCCGATTTCGAGGAGATCACCCGGAGCACCCCGGAGAAGTCGCTGCTTGCACCGCTGCACAAGCACGCGGGACGCAACAACAACGGCCGCATCACCACGCGGCACCAGGGTGGTGGCCACAAGCGCCGCTACCGCATCATCGACTTCAAGCGCAACAAGGACGGGATCCCCGCGAAGGTCGCAACCATCGAGTACGACCCCAATCGCACCGCCCGCATCGCCCTTCTGCATTATGTGG
>CAZKKN010000054.1:0-11259 GCA_964553375.1 uncultured Eggerthellaceae bacterium | reverse complement strand
CCACGCCGGTCACGCTGATGCGATTGCGGAAATCCTCGAAGCTCGCGCAGGAAAGCTGCGGCGGCAGGGTTTCGGGGCCCTTCACCATGTAATCGAAGAACTCGTATTTGTCCTTCCAATACATGTCCACATCCATGTACTTGGCGAACTCGAAGCAGATGTCCATGTCGTCTTTAGCCTCACCGAGCGGCTTGTGGAATGGCTGGCGGATCAGGTAGGTGTGGCTGGTGGGATAGCCGTGGCCGGAGTGCGCCCACTCCACGCGGTCCACCTCGTTGGGGTGCGCGGCCGGCAAGATGATGTCCGCCAGCTCGCCAGAGGGCGTCATGAAGATATCCACGTTCACGAAGAAGTCCAGGTTCTTCAGGCCCTCGATGATCTCCTTGCCGTCCTCGATGGACAGGATGGGTTCGCTGGTCTGCTGCCAGTAGCCGTGGATCTGGAAGGGATCGCCTTGTGCCATGGCCTTGGTGGTCACAGCGCCGAAGCCGCCCTGTTGACCGTAGATCACCTGGCCGCCGGAGTTCTGCGTGACTTCCTGCAACTCGCCGGTGACGTCGTCGGCCTGCAGGATGGGCTGGTAGCCGGTGTTCTGGCACACGGACAGGCGCTTGATGTTCATGGCGGTCTGCTTGCGGCGGTCGCCCATGCGACCGGCCTTGTTGGGCACTACGTCGAACATGAAGGAGTCGTAACCGGTGGCCGGTTCGCGTCCGATGTTCTGGCCGCCCTTGCTGTCGAAGTTGCCGGCCAGGGCCATCATGATGGTGAACGCCTGGGAGATGCCCGAGGTGTTGATCGAGAACTCCACTTTCTGCCCGCGCATGAAGCAGGCATGCGGGCTGGCATCGATGTAGGTCTGGATCGCCTTGGCGATGCGGTCGGCGTCTACTTCGCAGAATTCCGCAGCGCGCTCGATGGTCCAGGGCGTGACATGCTCCACCAGGATGTCCCAGGAGGTGCGATAGGTCTTGCCGTTTATCTCGCGGCCCTTACCGTCGGGGGTGGTAAGTGCGGGCACGGCGCCTTCCACGATGTTGCCCGCTTCGTCCAGCCACTGGAAGGCCTTCGGTCCACCCACGCCTTTGCTGTTCTGCCAGTCGCCCGACCAGAAGATCAGCTGGTCGTGAGCCTCATCCCAAGCGGGATAGAGCTCCTCGTTGCCGCCTTCCTGAATCATGGATTGGCGCAGCTGGTAGCCGGTGCCGTCTTCGTCGATGAAGAACGGGGCGTTGGTCCAGTAGCGGGCGAAATCCGTGGCGCACTTCTCCGAATGGATGATCTCGTTGATGAACGCCAGCACCAGGGCCATGTCGGAGCCAGGGCGGATGGGAATCCACTGGTCGGCCTTGGAAGCGGTGCAGGTGTAGCGCGGATCAACGCAGATTACCTGGGCGCCGCGCTCTTGGGCGCGCTTCACGGTGAGCCAGTCGTAGTAACCGCGGCTGCGCTCTTGGCGGCACCAGATCAGGATGCAATCGGTGTTATTGCCATCCCAGCCGGTGTATTGGGTTTCGTCGCCATAGAGGCGCTGGCTGGTGAAATAGCTACCCACCCAGCACAGATTGCCCACGCCGAACGTGGCGGTGGAGCCCAGCTCCAGCCACAGCTTGTTGATGGCCTGGAACTGCAACATGTCGCGGCCGGTGCCGTACTGGTGGGCGATGGTATGCCAACCGTACTCGTTGCCGATCTGCGTGAACCGCTCCGCGGCCTCTTGGTATGCCTCGTCCCAGCTGATGCGCTTCCACTGGCCGGAGCCCTTCTCGCCCACGCGCTTCTGCGGGTAGCGAACGCGGGTGGGGTTGTAGAGCTCCTGGGGGATGGCGAAGGCGCGACTGCAAAGAGTACCTTCGCTGAACAGGTCGGGGTTGCCTTCGATCTTGGTCAGGCGACCGTCTTCTACGGTGCCGAACAGGGCGCAGCGGCCGTAGCACTGGCGGCAGGCGCTTGGGATGACCTGGATGTCTTCGCTCACCACCACGTCATCGGTCTGCGCGTCATCGGCGAAGGCTGCTTCTGCCCCGCCCAGCAGCATCGCCGAGGCCGACGCCAGGGCGCTCGCCTTTATGAAGCTGCGGCGGGTTAACTTTAAGGACATGCTCCTCACCTCTCTCTTCGTTGTCTTTACTTGGACGGATGTTCCTTGTTGTTGGTGCTGTTGTTGGTGCTGTAATCTCTGATTGCCTTCTTGTTTCCTCGCTGGACAGCCGACCCCTCCCCAGCCGTTCCCTGTCCCTCTTTCCGTTGGCCTTTTCGATTTTCCTCCTGGCAAGGTTTACATTCCCTTGCTGAATCGTTGCTTAGCCAGATTATTATTAGCTATGCAACTATTGTTGATGCGAATATAGCATAGGTAACGGTTAGGAAACAAGAGTTCGAAGGTAACGGTTTTTGAAGTAGCAAGTCAGGGCCGTAGAAACGCAGAGCTAGAACGGGGGCGACGATTCGGCGCATGCCGCAGGCTAGGTTGGGTTGGATGGGGTTAGGTTGGGTTAATCCTGGGTGGTGGAAAGGGCGTTTTGACGCACCACATCCAGGACGCTCAGGAAAACACCCAGGTCATCATCGGAGATTCCGGAGGCGATCCGCGCAGCGCTCGCGGCGGCCACCGGCTCCACTTCCACCAGCAATGCAGAGGCCTTGGGAGTGATTTCCACGATGTTGGCCCGGCGGTCCTGGGGGTGCTGCGTGCGCTGCACAAGCCCGCGCTTGGCGAGCCGGTCGATCAAACGCGCAACGGTGGCCTGTTCCTTTTCCAGCTTCTCGGCCAGCTCGCGCTGGGTCATGGAGCCGTGTTCCTGCAGCTGGTTCAGGGCATTCCACTGAGGCGAGGTGAGGTCGAAGGGAGCCAGTGTGGCATCGAGGTTCTTCGCCAGCGCGCGATGGGCCTGGTACACCTGGTACCCGATGAACTCGCGATGTCGAAGAGGCTCTGTCATGGGATGCCGTGCCTTCCGGTTGGGGTTAGAGGATGCGCGCCTTGATGACCGCCTCACGGGCCTCTATCTTCTCAAGGGCATCGGGACCCAGCTCAGAATCAAGGTCGATCATGGTGTAGGCCACATCTCCGCGAGCCTTGCTCACCATGTTCGCCAGGTTGTGGCCGTGCTGGGCGATGGCCTCGGTGATCTCGTTGATCACGCCGGGCACGTTTTGATGGGCGATCGTCAGGCGCTGACCACTCGGACGCAGCGGGCCCAAATCCACGGCCGGGAAATTCACCGAGTTCTCAATGTTGCCGTTCTGGATGTAATCAACGATCTCGCGCACGGCCATGATGGCGCAGTTGTCCTCAGCCTCCTCGGTGGATGCGCCCAGGTGGGGCAGGACTATCGTGTGTTTGGCCTTCATGATTGCGGGCGTGGCGAAGTCGGTAACGTAACAGCCCAGCTGGTCGGCGTCCAGGGCGGCGATGAGCGCCGCTTCGTCCACCAGGGTATCCCGCGAGAAATTGAGCAGCACCGCGTCGCTTCCCATGGCGGCGATCTGCTGCGCACCGATCATGCCCTTGGTGGAATCCATGGCGGGCACGTGGATGGTGATGTAGTCGCATTGGGCGCAAAGCTCGTCCAGGTCGGTCACGTGATGCACCGCCGTGGAGAGGCGCCACGCAGCGGCAACGGAAACGTACGGGTCGTAGCCGAAAACCTCCATGCCCAGGTCAACAGCTGCATTCGCTACAAGCGCACCGATGGCGCCCAGGCCGATGACTCCCAGCTTCTTCCCCATGATCTCCCGACCCGCGAACTGCTTTTTCGCCTTCTCCGCATCCTTGGCGATGTTGGGGTCGTCGGCGTTTTCGCGGCACCACTGCACGCCACCGATGATGTCACGACTGGCCAGCAGCATGCCGCAAAGCACAATCTCCTTCACGGCATTGGCGTTGGCGCCAGGGGTATTGAAAACCACGATGCCCTCTTGGGCGCAGCGGTCAAGCGGGATGTTGTTCACACCAGCGCCGGCGCGGGCGATGGCCAGCAGGCTGGGCGGGAATTCCGTGTCGTGGAGCTGGGCGCTTCGCACCAATATTCCGTCGGCGCTTTGGAGCTCTTCGACCAGCTCATAGTCGCTAGGCAGCTGACTTGTGCCCTTTTCGGAGATGTTGTTCAAGCAGTGGATCCGCGTCATGGTTTTCCTTTCGTCTTTATGCGCCGATTATTGTACTCCTTCGCCTTTTTACCCAAGCCGTTCGCACGTGATTTAGCACATTATGCTGCGAGAAAGCGGCTGGAAGGTATTTTGGGATCGCGGGCAGGTGCGCTGCGGACGGGCGCGCCGCCGGCAGGCGCGCCGCCAGTGTGGGCGTCCATGGGGTAGAATAAGCCTATGGAACAAGGGCAATTCAAAACCAGCCTACCGTCGCGGACCACCAGCTACCAGAACGAGCAGCTGGAAAGCCTTGGCTCGCCTCGGGCCGAGTTGCTCACAAGCTGGATGAATCGCGGTCTGACCTGCTCTCACTGCAAACGATGCACGCAGAAATGCGAAGTTCTGCGCGACCCGAATGTGGATATAGGCGAAATCAACCGCATCTATCGCAAGATCATGGCGCTCCCCCACGATGACCAGGTGGGAGCCACCATCGAGGAAGTGCAGGCGCGCCCGGAGCTCTACCATGCCCTGCGGCGATGCTGTTTTTGCGGCTACTGCACCTCCACCTGCCGCGCCCATCAGTTCTCGCCGGGCATCATGCGCGATTGGCGCGAGCTTTTCAGTCGAGCGGGGTTCATGCCGCCGTGCGATTCGCGCATGGTCATGGTGGATGAGGAATGGAATATTTTCAGTGCCTACCGGGCGATCTACGAGATAGGCTATCCGGAGTTTCGTTCGCTACCCCAGGTGGCAAGCGAGGGACGAGGAATCGTGGACACGGTGCTCTTCCCGGGGTGTTCCCTGGTAAGCTACACGCCGGAGCTGATACGCGCCGTTGGACGCTGGCTGGATACCCAGGGTTTTTCCTGGGCGCTTTCCCTGGATTGCTGCGGTTCGCCCCTGATGAGCGCAGGGCTTTTCGAGCGCGCAGAAGGCCTGCGGCTTCGCATCATCCAGCAACTCCGCGATGCCGGCGTGAAGCGGATAATCACCGTTTGCCCTGGTTGCGGCGAGGAGCTGGCCGAGAACATGCCGAAGGACATAGACATCGTTCCGCTGCCGGAGCTGATCTTCGACCAAACGCGGGAAGCGGCAGGGGTCGCTCAGGCGGGCCTTTCACCCCTGGACCCAGCACCCGGAAGCTATACCGTGTTCGATTCCTGCCACGACCGGCGCGACAACCGCCATGGCCTTGCGATCCGCCAGCTTCTGGCCAAGTATCTCCCCGAGGCGGAGTGCCGCGAGATGGACAATCGCCGCAAGAACTCGCTTTGCTGCGGGGCCGGCGGAGCTGTGGCCGGCTACGACGACGACATCACGGCGCGACGCATCGCCGAGGTGCTGGGGGAGGCTGGGGCCACCGGGGCCCAGACCCTCGTTTCAATGTGTCCCACCTGCTCCTATACCATTGGGCAAGCGAACCTGGGCTGCGGCGCATCCGCAATGCCCAGCCACCACTACTTGGAATTGCTCTTCGGGATCCCCACCGATTGGGCCATGATCTTCTCCCAGTTGGAATCCATGTGGACAGGCGAGTACGGCCCCTGGCTGAACGCCACTTTCTTCGGCTGATCCTGCGGAGGCGCATCCGAGCACGTTGCGCATCGCGATTTACGCCATTTTCCTTGGTTCTCCCCACCCTTGTGGTCAATTTTTCCAGTTATTCGCGTTTTTTTAGAGCGCTGAGTGCCTTTTTGGACCTTTCTCATACTCCTGAAAAATCGCGACCTGGGGTTTTGCTGACGTCGCGTCTGCCAGGCGAGAGCGAAATCGCGAATAACTGGAAAATTTGACCATTCCCTCTGCCAAACCTCCTTCGCATCTGCTTTCATCACTCTGAATAGCACCATGAAACGGACTTTTCGTAGGGTTTGGGCCTGCGTCCGTTGCGTCATATATAATGTTGTGTCTGCGAAAGGCGTACGACGGACTTTCAGAAAACGCGGCTGAACGTTACCAGGAAGGTTAACCGTGCCCCAAGAGCGCAAGCGTATGACATACGAAGAACAACGAGCCAAACGCGAGGCGGCAAAGGGCAATCGCAGTCAGGCTCAGACCCAAACCCACCGGAAAGTGCCGGTTATCGGTATTGTTTTGGCCGTGCTGCTCATGGTGGGGCTCATCTTCACTTTGCGGGTTTGCTCTCAGGCCATGACCATCGATGTCACGGTTAACGGTGTGCCTTACACCCTGCACGGCGCCAAGACCATCCAAACCGCTATCAAGGAAAGCGGCCTACCCATCAACCCGGGCGACTTGATCTCCATTCGGGGAAACATCCTGGAGAAAAGCCAAGGTCACGCTGTGGCTGCAGTGGTGAACGGCCGCGAAACCACCGACATAAACCAGCCGCTGCACAACAACGACGTGGTCACGGTGGCAGATGGCAAGGACATCGTGGAGGAATATGAGACCTCTCAGGAGACTACGCCGCATTCGGCGCGCATATCGGGCGCGGGCGCGGTGCACAGAATCACACCCGGGACCGATGGCGTGATGGAGGTGCGCACCGGGAAGATCTCTGGCGAGGTGGTGCGCAAGCTGATAAGCGACCCCAGCGATGCCATCTGCGTGAAGTCGAATCCCGAGGTGGGCGATGACAAAGTGATCGCCTTGACCTTCGAGGAGGGGCCGTCGGAGACCTATACGGCGGAGATCTTGGATATCCTGGCGGAAAATGACGCCAAGGCCACGTTCTTCTGCCTGGGCAACGAAGTGGCGAAATACAACGATGAGCTGGTCTTACGAGAGCGAGACGAGGGCCATCAGGTGTGCATTGGCACCAGCAACGGCGAACGCCAGAACGGCGGCAACGCAAACACCAACGTGGAATGGAACCTGGAGGCCATGCGCTCGGAGATCGAAGGTGGTATTTCGGAACTGGAAACCGCGCTGGACGGCGAGGGGCTGAGCTACATTTCGCGGCTGCCGGGCAATAACATCAAGGAGAACATGGTTGCAACGGTGGATCAGCTGGTGACCACCGACATCGGCTGGAATGTGGACACGGGTGACTGGATGGAATCGAGCGCCGACAAGGTATATGCCGTGCTGATGACGCTTGAACCCGGCGACATCGTGCGCTTACACGACGGCGGCGGCAACCATTCGGGCACCGTGGAAGCGCTTCGGGAGGCGCTCCCGAAGCTGCGTGAGGCGGGATACTCCTTCGTCACCATTGATGAGCTGCTGAAGTACCCGCCGCAAACCTAAAACGCAAGGCGGCAGGGGATTATGCCGGGATGCCCGCTCAGCTTAGAGCTCAAGTGGGTGTAAAATAGGCAGCTATGGATCAGAAACGGGGACAGAAGATCTTCGATGCCGTGCGCAACGCCATGACCGGCTATACCGCCATCGTGCTTGCGATGATCTGCTTCATCATACTTCTGATGCTCGTTATCGCCATCGTGCGCTTCGTCGTTGGCGTGAGCGAAAGCTCCCCCGCAACCACCGCAACGCGCCCTGCAGACATTGCAGCGGTGCAACAGCGGTAAGGCCATCGTGGAAGAGGGCGGCCCATGTGGCAACGGCTGACATTCTATGATGTGCGCGTCATCGCCCATTATTTGGGCGTGCTTATCCTGGTGGCGGCCATTGGGCTCATCGCGCCTTTGGCCACCGCCCTTATATTTGGCGAATGGTCTGCGGCAGGGCGCTACCTTTTCACGGCGGGGATATTCTTGATCGCAGGCTGCCTGCTGCGCTTCGCCTGCGTCACTCCTGGGCGGCTCACCCGTCGGCAAGCCATGGCCATCACCGGCCTGGCGTGGCTGGTGCTTGCGTTTTTCGCGGCCATCCCCCTGGCGGCAAGCGGCCACTACGCGAACTACCTGGATGCGCTGTTCGAGTCCGTCAGCGGCTTCACCACCACTGGCGCCTCCATCGTGCGTGACCTGGACCATCTTTCCTACGCCGACAACATGTGGCGTTTCATGATGCATCTCATGGGCGGTTTGGGACTCGTTGTGGTGGGGCTTTCCTTCGGGCTGTTCGGCAAGGGCGGCGCTTCGCTTTTCTCCTCCGAGGCCCACAGCGAACACGTGGTGCCCAATGTGGTGCAAACGACGCAGTTCATCGCGAAGATCTCCCTGAGCTTCATCGGGATTGCCACGGTGGCGGTGGGGCTGATCTGCCTGTGGCTGGGCATCGAGCCCACGCGCGCGTTTCTGCAGTCGCTGTGGCTTTCCATCTCCGCGTTCATGACCGCAGGTTTCGTGCCCATGAGCCAAAACGTGATGTATTATCACTCGCCGATAATCGAGCTGGTGCTTGTTCTCATCATGTTGCTGGGTTGCATCAACTTCACGCTGCATGCCGAGATAATCCGCGGGCGCATCCGCAACTTCTTCGAGGACATGGAAGTGCGCGCCGCCGCCCTGTGGCTGCTAGTGATCGTTGTTGTGTTCTCGGCGTCGCTGGCCACCAGCCGCATCTTCTCCGACCTGCCCGCCATTGAACGGCGCGGGATCTTCATGATCTTCGCGGCGTTTTCCACCACCGGTTTTCAGAATATCGCCGGGTCGCAGCTGACCGACGCGCTGTCGTCCGGGGCGTTTTTGATTCTGGCCATCCTGATGGCCGTGGGCGCGTGCTCCGGCTCCACCGCCGGCGGCATCAAGATTCGGCGCTTTGGGATTCTGGTGAAAAACGCCATCGCTACGCTGAAGGAAGCGCTTTCGCCCGACTCGGCGCGGGTGGTCATCTCTTACAACCACATCGGTCGGCGCCCGGTCACGCCGTCGCTTGTGCGCGAGGCTACCACCGTGCTGCTGCTTTACGGGTCCACTTACGTCATTGGCGCGCTGGTGGGGATCGCGCATGGCTACGATGCGTCCCAAGCGATCTTCGAATCCATCGCCATGGCGTCCAACGGCGGGTTGACCTCGGGAATCGTGACGCCGGGCATGCCGAAATCCCTGGAGCTGTTCTACCTGTTCGAGATGTGGGCCGGCCGTCTGGAATTCGTCACGCTGCTGGCGTTGCTGATCCAAATCGTAGTATCCATCACCCCTTCTGGGCTTATCGGCGCGCTGCACCGCCGGCGTCAGATGAGCCTGCGGCGAGAGAGGCGCTAGGTCATGGGCAGGATACGCGGGATGCACGGGATGCACGGGATGCGGAAGCCGGGCGGCCGAGATGCGGTTGCAGACGCCAGAGTGCTGCGCGCGCTCCCGGGACGCGGGATTCGATTCGTCCTCGCCTTGATCCTTGCGCTTTCGGGTGTTGCTTTCGCTGGCTTCGCCGCTTTCGGTGCCTTCGCTCCCTCGAGCGCCTACGCTATTGACGCCGACTCGAACCTGGTGGACCCAACCCAACGCGCCGACAACTCGTTCATCTATGACACAACCGTGGCGTCACTGATAAACCAAGCATCGCTGTATGAGGACCGCACCGTGCAGGTGGTGGGCGAAGTCATTGGCGACAAGATTCGCGCGGACGAGCCGGATCGCACGTGGATCACACTGACCGAGACCGATGCGGGAGACCAGTCGAGCATTTCGGTGCTTCTATCCTCTGAGCAGGCAAAACAGATTGACCGCTTCGGCCGCTACGGCGTTATCGGCACCACGCTGCAGGTGCGCGGGACCTATCATCAGGCTTGCGACGAACACGACGGACTGCCGGATATCCACGCCACCACGTCCTCGGTACTCTCCCGTGGCCAGGATGTGCCCGACACCTTCGACGTCAACGACTTCGTACCCGGGATCATCACGGTGATCATCGGGTTCGGGCTGCTGGCTGCCTTCCATTTCGCCCGCGAAAGGACGCGGTAGTGCAGGGGGCTGTTGTGCGAAGGGCTGTTGTGCGGAGGACTGTTGTGCGAGAAACGGCAGCGCGGAGGATTGCGACGCGGGAGCTTGCAGCGTGACCAGGCACGATGGCATTGTGGTGAGACTTGACCGCGGATTTCCGCTGATTCGACTGACAAGCGGCGAAGAGGTGCGCTGCGAACATGCCACAGCGCTGGTGAAAGGGGCGCGCGAGCGGGCCGTCATTGGCGATCGCGTGGTGGTGGAGCTGCCACCAACCCATGACAAAGGAGTTATCGAATCCATCTTGCCGCGCGCTACATCCTTCGTGCGCCGCGACCCGGCCGAACGCACGTCAAAGCAGGTGCTGGCCGCCAATTTCGACACGGTGATCGTGGTGGAACCCATGGTGGATTTGAACCGGCGGCGCTTGGAGCGCGAACTGGTGCTGGCTCACGAAACCGGTGCCCGGGTGATGATCGTGCTTTCCAAGGCTGACCTGCTAAGCGACGAGGAGCGACAGTGTGTCGCAGGTGAAGTGCGCGCGCTAGCTGGACGCGATGTTTCGGTAGTGGAATCTGGCCTGGGTGACTCGGCGGGGGTTGAGGCGGTACGGCAATGCATTCCCCCTGGCAGCATTGCTATCCTGATTGGGAAGAGCGGCGTGGGAAAGTCCACTTTGGTGAACAACCTGGCGGGTGAGGGCTTGCAGGAGACCGCCGGGGTTCGCGCGGCAGACGGCAAGGGGCGCCACACCACGGTGGAGCGCATCTTGATCGATGTACCTGGTGGCGGCATGATTGCCGACATGCCCGGTGTGCGCGGGCTGGGGCTTTGGGATGCCGAGCAGGGCCTGGCGCGCTCGTTCCCTGACGTGGAATCACTAGCCTCTCGCTGCCGCTTCCGCGATTGCTCCCACACCGATGAGCCCCACTGCGCCGTACTCGCCGCCGTGGAGAACGGGGAGCTTGCTGCGGAGCGATTGGAGTCCTATCGCAACCTGACCGCCGAGCTTACCGCCATGGAGGACCGGCGCGAAGCCGCCCGGCGCCTGCGTGGCGAGAAGGCTTCCGACACCCGCAAGCGCACGGGCGGCGCATCGGGTACGGGGCGTGACGGGCGTGGCAAGCCCGGCGGGCACGGGGCGCGACAGGCGCGGTAGTCGCGGCGGACACCCGCAAGCACGCAGATGATTCAGGCTGTAGCAGCCTTTCGCGCAGTTTGAGCAGCCAGGTGGATTCACGGCTTCAGCTGCGTGGCTTACGATGCTGCTATCCGAAAAACAGGGTAAAAACATCGGCTTTTCGCTTCGAGAGTATGGTTCCGATCGGGATATTCGTACTTTCGACGGCGAAAGTACAGCACAAATCATCCCATAGCTAACTTAATCATACTTTCGAGGCCAAAAGCC
>CAZKKN010000053.1:0-11925 GCA_964553375.1 uncultured Eggerthellaceae bacterium | reverse complement strand
GACATAAAACACCCCGTCCCCTGACATATGCCATCATCCCCGTCCCCTGACATAAAACATCCCCTGACATATGCAGATAAGGGGCCGATGATATACTGGTTGCGGCAAATCAAGGGAGGTTTCTATGGCTATCGTACCCAGTGACATCAAAGTGGCGCTGCTGAGCGGCGGATCAAGCGGAGAGCGAGAGATCTCTCTGGCTTCGGGCGAAGGGGCCAAAGGGGCCTTGGAGGAGGCGGGTTTTGCCGTCACGATGCTCGATCCTGCTAACAAGGCCGATCTGGTGCAGCTGATCAATGGCAACTTCGACGTCGCCTTCCTCACCACTCATGGGCGTAAGGGGGAAGATGGCACCATTCAGGGGTTCTTGGAAATGGTAGGCCTGCCCTATATCGGTTCGGGCATTCAGGCGAGTGCCATCGCTATGGATAAGATAAAGTCCAAGGTGTTCTATGAGCTGGCGGATATCCCCACGGCCCCGGCGATGTATCTAGTGCGCGGCGAGGCTTACGACCCGCAGGACATCGTGGATACCTTGGGGTCTCACTGCGTGGTGAAGCCGGCTACTGAGGGAAGCTCCCTGGGTGTGGAGATAGTCGAGGGTTCGGAAGCGCTGGGCGCGGCAATTGAGCAGGCCTTCACTTTCGATAGCCAAGTGCTCGTGGAATCCTATGTGAGCGGCACGGAGATAACCGTGGCGGTTCTGGGCAATGATGACTTAACGGCGTTGCCGGTGATTCAGATCGTGCCGAAGAATGCCTCCTATGACTTCGAATCCAAATATGCGCCGGGCGGCTCGGAGCACCTCTGCCCCGCCCCGTTGGATGAGCTCATCACCGCTAAGGTGCAGGACTATGCGAAGCTTGCCCATAAGGCTTTGGGGTGCGCGGGTGTGTCCCGCACCGATTTCATCATAGATAGCGAAGGCGAGGCCTGGGTTTTGGAAACGAACACAATACCTGGTATGACAGCTACCTCACTGCTACCAGATGCAGCGCGCGCTGCAGGCATTTCGTTCCCAGAACTGTGCGTTAAGCTGGTGGAATACGCCCTAGCTTAGGTTTGCATCCCCAAAGCATCGGCGCTGTAACGTTTTAGCAAAGCATCTCCGGGGGCTCAAGCGGCCCCCTTCTTCTATGGTAAACCTGTAGGCAGAGGGACGCCTGCCCGCAGGCCGGCGCCTGGGATGCCTCGGAAGAAGGGTGCGATCATGTATAGCGAGAATCTTGATACCGAGCTTGAGTCCATGGAATCTTTGGGCGAGACCGAAGCTGAGTGGACCGACCAAGAAACGGAGTTGCTCGACGCCGAAGGCGACGAAGACGAGCTGATGGGCCCGGATGCTGAGGAAAGCGACCTCGAGCATGCCTACGCGAGCTTCTCCACGCCCAACGAGAACGACTACGATGGCTGGGACCCGAGCGAGGTGGAGGAAGAGGCCGACTTGCAGCATTCCTCCAACGTGTTGGAGTCCAAGCCCGATGCGTTCCACCTGGAAGACGCCCATGACCTGGAAGAACAGGTCATAGACATGGAGGTGGAAGACGGCGATATCCAATCGTTCCTAGTGGACGAGAACGGCGTTGAAGTGGGATTCGTGCTCTTGGATGAACAGGGAAAGCCCCGCGAGTACTACTATGTGGATGACCCGGATGGCACGACCATCGACGCCGAGGGAACCGCCTCTGCCCGGGCGATGCGCCAAGACGACGGCGAGGAGTTCGACCTGGATATGACGCGCGAAGAGGTGAGCGAGGGCGCTCCTTTTGCCGACCGCATTCAAGCAGGGGATCTTTAGGCGACTTTCAGGTGACTTTCAAACGGCTTTTCGGCAGCTTTTAGGCGATCACGCCCATCACGCGCAGGGCGATATAGATCACCAGCGCAGCCACGGCGATGATGAAGATCCAGCTGACCACGTAGCAGCCTTTGTTGCGGGCGCGACCCTGCTCCACCATCTTGTCCGACATGGAAAGGTGATCCTTGATGATGGCGGTGCCTATCTCCTTTTTTGGCAGTGCTACGGTGTCTTTCGGCATGAAATCCGGATTGCTGAGCATCTTCTGCACCGAGCTTTGCCCCAGATTGATCTTCGGGCGCACACCTTCACCGAGGCGCGTTGCGATGCGGTCGATGAACGCGCTAGCTTTGTCTTGGATGCTGGGGCTGAAGCAGAACACGGCCATCTCTCCCCAGTACACGCCAGGTTCGGGCACGTCGGAATACGCAACAAACGAAAGGAGGGCGCGCACCTCCCAGCCCTTGGCGAGCGCCAGCTGGATGCGCTCGGAGGTCTCCCGGTCGAAGAAACCGCGTTCGGCGCCGAATTTGTTCGCAACCCAAGCCACCATCACGCCGTCTTCCACCTTCATGCTCACGGTATAGACGTTGCCCACCAGGTCGTCTGCGCCCATCATGAGCGCGCCGACCTTCTTGGAAGGCGTATCGAATCGGGCATAGAAAGCCTCGTAGAGTTGCTCCATGGCCAAACGCTCCATCCTGTACAATAGCCCCATGACTTCTTTGCGGGAACATATTCTAGACGGAACCCCCCTGGATGTGATCGCTCGTTACGAATCACTCGGCGATGGAGCCGAAGCGATGGATTTCGGGCCGCTGGACAGCAATGTTGTGGTGGTGGATACCGAGACCACGGGGTTGTCGTTCGTCCACGACGAGCTGATCCAGATCGCTGCGGCGCGCTTGGAAGCGGGCGAAGTGGCCGGATGGTACGTGACGTTTGTGAACCCCGGCAAGGAGCTCTCCGACGATATCGTGCATCTGACCGGCATCACCCCGGCTGATCTGGACGGCGCACCCAGCCCCGATGAGGCGCTGAAGGGGCTGGTTGAGTTTGCGGGGGATGCGGTCATGGTGGCCCACAATGCGAACTTCGACAAGACGTTTTGCACCAAGCACCCGGCCGGATACCCGCTGTTGGAGAACATCTGGGTGGACTCCCTGGACATGTCGCGCATCGCACTGCCGCGGTTGCGCTCTCACCGGCTGATCGACCTGGTTCATACCTTCGGTGCGCCGGTTTCGACCCACCGTGCCGACGACGACGTGGCTGCCACCTGCGTGATTTTTCGCATCTTGCTGGCGGCTATCGCTTCCATGCCACGCTCGCTTGTGGCCTACATCGGCTCCATGGCGCCTCAGGAGGAGTGGAGCACAGGGTACGTGTTTCGCGTGATGGCCGAGTTGATGGGCGCCGGCGTTGGCGGGGAAGGCGCGGCCGATGAAGGCGCGGCCGGTGAAGGTGCCGCTAGCATGGGCGACGAAAGCGCAGGTGCTGCCAGCACAGGCGACGCGGCAGGCGAAAGCGCAGCTAAAACCCCGCGGCTGTTCTCGCTTCAAACCATGCGCCGGGCGCGGATTAACAACCTGCCCGCGAGCACACCCTTGAAGGATGCCGATGACCTGGTGGGCTCGCTGGTCTACCCTACGGCCGAGGAGATCGAGGCGGCCTTCAGCGCCGAAGGCCTTTTGGGATGCATCTACAACGATTACGAGGTGCGTGATGAGCAGCGCACCATGGCCGCCGCCATCCGCGATTCCTTCGAGCTTTCGCGCAATCTGGTGGTGGAGGCAGGCACCGGCGTGGGCAAATCCATGGCCTATCTGGTGGTGGCAGCCCTTTTCGCCCTGAAGAATTCTGTGGCTGTAGGCGTTGCTACCAAGACGAACGCTCTGCTTGACCAGCTGGTTTACCAGGAGCTGCCAGCCTTGGCCGAAGCCCTGGCCCAAGCGTTCCCTAACGCGAAGCCCCTGGCTTGGGCGCCGTTGAAGGGCATGCAGCGCTACCCCTGCCTGCGCAAGATAAACCGCTTGGTGGATAGCGGCCCGCAGATGAAGGAGGTGGCGGGGAACCTGGTGAGCCAAGCCCCGGCCCTGGCGGCTTTGCTGTCGTTTATAGAGCAAAGCGACTTCAGCGACCTGGACAGCTTGAAGATAGATTATCGCAGCCTGCCGCGCTATCAGATAACCACCGGCAGCACCGAATGCCTGCGCCGGAAATGCCCGTTTTTCGGGAAGCTGTGCTTCGCTCACGGAGCCCGACGCCGCGCGGAATCGGCCGACATAGTGGTGACCAACCACACGCTGCTTTTCTGCAACATCGCCGCAGATGGCGGCCTGCTTCCGCCTATTCGCCACTGGGTGGTTGACGAGGCCCACGCCACCGAGGACGAAGCGCGTTCGGCCTTCGCCCAGGCCGTCTCCTCCGAGGAGCTGGGGCGCATCGTGTCCCGGGTTAGCGAGTCGTCCGGCGGCCGCAGCATCTTCGCCCGCGCCGAGCGCGCTATGGCTTCTGGCGACGACGGGCAGCTCACGCAGTTCTTGGGTCTGGTGGCCAAGGCGAAGAAGGCGGCCGCTGATTTCGAGATAGAAGCCACCGCCTACCGGCAAGGGGTGAAGGAGCTGTTGTTCTTCGACCCCACGAAGAAGCGCCGCCGCGGGGTGGTGTATGACCACGTGGACGTGTGGATCAACGGCGAGGTGCGCGAAAGCACGGTGTTCACGGACCTGGCCGGTCGCGCGCTGGCGCTCATCGAGGCCTCCGACCGGCTGATTAAAGCCGAGCAGGACCTGGTGGGATTGCTTGAGGGAATCGACGAGGCAGCTGTGGCTCAGCGCGAGATCGCCAGCTGCGCCATGGAGCTGAAGGACCTGCGCAACGCCGCGGAGGTGATCTTCGGCAGCCCATCGGACCGCTATGTCTACCAGGCGAGCCTTGACCGCAAGAAGGACCGCTTCGATGACGTGCTCTCGGCGCTTTTGCTGGACGTGGGGCCGGCTATGAATGAGCGGTTTTACGCCATGACCCATAGTGTGATCTTCGCGTCGGCCACCCTATCGGTGGGTGAGTCGTTTGAGGCCTTCCAGAAGTCCATCGGCTTGGGCAAAAGCGAGTTTTCCCAGGTGGAGTCCTTGCAGCTGGACAGCAGTTACGACTTCGACAACAACATGATGGTCTATGTGGCATCGGACATGCCCGAGCCCAACGACCCGGATTACCTGGACGCGCTGAACCGGTTGCTCGTGGCCGTGCATCGCGCCAACGGCGGCTCCATCCTGACGCTTTTCACAAACCGCCGCGAGATGGAGAAAAGCCATAGCGAGGTGGCTGCGGCGCTGAAAGACGACGACTTGCGCGTAATCTGCCAGAAGTGGGGCGTGTCGGTGAAGGGGCTGCGGGACGATTTTCTGGCCGATGAGTCCTTGTCGCTGTTCGCGCTGAAGTCGTTTTGGGAGGGCTTCGATGCCCCGGGTTCCACGCTGCGCGGCGTGGTGATCCCCAAACTGCCCTTCGGCCGACCCGATGACCCCCTCTATTGCGAGCGCGCGGCCCGCGACGACCGGGCGTGGTGGCGCTACGTGCTGCCTCAGGCGGTGATTGAGACCAAGCAGGCCGCCGGGCGGCTCATTCGCAAGGCCGACGATCGCGGTGTGCTCATTTTGGCGGATAAGCGCCTGGTCACGAAGGGGTACGGCAAGACATTCCTGGATTCGCTCCAAAGCCGGAGCGTGCGCGTGGCCACCACCGACGAGATAGTGGCAGCGCTGAAGATAATGGATCTGTAACGATGGCTGGGGTCTTTGATTTCCTGCATATCAAGCACCGCACTGCCGGGTCG
The DNA here is from genome assembly GCA_964553375.1 of uncultured Eggerthellaceae bacterium. GTDB lineage: Bacteria > Actinomycetota > Coriobacteriia > Coriobacteriales > Eggerthellaceae > UBA9715. The sequence goes on along the minus strand of CAZKKN010000053.1, from coordinate 6,286 downwards.
TCCAACGAGCTGTCTTTCGACGTGTTGGACGCGGCGCGCCATCAGCTGGAAAGCCAGAAGAAGCAAGAGCGTTCCCGTGGGACCCGGGGCCTTTATGGCGGTTCGCCGGGGCGGCGTGGTGGGACGCCAACGCTGCTTGCAGGCAATACTGAGGTGGTGCGCAGGAAACGTGAGCGGCGCAACCACTCGCTGCGGCTGAAGATCGTGGCTTGTCTGGTGGCGCTCGCTGTGCTGTGCACCGGCGTGTTGGTGAGTCATCAACTGTACATGGCCCGCATGGATTTCTCCGGGCGGCTGAACGGATTGGTGGCGGAGTTTTCCCCGGTGGATGCGTCCCTGGTTACGGCCGATTCGCTGATGGGGAGCCTTTTGGATACGGCTCTGGTGGATCAGCAGGCAAGCGCCCTGGAGGGGCTTGAAGGCGCCTCCGATGGTATGGATGCCATTTTGCGCCGCGCCCAGGCAATGCGCGAGGATTTTTCGGGTGAGTTCGAGGTCATGACGCTGGGAGAGGTGGAAGACGCCGTGGCTGCTCGGCGTGATTTGCTGGCGGCGGCGCGCTCGGCGTTGGAGCTTGCGACCGATGTGCAAAGCCAGGCTGCAGTGGCTGATGATGCCTGGGAGAAGGTGGTCGCTGCGGCTGAGACGTCTCAGGAGGCAGCGGAGCTGGCCAACGAGGCGGCATCCGAGGACGAGCTGACCCAGGTGGACTACAAGACCCAACTGGCCATAGCGGATTTAAGTGAAGCTGACCAGGCGCTTTCCGAGCTTGAAGGGGAGATCAAGGGATTGGATTTCAGCGCTCAGCACGAGTATATCGCCCTGCGGATCGCGGGGTTGCAAAGTGCTTTGGCCACCACCCAGGCCATATTGGATGGTGACCGCGAGGCGGCGAGTGAGGCTAACGCCGAGTACAACGCCAAGGAGCGTGAGGCCGCAGCCGCAGCCGCTGAGTTGCCCGCCTCCTTGGGCGATGTGGTGCGCGAACACTATGTTTCTCAGGTTGAGCAGGCCAAAGAGGTCTACGACGAGGCGCGGGCCGTGGTGACGGTGAGCGACGCCAACCTTCGCCAGCACCTTTAGGGCGCAGGGATGTGGTCAAAAATTCCAGTTATTCGCGGTTTTTGAGCGGCGTTTCGAGTGTATTTCCAAGCCGCACCAGCAAAACCCCAGGTCACGAATTTCGCGTCTCACAGATTAAAGCAAAAATGGGAGAAAAATCGCGAATAACTGGAATTTTTGACCATCGGGGTGCACGGATGAGGCGGCCGCAAGCGTGCGACGCGCGTAAGCGCCTTCGTTCAGGGGCCAAGCGACCTCGGATACGCGGATGCGCAAGCGAGTGGCGCGTGTGAGCGCCTTCGGTTCCCGGTTTTTCAGCTTCCAGTTTCAAGCCTCGGCAAGCTTCGGCTTTCGAGCCCTGGTTAACTTTTGTCCGCTCGGATAGAAAAAGCCTGAATAAGCCATGGATTTCTAAGGTGACGAGGTATAATTTTGTGGATTATGCACAACTGTGCCTTGAGTCTGTGCAAAGAAGTCTACCGGAAGGCTTTATTGATGTCACAACTGATGGATTATACGCGTTATATCGTAGAGCAGATCGGCCCGCGACCTGCAGGTTCCGAGGAGGAGCGCCAGACCGCCCTGTTCATCACGGAGCAGATTCAGCGCGAAGCGGGCTTCTCCGCGAACATCGAGGAATTTCAACGCACGACCAATATCGGTCTCTCCCATACCATCCTGGCGGTGGTGATCATCCTGGCAACGGTGCTTGCGATGTTCGTCTCGGCGCTCACGATTCCGGCTTTCGTGATCGTTGCGGCGGCGGCTTGCGTCTACGTGCTGGAGGTCATGGGTACACCGCTGCTGGCGCGCATGCTGGGCAAGGGCGCAAGCCAGAATGTGGTGGCGAAATACCAACCCAACCCCGAGAACGAGGGTTCGAGCAAAGCGGTTTCCCGCAAGATCATCCTGGTGGCGCACTACGATTCCGGGCGCGTGAAGTCTGGGATCTCCAAACGTTTGGAGCGCCTGAAGCTGCCCCTGGACGTGCTGGGCGCGGGGGCTGCCGTTGCGGCTGCTGTGCTGGGGTTGCTGCGGATCTTCATCGCCATCAGTGGCGGTGGGGCGCTGGTTATCTTGAATGTGCTCTCGGCCGTGGCGCTCATCGTGTGCCTGCTGCCGGCGCTTGATTACGTGTTGAGCCGTCGCGCGCCGCTTAACGAGGGCGCGAACAACAACGCTACGGGCTCGGCGGCGCTGATAGAGATTGCGCGCCGCATCAGCAGCGGCAGCGTGAGCGAGGCCGACTTGGCATCTTATGCGACCGACGTGACCATCCATGGCGCCGCCGCGGCTGCGTCTGCCGGCCTGGTGCCCGAGGGCGCAACTTTGGAATATCAAGCTGCTGCCACCGGCGGCATTGCGGAGGGCTCCGAGGAAGAGCGCCTGCTGGCCGCCAAGGCTGCCATTGCAGCTCTGACCGGCAAACCTGTGGAGCGTCGCGTGTTCAGCTCGCTTTCCGAGAAGCCAATCGCCGCCGACGAGCCGGCTGTGGAGCCGGTTTCGCTCGCCGGCGTGCCTGGCGTGGAAGCCGGGGCTGATGCTAGTGCGGCCGGGGCTGCTGGCGCGGCTGGTGCGGCCGTTGAGGCGGCGGAGGTTGAAGGCGTGGTGCAGGTGATCGCCGGGCCGTCTTCCGCCGAAGGGCAGCCCGAGGCCCCGGTACCGGGCATGACGGTGACCGGATCTTTCGAGGCGGTGCCCGACGAGGAGTTCGCCGCCGCCTTCACCGAATGGACTCCGGGAAGCAGCTCGGTCACCTCGAAGCATGCGCCCATTGTGATAGACGAATCCGCGGAGGTTGTGGCAGAAGCCCCTGTTGCCTCAAATGCGGTGAACGAACCGATTGCCATGCCAGCTGCAGCCCCAGCTGCAACACCCGCCCCTGCCCCGGCACCGGCTCCCGAGGAAGAAGAGCAAGACGCCGGTGGATTCCACAATGCGCCGAGCTGGTTCATCGCAGCCCAGAAGAACGCGCGTCGTTCGCCGGCCCAGAAAAGCGAGGTTCATCGTTCGCGGTTCACCGAGGCCATGGAGCATGCGGAGCGCGAGCGCAACGAGCATGAGCGGGCGATTCAGGAAGAGCGTGAAGCTCAGGCCCGCGCCGAGCGCGAGGCTCGCGAAGCCGAAGCTCGGGCGGCATTGGAGGAGAAAGAGCGCGAGACTCGCGAAGCTGCAGCGGCCCAGGCCGAAGCCGTGGCCGAAGCCGAGGCTCACTTGGACGACCCCACCCGCGCCATGGCTACGCCTGTGGCTGAGGAGGTCGTGGTAGAGGCCGCGGTGGAAGTGGAGAGTGCGGGTACCACGGCAACCGCCCCTGCCAGGGGCGACGGCGCTCAGCCTGCCGCGCCCGAGCGCGCGGTGCAGGCGGAGCTTATCTCCGAGGAGACCATTTCGGATGCTTCCTCGGATGCTTCCGCTGGCCAGCCGGCGCGCGAGACTCCGGCGGCTCGCGTGAGCGGTATCCCCGCAATAGACGAAGTGCCCGTTCAGACAGCTACTGCCGAAGAGCCGCCCAAGGTTGATCGCCTGGAGCGCCTGCGCAGCTTGCGCAACAACGTGCCTTCGCTTTCGGGCGTTATCCGCACCAAGGACGAGGCGCGCAAAGCGGCGGTACGCGCGGTGCCCGATATCCTGAACAAGCCCGTATCCATGGATTCGCCTGCGGCCGAAGGTGACGTTGCCGCCGAAGCAGCTGCTGCGGTTGGCGACGTTGCGATGACGGACGGCACCGTTGCAGCCGGTGCGACCGCGGCCAGCGCCGCCCCCGCCTCTGCGAGCGCGCAGACCTCGGTAGAGGCCGTGGACTACGACATGGAGGTTCCGAGCGACTTCAACTCCCAGATGGAGACGGATTTCGCCGCAAACCTGGTGTCTGACTACGCCGATGAGGAATACGGCGAGAGCTTCGACGACTATGCCAGGGGCGAGATAGAGGAGCCCAAGCGCGGCAGCGGTTTCTTCAGCCGCTTCCGCCACAAGCGCCAGACGGAGGAAGAGGTCATGGAGTCGCCCCAGGAGTGGCTGGGCGTGGACGACGATTTCGATGCCCGCAGCGTTGGGCGCGCTCGGGGTGGCTGGGAGTCGTTCCGTGACGATTCCTACGACGACGCGGCCGACCCGTTTGCATCGGATGGCTTCGATTCCTTCGGCGATATTGAAGGGGATAGCGCCTCCAAGCGGCGCCGCGGGCGTCGGAATTGGGAGGGCGGCGCGTCTTCGCGGATGTCCTTGGGTTATGTGGACATGCGCTCCGGCGAGGACGCCGTTGCCGACGTGGCCATAGAGGACCTGCCGCCGGAGGCTGTGAGCAAGCCGTTTGTGACCGGCGAGATCGAGCGAATCTATCACTTCCGCAATCCGGCGTTCAACACCGAGGTGTGGTTTGTGGCCATTGGGAGCGACGACGATCTGAGCCACGATGGCATTGAGGCGTTCTTGGCTGAGCATAAAGCCGAGCTGCGCGGATCCATGGCCATTGACGTGGAATCCTTGGGTGCGGGCGAGCTATCCGTTGCGACGCGCGAGGGCGCAACGAAGAAGATCAGCGCCTCGTCGCGCATCAAGCGTTACACGCGCGATGCCGTGACCAGGACGGGCCTTGCCTTGGGCGAGGTGGATTTGAGCGGCACCGAGTCCATTGCGTCCATCATTCAGAAAGCGGGCTTCCAGAGCATGCACCTGTTCGGCGCTGAGAACGGGCGTCCGGCGCTGAAGGGCAGCCCCGACGACGTGATGGCCAACGTTGACGAATTGCTGTTGGAAGATAACGTGAATTTCGTATACGAGCTGCTCAAGCGTTAGGTTTGCAGCGCGGCCGGAAGGCTCATCTAGGAGGAATCATGGCTTTGGATGTTGCAGCCGCGATGGCGAAGCGCGGCTTTCGCGAGTTGACTGATGACGACCTCTGCCACAAGGGAATCGAAGCGGTGAAGTGCCGCTCGTGCAGCGGTTATGGCAATTGCGGTTATAAGACTTTCCGGTTGTACAAGGGCGAGCCGTTCTCTGTGTGCAACCTGCGCCTTCAGAAGGTGCAGCAGGGAGAAGGTCTGGACGACGAGGATGGTGCTGGCGGGGCGACTGGTGTCGCTGCGGACGCGGGCGCTGGTGCCGTGGACAGCGCGGAGCAATAGACTGTATCGGTTATAGGAGGGTTTCATGACCTGGGATAAGACGATGCCGGCAAATCCGGTGGTGGCAGTGGCGGGCGCGACGGGCGCTGTGGGCCAGGAGTTCATGAACGTGCTCCATGACCTCAACTTCCCCGCCGCCGAGGTGCGGGCGCTCGCTTCAGCGCGCTCGGCTGGGCGCCAGATTCCCTTCGCGGGCTGCGGAGATGTGCCGGAGGGCCCTCTGACCGTGCAAGAGATGACCCCCGAAAGCTTCCGCGGCGTGGACATCGCGCTGTTTTCCGCGGGTGCCAACGTGTCCCGCGCGATGCGGCAGGCCGTGGTGGATGCCGGCGCGGTGATGATTGACAACTCCAGCGCTTTTCGCATGGACGAGGATGTGCCGCTGGTTGTTCCCGAGGTTAACCCTCAGGATGTGGCTTGGCATAACGGCGTGATTGCCAACCCCAACTGCTCTACCATCCAAATGGTGGCCGCGCTGAAGCCGCTGTATGACCTGTCGCGCATCCGCCGTGTGGTGGTGTCTACCTATCAGGCGGCGTCGGGCGCGGGCGCCAAGGCCATGGCCGAGCTGTACGACCAGACGCGCGAGTTTTTGGATGAGGCGCGTGACGGCGAACTGACCATTGAGGCTTTCGCGCATCAGATCGCGTTCAATTGCATTCCGCACATCGATGTGTTTATGGACGACGGCTCCACCAAAGAAGAATGGAAGATGGTGGTGGAGACCAAGAAGATCATGGGCGACCCGGAGCTGGAGGTGGCTGCGACCTGCGTGCGCGTGCCGGTGCTGCGCTGCCACGGCGAGGCGGTCAATGTGGAGTTCGAGGACGAGGTGACCGTGGGCGAGGCAATCGTGGCCTGGGAAAACGCCCCTGGTGTAACGGTGATGAACGACATCAGCGCGCTGGAGTATCCTATGCCGGGATTGCTTGCGGGCACCGATGGCGTGTTTGTTGGGCGCGTGCGGCGCGATGCCAGCGTGCCGCATGGGCTGGCGTTTTGGAATGTTGCCGATCAGATCCGCAAGGGCGCTGCGCTGAATGCGGTGCAGATTGCCGAGCTGCTGGTTCCGAAGGCCTAACGGCCTTCGGAAC
>CAZKKN010000052.1:9212-12045 GCA_964553375.1 uncultured Eggerthellaceae bacterium | reverse complement strand
ATGTCAGGGGACGGGGATGTTTTATGTCAGGGGACGGGGATGATGGCATGATCCCATTGGGATCATGCCATCATCCCCGTCCCCTGACATAAAACATATGCCATCATCCCCGTCCCCTGACATACGGCGAGAAGCCGTAGGCGAACCCCTGCGCAGCCGGGACGTCGGAGGGGCGGGCCGAAGACATACGGTTTAAGGCGCCATGCCGCGAACTGCGGGAGCCCTCCGCCGCCCGCCATGGGCGACCCGCTTTCCGTTCCAGGTATCCTGCCTCTTACACCCATGACCCCATGACCCCATGACCGCGCGTTCCCTCTCTTCCGCCCGGGCCCGACCCAAATCCCGGTTTTCTGCCAGGAATCTCGAGCAAGTAGTCAGTTAGCCATATCTAATATTTCTGCGACCTGGGGAAACGCCCCCGAAGAGGGTCTCCGAGAGCGGAAAAGGCGCTCGAAAACGCACTTTGCTCGAGATTTCTGGCAGAAACCGCGCCCGGAAGGCCCCCGTTGCCAGTTTTCCCGACCTAAGCGCATCCGCAAGGGCCCCGTTACCGGTTTTCCCAACCGAGATGTAGGTCTGGCCGGGCGGTGGGAGGATGCGCCATAGGCCTGGCCGCGAGGGGCGAGCCGCTTGCGCGTGTCAGCATGCCGGGGGACGGGGATGTGGTTATGTCAGGGGACTGGTTATGTCAGGGGACGGGGATGATGGCATGATCCAAAAGGATCATGCCATCATCCCCGTCCCCTGACATAATCCCTACACCCACGCGCTTACGCGCGCTCCACCCCAATATTTCTTCCAACAAGCTCTCGCTCGCACACCCGATGGTCAAAAACCCCCTCCAGTCTGACTTTTTTGCTGCAATTTCAGCCACTTTGCCCCGCACCGAAATCCGCGACCTGGGGTTTTACCACCGAGCTTCCCTGCCGAATCCGTTTTTGGCGTCCGGAAACGCAATTCTGGTACCCGCAAGCTCAGACTCGAGGGGGTATTTGACCACGGATCCGTCAAAACAACGCACCTGCATCAAAAACGTAGGGCATCGCCCCGCGAGCTACACTTCCATCCGAGCACAATGGCAGCCGTGCTCGGGGCTTATGTCAGGGGACGGGGATGATGGCTTGAGCATTTGGGGACATGCCATCATCCCCGTCCCCTGACATATGACATAATCCCGCCAATCCGCATGCGGCTGCAAGCGGGTCAATCTTTATTTGTTGCGGTAATCAGAAAAGATAGATCAGCAGGGGCGGCGCGGCACCAGTAGCCGCCTGGCGCGCCGACCACCTGGCAACCGACGGCGCTGGCCGCCGACCCGCGCTACACGTTGAACTTGAAGTGCATCACGTCGCCATCCTGCACCACGTAGTCCTTGCCTTCTTGTCGCAGTTTCCCCACTTCACGGCAGCCTTTTTCGCCGCCGTATTCCACGTAGTCCTCAAAGCTCGCGGTCTCGGCCTTAATGAACCCGCGCTCAAAATCGCTATGAATCACGCCCGCGGCCTGCGGCGCCTTCGCCCCGATGGGGATCGTCCACGCCTTCGTCTCCTTCTCGCCGCTCGTGAAGTAACTTTGCAGCCCCAGCAGCGCGTAGGCCTCGCGCGCCAGCCGCGCCAGCCCGCTTTCCGAGAGCCCCATCTCTTCCAGGAACACGGCCGCGTCCTCCGGGTCCATGTCCGCCAGATCCGCCTCGATCTTCGCGCTGATCGGCACCGGCACGCAGCCGTCGATGGGCTCCAACTGCGCCGTGACCTGGTCTTCGTCAACGTTCGCCACGTAGAGCACCGGCTTCATCGTGATCAGGTGCAGATCGTACAGCGCCGCGCGCTCGTCCTCCGAGAGGTCCTGCACCCGCGCCCGCACGCCGTCGTTCAGCCCGGCGAGCACCTTGTTCGCTGCCTCTAACTTCGCAACGGCGGCCTTGTCGCGCTTCGCTTCCTTCTCCAGCCGCGGCAGCGCCTTCTCCACCGTGGCGATGTCGGCCAAAATGAGCTCGGTGTTGATCGTTTCCACGTCGCTCGAGGGCGAGATCTTGCCGTCCACGTGCACCACGTCGGCGTCCGTGAAGTACCGCACGACCTGGCAAATCGCGTCCGTTTCACGGATGTTCGCGAGGAATTGGTTGCCCAGCCCCTCGCCGCGCGACGCGCCCGCCACCAGCCCGGCGATGTCCACGAACTCCACCGTGGCCGGCACGATCTGCGCCGGATTGTCGATCTGCGCGAGCGCCTGCAGCCGGCCGTCGGGCACCGGCACCACGCCCACGTTGGGCTCAATTGTGGCGAAGGGGTAGTTGGCCGCCAGCGCATTGTTGCTGGTCAGCGCGTTGAAGAGGGTGGACTTTCCCACGTTGGGCAGTCCCACGATGCCGATTGAAAGTGCCATGCTGTCTCCTGTGAGTTCTTGTTTCTTGCGAGATTTCGTGAGGTCTCGCGGGGTCCGCGGGGGCCTGCCGGGTCTCGCGGGGTCCGCGGGGCTTCGCGAGGTCCTACGAAATACCCTATCAATTAAAGTCTCGCACCGGATGAAATGCTACATCAGTTCCGCCCACTGTGCCAGACCACCCGCAGGCGCCATCGCCCCCACTCACTGCGTCAGGTCCTGCGCGGGCACTGTTGTTCCGCCCACCGCGTCAGACCCCGCGCGGACACCATCGCCCCACTCACTACGCAGACTTCACGCGGATGTCGGCTTAGCCCCCAAGCAAAACAGGGGGCCGGTTGATTTGTCCCAACTTATGAGAGGGCGATACGGGCGATACGGGCGGCACTAATATGACACCAATAATATGGATCCTTAAAGGGGGATTATGTAAGACGGCCCCTTAAGCGGG
>CAZKKN010000052.1:0-9112 GCA_964553375.1 uncultured Eggerthellaceae bacterium | reverse complement strand
CGCCCACCGCGCTACATGAACTGGTTCACCAAATTCCAGATCAAGATCACGGCAACCAGCACCGGCGCGATGTACTTCACCATGATGCTCCACGCACCGGCCAGCGAGAACTTCGCCGACACGCGCACTTCGTCGATCAGCGTCTTCGGCTTAATGATCCAGCCAACAAACACGCAGGTCAGAAGCGCAACAATGGGCATCAACACCGAGTTGGAGAAGAAGTCGAAGAAGTCCAGGATGGACGAGCCGGCGCCCATGGGCTCGATGAAGCTCAGGCCGTTGTAGCCCGCGTTCACCAGGCAGCCGACCAGGATCACGAACGCGCCCACGACCGCCAGCGACTTGCCGCGCGTCCAGTGCGTGCCGTCTTGCACGATGGAGGTGCAGGCCTCGATCAGCGAGATTGCGCTGGTCATGGCCGCAAAAAGCACCAGCAGGAAGAACACGACGCCCACCACCGTGGCCGCGGAGCCCATGTCGCTGAACACGCCGGGCAGCGTGACGAACATGAGCGACGGGCCGGCCGGCAGCGTGCCGGTCTCGGTGACACCCAGCATGATGAACGCCGCAGGCACGATCATAAGGCCCGCGAGGAACGAAACCACCAGGTCAAACCCGGCAATGCTCGCGCACGAGGAGGTCAGCGCCTCCTTCTTGGACAGGTAGCTGCCGTAAGTCACCATGATGCCCATGGCCAGCGACAGGCTGTAAAACATCTGCCCCAGCGCGTTAATCACCAGCTCAGGCGAGAATTTCGAGAAATCGGGGATCAGGTAGTACGCCGCGCCCTCCGCCGCGCCGGGCTGCATCAGCACGAAAATGGAGATGCCCAGCGCCATGACCAGCAGCAACGGCATCATGACCATGTTCACTTTCTCGATGCCGTTTTTCACGCCCATCGCCACAACCGCGATGCACAGCAGCATGAAGATCAGCATGAAGATGTAGCTAGCATCCGGGCTGGTGATGAACGAGGTGAAGAAGGTGTCGCCCGCAATGGCGCCCGGCGTTTCGCTGAGGTATGCGGTGAGGTATTTCGCGACCCAGCCGCCGATCACGCAATAGTACGGCGTGATGATGAACGGCACCGCGGCGGCCAGCACGCCCACGAACTTCCACTTTTTGTTGAGGCTGGAAAACGCGCCGATGACCGACAAGCCGGTCTTACGGCCGAGAGCGGTTTCCAGCAGCAACAACGAGATGCCGAAGGTGAAGGCCAGCACGAAGTAGGTGAAGATGAAGGTGCCGCCGCCGTATTGGGCCGCCAACGTGGGGAAACGCCACAAGTTGCCCAAGCCCACGGCGCTTGCCGCGCCTGCCAAAATGAAGGCGAGTTTGCCCGACCACGCACTGCGTTGTGTCTTGTTCGATTCGGTGGTAGATTCCAAATCTGCCATTATTCGGTCCCCTTTTCTGACAAAAGTCCCATCCCGATTCCTCAAGGAGTCAGAAGGAACTTCCGACGACATTCGGGGCTACCGCAGCCCCTTCTGCCCGTTCTAACAAAAGTCCCATCCCGATTCCTCAAGAAGTCGGAAGAAACCCCTGGCGACGCTTCGTCTTTTCTAACGACGTTGCTCCGCCTTTTCTAACAAAAGCTCCATCCCGATTCCTCAAGCGTTGAAATCGCTCTGACATTATAGCGATGATTCTTCTACAGAAGTTCCTCGCGGCTCTATTCGGCTATTATTATCAAGGCAAAATGAAAGGCTGGTTGCAATGTGCGGTATATGCGGATTCACCGGGGCGGCACGCGAGAGCGAATCTGACCTGACAATTCTTAAGTCCATGTGCGACATCATGGCCCATCGCGGGCCAGATGGCGAAGGGCAGTATATCGACAACGGCATCGCTCTGGGCCATCGGCGTCTCTCGCTGATCGACCTGGAGGGTGGAAACCAGCCCATGGTACGTGCGACCGGCCAACATTTCTCCGAAGTGACCTCTCCCGCCCTTGGTCCCGACGGCCTGCCGCGCGAAGGTGAGGCTGCAGCGGCCCAGCGTGGTGAGTGGGCCATCGTATTCAACGGGGAGATCTACAACTACCGCGAGCTGCGAGAACAGTTAGAGCATGAAGGATGGGAGTTTCAGACCAACTCCGATACCGAAGTGCTTCTTGTTGGATATATAGCCTGGTCAGAGGCTGTATTGGAGCGTCTGCGCGGCATGTTCGCATTCGCCATCTGGAACGAAACGACCCAAGAGCTCTTCTGCGCCCGGGATTTCTTCGGGATCAAACCGTTTTACTACACATCTATACCGGAAAGTCGCCGATTCATCTTCGGCAGCGAGATCAAATGCATCCTGGAACACCCGGATTACCAACGAGAACTTAACGAGGAAGCCCTCGGCGCATACCTGTGTTTCCAGTTCAGCGCTTTGGAGCAAACGTTCTTCAAGGGGATCTTCAAACTGCCACAGGGCCACTGTCTGCGCGTAGCCGCCGACGGCTCGCTGAGCATCCGGCGCTATTGGCGCCCCCACTACAACCTGAACCTCACGCGTCCAGCGTCCCAGACCGTTGACGAGATAGACCAGGTCATGCGCGAATCAGTGCGCTTCCACAACGTGGCCGACGTGGAGGTGGGCTCGTTCCTTTCCAGCGGCATCGACTCCAGCTACATGGCGGCATGCCTGGCGAAGGAGAACCCGGCGATAAAGACATTTACTGTTGGATTCTCGGAGTACGAGGGCGAACGCGACGAGATTTCTTGGGCAAAAGAGCTGGCAGATCTGTTAGAGATCAAGAACAGTTCGAAGCACATCACGGAACAGGAATACTGGGAGTCGCTGCCCCTCGTGCAGTGGCACATGGACGAACCGTCGGCGGACCCTTCGGCTGTGGCGCTCTACTTCGTTGACCAGCTGGCAGCCACCCAGGTCAAGGCCGTGCTTTCCGGCGAAGGGGCCGATGAGTTCTTCGGTGGCTATCGCATCTACCAGGCGCCTTTCGCCAACAAGAAGCTCAGCTGGATGCCCCATGGCTTGCTTGCTGCCGGTTCAAAAGCGCTGCGCAAGCTGGGAATTCGCGGGGCGAACTACCTCGAGCGCGCTTCTGAGATGGTGGAGGATTGGTACTATACCAACGCCAACGGCGTGGCGTTTTCCACGGAGGAGCGCGAGCGCGTTTTGGCTCCCAAGCTGCGCGAACGCCTGCGCCACCTTGCCACCCCTGGCGGCGCAGTGCAGGTGATCGGCCTCGCTCACGACACGGAATCCCACGTCAAACATAACACCGATCCGCTTTCCCAACTGCCTTTGCCCCAACAGCTCACCGCGCCGGTCTACGCTGAAGTCTCCGACATGGACGAGACCACGCGCATGCAATATGTAGACCTTTGGTTCTGGCTGGTGGGCGACATTCTTCTCAAAACCGACAAGATGTCCATGGCCCACTCCCTTGAATCCCGCGTTCCTTTCCTGGATAAGGAAGTATTCGGCGTCTCGGCGACCATCCCCACGCGACAAAAAGTGGACGAGAATCAGACGAAGATCACCCTGCGTCAAGCCGCCGAGCGCGCGATTCCTAAGGATTGGGCGCAAAAGGAGAAGCTGGGGTTCCCGGTTCCGGTGGCAGCGTGGCTGCGAGAGGACAAGTACTACAACCTGGTCAAAGAGGCTTTCACCACCGAAACCGCTGCGCAATTCTTCAACACGGACGAGCTTGTTCGCCTGCTTGATGAGCATAAATCCCAAACCAAGGACAACACGCGCCGAATCTGGATCGTCTATATGTTCCTCATGTGGTACAAGATCTACTTCCAAGACCAAGTCAAACCCGCATAGCTAACAAAGGTTCGACAGAAACCTAACTAAAGATCCGACCGGCAGCAATATGCTATAATGTATTCACTATGAATACATGTATTCATACAGGTCAGGAGGTAGTATGCCGACAACAATCAGACTTGCACCCGAGTTGGAAAGTCGTTATGCGCGCCTGGCTCAGCAGACAGGGCGGTCTAAAGCGTATTACATGAAAGAAGCGCTGGAAGACGCCATCGATCGCCTTGAATACGAGAATCAGTTGCTCATGGATGCAGCCGACTATCGCGCAGGCCGCATGAAGACATACTCGCTCGATGAGGTCGAAAAGCATTATGACCTGGGAGATTAGAGTAACAGAGCGCGCCGACAAAGCTTTCGGGAAGTTAGATAAACCCGTTGCCAAACGTATCATCAAAGAGCTGCGCGAGATTTCGCAATTAGACAACCCCCGCTCGCGAGGAAAATCACTCAGTGGAAATCTTGCTGGTTTGTGGCGTTACCGCGTAGGGGATTATCGGATAATCTGTGACATTCTTGATGACGAACTAGTGATTCTTGCAATAGATATAGCACATCGTCGTGAAGCGTATCGGCGATAACCAACCCAAACTCAAGCAGGTTATTCTTTTAAGCTGAGAAGATGGCTTCCCGGTTTCTGTGTCGACATGGCTGCGATAGGGCAGTTGCTACAACCTGAGCAAAACATCATTCACCTTGCAAAACTGCATGGTCTTCTATTCTCACGTTAATGGTTTACTCAGTAGGACACATGAGCTATTGAGTAATTTTACTCAATATACTGAGTAAAATTACTCAATAGCATCGATTGCCGCAAGGCCGAGGCGGATAAATTCCTCTTGAGATAAAGTCTCACCCCGACGCTTTGGATCGATACTCGCAGCCTCAAAGATGACCGGCAGCTTCTCAAGTAATTCGGGACGCCCCGAGAAGAAAGTCTTACAAGAATTCGCCAAGGTTTTCCTCCGCGTGGCAAACGCAGCATCGGCCATCTCACACACAGCGGACAACTCTTCCCTGGTCAACTCACGATCGGAGTCATCCCGCACACTGCGGCGATCCAAACGCAACACGGCGCTATCCACTCGTGGAGGCGGAAAGAAATTGCCCGGCGCCACCGGAAATCTATCAACAGGAGCAGCATATAATCCCAGCTTCACCGTATAGGCTCCATAAAGCTTGGTGCCCGGCTTGGCAGTCATGCGGTCAGCCACCTCTTTTTGCACCATGACCGTAGCGCTCTGAAGGCAATGGAGCTGTTGCATATAATCCAATACCACCGTTGCCGCCACGGCGTAAGGAAGATTTGATACAAGCTTGTTGGGTTTCTGGGGCAAATCGGCCAGGGTCTCGTTGGAAACCTGCAGTGCATCCATGGATAAAAGCCGGTAAGATCCGTCAAATTCTTGCAGAGTATCCGTTAGAACCGCGGGAAGATCCGCATCCTTCTCAATGGCCACCACTGCAGCGCCCGTTGCGAGCAACCCGTAGGTCAGGGTACCTATCCCAGGCCCCACTTCAAGCACCACATCATCTGCGCTCACTGCAGCAAGCTCGATGATCTTGCGCAAAATATCATCGTTCACCAGGAAGTTTTGCCCCAACCCGTATTTGGTGTAAAGGCCGTGGCGCTCCAAAACTTCGCGCGTTGCCGATGGGGTTGATAAAGGAGATACACGAGTCACCAGCTACCCCTTCGTTGGCTTCGAGGTTCTCGAGGGCTTCCGGGATCCCCGCAACCCCTGAGACTCCCGATGTTTCTGAGACTTCGATGGCTTCTGGACTATCGACGACTCTGACGACTTCGACGGTTCCTTAGACTTCGGAGACTTCTGAACCTTCGCCGACTTCGATGGCTTTTGGGATTTCTGCGGCTTCGAGGCCTTCGAGGGCCTTAACGTCTCTTGGTTTTTCTGCGCCTTCTTCGCCTTCTGCGGATTCTGCGAAAGGTCCAATTTCACGTCGGGTTTGCGCAACCCGCTGGCCGCAGCCTCCGTTGCAGGCTTCTTGTCGGGATCTGCCGGAATCTCCCGTGCTTCTTCCAGGATCTCCCCGTTCGCATCCAGTTTTCCCACCCAATCCATCACACGGGTCAGCCGAAAACCAGCCACGGAAAAGGCAGAACGAACCTCGCTTACCAAGGCGTCGAATCCATGGGGGTCGCCACCTTCACCGATCACGTGCAGCGTGGCTGGCCGCTTCTGACCCGTGCGCAAATCGGTCCAGAAGTAAGGTTGGAGCCGATCTATCAAGCATTTGAACGGAGCCGGCGCTCCCGAGAAATACACCGGGCACACCACCACAATCTCATCTGCATCATCAATCAGGTCATAGACCATCTGCATGTCATCGTCATAAATGCAGCGATGCTTCATCAGCGAGATTTCATGGCCCTCGTCGTCGCGAACAATGACAGCGGATTCTTCCTTGCATCCATCGCAACCTACGCAAGGTCCCACATCCACCTCAGAGATAGGTACTAAAAACAGCTCGTCTTCCGGATATTCGGCGATATTCTGCTCGAAAATCATCTCCGCCAAGGCGGTACTGCGCCCAGAAGTCCTTGGTGATCCCACAAGAATCAAACGTTTCATACCTGGTTCTTCCTTCTATCATCCCGGGTTTCTCCCAAGAACCTATCGGTATTTCGCCGGATTTGCTGCAGAAAGTCCCTGCGGCTTTCCCCCGGCTGCTCCCCGCGCGTTTCCGATAAATCCTGCGCCGTAAAGATCACATGAGCCGGCGTGCAAGCCGCCCCGCGCATCGGTTCCGGTGTCATATAAGGAGCATCGGTCTCAAGCAGAAGCTGGTCCGCAGGCACGATGCGCGCACCCGCCCGAGCTTCATCGGCGTTCTTGAAAGTCACAGCACCGCCGTAGGCTATGTAGCATCCAGCATCGATCCATGGTTGCAGCTCATCTGGACTCAGGGCACAACAGTGCAGCAGCGTCCCCGCCCGGGGAAACCCTTCCTCTTGAAGAATCTCGAACGCCTCCCGGTGCGCGTCGTTTGCTTCTTCACCGCTGCGCAGGTGCAGCGCGATGGGCATTTGCAGCTCATGAGCCAACTGGATCTGCCGCCTGAACACGTCCCTCTGAGCCTCGCGTGGCGAGAAGTCGTAGTGATAGTCCAGCCCTATCTCTCCCAACACGCGCACCCGCGGGTCTATCAAATATCCAACGAGTTGTCGCTCAAGTTCATCAGAATACAGCCGGGCATTATGCGGATGCACACCCACGGTAAGCAAAACGTCGGCGATCTTCCCCGATTCACCTGCTCTTTCTAACAGATCTTCGTCTGTTGCCGACAGATATTCGCCAGGGTTATTCCGATATCTTCCGGGAATATCCGCGATATCCAACACCTGCGCCATGTCATCTTCGCTTGGGTCCGCCACAGAGCTCACAAGATTTACCCCGTTCGCTGCACAGCGGACCAGCTCCCAAGCTGGGTCGGACATCATATGGAGATGAGCATGGGAATCCGCAACCGGCGCCTCAAGCGCTGGCGAGGGCGCAGCCACCTCACGCCACTTATCGTGCTTCTTGCGCTGGTAGAAACCCAGATCGCGCTGCGGCGGCATCTTTAAGCGATCGCTCGACATCTTCCTCCGCCCAACGTGACCCCTCGGCGCCTACTCCACCTCGAAGTCTATTTCCTCAACGTCCAAACGCGGGAACAGCGGATCGCCCACTTCCACGGCATTGCCCGCGGGCAACTGGCCCCACTTGGTGGCGGCTTCGATGTCCGTCACAGCCGTGATGTCCCCAAGGCCCAAACGACGGAACGCCTCAGCGGAGGTGTTGGGAGCAAACGGCGCCATATACAGCGCGATGATCCGAATGGCCTCAAGCAGGTTATACATCACAACAGCCAGCTCATCGGCGGATTCTGGGTCTTTCGCCAGACGGAATGGAGCCATCTCCTCCACATATAAATTGGCAGCCTGGGCTAACTCCTGCACCGCTTCCACAGCGCCGGTGAAATCAACATCACTCATGGCGGCATCGTACTTCTCGTATAATCCCTGGGCGATCTTTGCCAAAGGATTGTCAACTTTATCAGCAACTTCTGGCGAAATCTCGGGGACTTTACCGTCCAAATACTTTCCCGTCATGTTGAAAACGCGACTAACGAGATTGCCCCACGTATTCGCGAGCTCATTGTTGTACACCTGAACCATACGCTCCAGCGAGATGGACCCATCGGATCCGAAATGCACATCGCTCATGAAGTAATAACGGTATGCGTCCACGCCGAACACCCGCACCATATCCTGCGGAGAAAGGGCGTTGCCCTTAGACTTGGACATCTTCTCACCCTTGGTCAGCAAAAACCCGTGGCCGAAAACGGTGTGCGCCGGGTCCAACCCTGCAGCCATCAGCATCGCCGGCCAGATCACACAATGAAACCGCGTGATATCCTTGCCCACGAAGTGGTACTGCATGGGCCACGCTTCCTCGAACCTCTCCGGATGCTCCTTATCCCCGTAGCCGATGCCCGTGAAATACGCCAGCAGCGCGTCCGCCCAAACATAAGCCACATGCCCCTCGTCAAAGGGAAGCGGCACGCCCCAATCGAAGGTCGATCGAGAGATGGACAGATCCTTCAACCCGCGCTCAACGAAAGCCACGATCTCGTTGCGACGCGACTCCGGCCGGATGAAATCGGGATGGGATGCATAGAAATCTAACAGAGGTTGCTGGAATTCTGACAGTTTGAAGAACCAGTTCTCCTCGCCGCCTGACATAAGTTGCACCGGTCTCTTACAATCCGGACACACGAATTCGCCATCCTCATTCTTCTCCAGGTCGGACTCGGCGTAATACGTCTCCTCGTGAACACAGTACCAGCCTTCATAGCTGCCTTTGTAAAGATAGCCCCGGTCATACAGATCCTGCCAAAAATGCTGCACGGTTTCGGCATGGCGCGGCTCGGTCGTGCGCACGAAGTCGGTATAGGTGATATTCAGCAAATCCCACGTATCGCGAAACGCCGGCTCCATGGAGTCGCACCATTCCTGAGGCGTCATCCCCTTGGCCGCCGCAGTGTCTGCCACCTTCTGCCCATGTTCGTCCATGCCGGTGACGAAGTTCACGTCGTAGCCGTTCATCCGCTGATAACGCGCCACCGTGTCGGCAGCGATGGTGGTATAGGCAGTCCCCAGATGAGGTGCCGCATTCACATAGTAAATCGGTGTTGTGAAACTGTAAGTTCCCTTAGACATCTTGTTCTCCTTAAGGGTGATCTTTGACGCAAACCATTCTAGCAGCATGTCAGGGGTCGCGGATGACGACAGATTATGCCGGGGGATGCGGGATGATTA
>CAZKKN010000051.1:0-12142 GCA_964553375.1 uncultured Eggerthellaceae bacterium | reverse complement strand
ATGCGGCGGATCTCGTCCAGCTCGTCGCCGAAGAAGTCCAGCCGCACGGGATAGGGCATGTTGCCGGGGAATACATCAAGGGTGCCTCCGCGGACGGCGAAGGTGCCCGGACCGTCCAGCTCACCAGTGTTCTGGTAGCCGCGCTCCTCCAAAACGCGAGCCAGATCCTCGAAAGACGCCATATCCATGGCCTCGGCACCGGGCATCTCCAGAAGCTCCCTTCCCGCTTCCAGGCTCACTGGCCGGCACAGCCCCGAATCCCTGGGCGGCAGCATGCGCAGAAGGGAGCGGGCCGAAGCCACCACGATGCAGGGCGCGCCGGTGGAAAGCAGATTGGCGATCTCCAGGCGGCGTGCGATCTGCCGGGGGTTGGGAGCCTTTGCCTCGTAGGGCTTGTCGCTGCGTTCAGGGAAATGGAAGACCTTCTTGTCGCCCACATAGGCTGACACATTATGGGCGAAGGTGGCAGCGGCATCTTCGCCGGCCACAACGACGAGGGTCGGCTGGGGTGCCACCGTGAAGCGGGCGGCCACCAGGAACGGCCGCGCCGAAGCCGCGATGCCCAAAGCAGCATCTTCGCCGGCATCCAGCTTTCCCCAGAAGTTCTCCACGCAGCCGGAGCGATCCAGCACGTAGGACAGAGCATCGATGAGCACGAAATCCCCTATCTGCACGGTTCGGTGGAATCCATGGTACACCACCGCCGCAACTGCTTTCCGGAAAGACGCCAACGGTAATCCCGCTGAAACCCGCGGCGCGGGCGCTGCGCCCCGGCAACATCTTGCTACAATAGGCAGACCCACATGAAGGAGGAACCCATGGCGGAATTCATCTACGTACTGGACAAGGCGCGCAAAGCCCACGGCGATAAAGTCATTTTGGACGACGTGACCCTGGCCTTCCTGCCGGGAGCGAAGATCGGCGTAGTGGGGCCCAACGGCATGGGCAAATCCACCCTGCTGAAGGTCATGGCGGGGCTCGAAGAGGTCTCGAACGGCGAAGCGCGGCTCTCACCCGGTTTCACAGTGGGCCTGCTGCAGCAGGAGCCCCCGCTGGATGATGACAAGACCGTGCGCGAGAACGTGGAGGCGGCCTTCGCCGACGTGATTGCCCAAGTGAACCGCTTCAACGAGATAAGCGCCCAGATGGCCGAGCCCGATGCGGACTTCGACGCCCTGATGGACGAGATGGGCAAGCTGCAGGATGCCATCGATGCGGCAGGTGGCTGGGACCTCGACTCCCAACTCTCCCAGGCCATGGACGCCCTGCAATGCCCAGACCCCGACACGCCCGTGAAGGTGCTCTCGGGCGGTGAGCGGCGCCGTGTGGCCCTGTGCCGCCTGCTTCTTGAGGCCCCCGACCTGCTGCTGCTGGATGAGCCCACCAACCATCTGGATGCCGAATCGGTGCTGTGGCTGGAGCAATTCCTGGCCACCTATCCCGGTGCCGTGCTGGCCGTGACCCATGACCGCTACTTCCTGGACAACGTGGCCGAATGGATCTGCGAGGTGGACCGCGGCCGCCTGTACCCCTACAAGGGCAACTACTCCACTTACCTGGAGACCAAGGCTGCCCGTTTGGAAGCCCAAGGACAGCAGGATGCCAAGCGGGCCAAGAAGATGAAGGCCGAGCTGGAATGGGTGCGCAGCGGTGCCAAGGCCCGTCAGGCCAAGGGCAAGGCCCGTCTGGAGCGCTACGAGCAGATGGCCGCTGAGGCCGCAGCCCGCACCAACGTGGACTTCACCGAGATACATATTCCCGCCGGCCCGCGTTTGGGCAGCAAGGTGCTTGAGGCAGAGCACCTGCACAAGGCCTTCGGCGACCGCGTGCTGATCGACGATTTGTCCTTCACGCTGCCCCGCAACGGCATCGTGGGCGTGATAGGCCCCAACGGCGTGGGTAAGACCACGTTGTTCCGCATGATCGTGGGCGAAGACGAGCCCACGGGCGGCACGCTGGAATTAGGCGAGACGGCCCAGCTATCCTATGTGGATCAGAACCGCGCTGGCATCGACGATACGAAGAACGTGTGGGAGGCTGTGAGCGACGGCAACGACTTCATGATCGTGGGAACCACCGAGGTGCCCTCCCGCGCCTACGTGGCTGCCTTCGGATTCAAGGGCTCCGACCAGCAGAAGCCCACAGGCGTGCTGTCCGGCGGTGAGCGCAACCGCCTGAACCTGGCCCTCACCCTGAAGCAAGGCGGCAACCTGCTGCTTTTCGACGAGCCCACCAACGCCCTGGACACCGAGACCTTGGCCAGCCTGGAAGAGGCCTTGGACGAGTTCAGCGGCTGCGCGGTGATCACCAGCCACGACCGCTTCTTCCTCGACCGCGTGGCCACCCACATACTGGCCTGGGAGGGTACCGACGAGAACCCGGGGCAGTGGCACTGGTTCGAGGGCAACTTCGAAGCCTACCAGGAGGACCGCATCCGCCGCCTGGGCCCCGAGGCCGCCAAGCCCCACCGCCTGCACCGCAAACTCACCCGCGACTAGCATCCGCCCGTCCGGCCTGGGGAAGCCATAGGTTGGCGCTAGTAAGTCAGCGAGCGGCAGCCAAGTGCCCCGGATTCACGCGAAAGCCCGAGGAAGCGCACCTTGGTACGCGACGAGGGCTTGGAGCGCGAAGACGGGGTGCATGGCTGTCGCGCAGCGTCGGCCCAGTAGCTTTGCCGACAGGCAAAGCTACTCTATGGACTTCAGGGATTCCACCATGTTCACCTTCGCCAACTTCGGCTTCATAGCCAGGGCGATGACCACAGCGAAGGCGATGGTGATGAGGAACGCGAACACGAAGCTGAGCGGGTCGATAGCGCGGCCGAACATCATTGCCTCGGTCTCGGCTGCCTGGGCGATGTAAGACGTCAGGGGCACACCGAGCACACAGCCGATGAGCGCACCGATGAGCGCCATGATGATGATCTCGCGGTAGATGTACATGTCCACCTCACGGCTGGTGAATCCGAGCACCTTCAGGGTGGCGATCTCGCGAACGCGCTCGGTGATGTTGATGTTCGTGAGGTTATAGAGCACCACGAATGCCAAAGCCGCGCAAAGCATCACGATGACCCAGATCAGCTTGTCCATGACTCCCAGCATATCCTCATATTGCACGATGTCGGCGGCGGTGAGGCGCGCAGTCTCCACCTGGTCGTTTTCCAACTGGCGGGCAATGAAATCGTCGCTATCGGCTTGGTCCGTCAAATTGACGAAGGCGTGGGTTTTAGACGGAGCCTCGCCTATGACGCGCTGGTAGGTTTCCGGCAGCATGTAGGCATAATGCTGCAGATAGTTCTCCGCGATGCCCGCCACCTTGAAATCATAACCGGAGCCTTTGCGGTCCCCCACGTCGTCCTCGTCGTAGAGCTTCAGGGTATCGCCCACCGAAACCCCCAGCTCACTAGCAGCTTTCTCGGTTATCACGATGCCATCGCCTGTGGGGGATAGCGCCTCTTTGTCCACCCTGTTGCGCAGATGCACGTAGCGTTCCAGCTCCTCGGCGCTTTGGGGGATGATCACCCGGAAGCGGATGTCGCCATCCGGTCCAGCGGCGACCATGTTCGCATCACCGAAAAGCCCGTAAGAGTCAACTTCCTCGCCGGCCAAAGCAGCGGCAGCGGCCTCCTCCACACCCTCTTGGGCATCCTCAGAGAACTTCAGCTCGGCATCGTAGGTCATGATCTGGCCATACTGGTTGGATACGATTCCGCCGATGGCATCGCGCAGACCGAATCCCACCATGAGCAACGCCGTGCATCCCGCAATGCCGATGACCGCCATGAAGAAGCGTGCCTTGTAGCGCAGGAGGTTTCGGGCAGTGACCTTATGGGAGAACGAAAGGCGGCTCCAGATGGGCTTGATGCGCTCAAGCAGGATGCGCTTTCCGGCCTTGGGAGCCTTGGGCAGCATGAGCTGGGCCGGGCGCTCACGAAGGCTCGCCGCAACAGCCCCCCACGTGGCGAGCAAGGTCACGCCGATCGTGAGCCCGATGGCCTTGAAGGCGATCCACGGATCGATAGGCGTGGGGAAGATGGGGATGGAATAAGCGATGGAGTAGGAGGTCATGATGAACCAAGGAAGCAGCTTTCCCATCGTTATCACGCCAAGCACCGAGCCGATGCCACTTGCCAGGGCGCCGTAGATGAGATACTTCGAGATGATGCGCGCCTTCCCGTAGCCCAGGGCTTTATGCGTGCCGATGTCCAGGCGCTCCTCGTCCACCATGCGCGTCATGGAGGTAAGCACGACCAGGGCCGCCACCAGGAAGAATAGCAGAGGAAGAAGCGAGGCGATCTGGGTGATGCTCATCGCATCGTGGGAAAGGGAGGCGGCACCGGGGTTCTTGGTGCGATCGATCACATACACCGTGGCGGGGCCTATGTCGTCTATGTCTCGCTGGGCCTGGGATAGGTCGTCTTCGGCCTCGGCGAAGCCCTCTTCGGCCTCGTCTTTGCTCTCCTGGTATTCCGCCTTACCCGACTCATAATCCTGCTGGCCTTGGACATAGGACTGACGGCCTTCGTTGTAGGCCTGAAGGCCCGCTCGGTACTGGGCAAGGCCATCCCGGTATTGCGTCCATGCGCCATCCAAGGTGGCCCGGGTTTGAGCGAGGGTCTGGGAGGCCTCCTCCAAAGCAGCCTGACCTGCTTCTATGGTGGCGATCTTAGCGGAAAGCTCGGCGAGCACCTCCGGCGGAGTGGAGGGGTCGGCCGCCAAGGCATCGCGTTGGGCCTTCAGGGCAGGCAGCTGATCGATGCCCGGCTGCAGAAGCTGGCGCTGGGACTCCAAATCAGCGGCTCCGGCGGCGTAGCGGGCCTCGGCGTTATCGAGCTCTGCTTTGGTCTGATCAAGTGTCACCTTGGAGTTATCCAGCGCTTCTTTGGCTGAGGAAAGCTCACCATGGGCGTCACTGAGCTGGGCCAAGGCATCGCTCAATTCTGCCGACGCATCACTGAGCTGGGCCTCGGCATCACGGCGCTCCTGCTCATATGTCGCCCGCGCCTCGTCAAGCTCTTTTTGGGCATCGGCGCGAATGGCCTCCTGGCGCTTCTGGGCGATGGTGGGCGCAATATCCTCGATGCGCCCCTTGACCTCTTCGATCATCCGATCATAGGCGGGACTCTCCCACCGCTCATCTACCGCCCCAGCCACAGTGATATAAGCAGCCGTAATAGGATAGTCCTCCGTAAAGGCCTGGGGTTGCACATATACATAGAACTCTACCTTGCCACCGCCCAGGTCGGTAACTCCCAGCGTATCATCGGAGACGTATGCCGGAGAGGTCACCAGGCCCACGATGGTGAATTCCGTCTGCGCGAAGGTATCCTCCAGCTCCTCGCCGTTGCCTTCCAAGACGAGCGTATCGCCCACGGCCAGCCCCTCGCTTTGGGCTGCTTCAGCGCCGATGGCGCATTCATCGGCCTTTTGCGGCCACTCCCCTTCTTCCAGGATGGGGCGGTTCAGGTAGGCGGGATCATCGGAGACCGCCCCGGTACCGCTGGAGGTATCGCTTGCAACGGCGGCTTCGGGAATCGATTCCAGGGTGGCTACAAAGCTCTTGCCATCAACAGCCGCCATTGCATCGCCCCGGTAGGCGCCCATGACCTGGTCAACGCCTTCCACCTGTCTCAGAAGGTCAAGGCTTTCATCATCCAGACCCAAATCCGAGATCACGGAGATGTCGTAAAGGGCCGTGGCATCGAAGAACTCATCACCGGCGATGCGCATATCCGGTGCCGACATGCGCAAACCCGCATAAACACCGGCACCCAGGAAGGAAATGACCACGATGGCTATGAAGCGGCCGATTGACCCCTTGATGGAGCGCACTATTTCCTTGTTGAATGCCTGAGCCACTGAAGCACCTTCCCTTCCCCCCCCCTATGGTACCAGCAGGGGCGAATGCGGCGGCCTCGTGGTTCACAAATCGATAAATTGCTACGAATCGCCGATGAAGCGCTATTCCTGGGGGCGCGCGAAAGACAGGGAATCACCGTCGGCATCGTAGAGATTCAAGAAACCGTCTTCCAGCTTCATGGTGGCATCGTTGGAGTCGTCCACCATTACGGTGCCTTCGCTATCGCTTGAAGCCACCCAGGTGAGTTTCGCCTCCTCGCCGAAAAGATCCAACGTGCCCGTACCGTCTTCGGCGAGGGTGAGCGTGACGTCTTTGCCAAGGGATTTCGCCAGCGTGACGGTCTCAGCATCCATGCCATCTTGGCTGCCATAGGCAAGCGTCCACTCCCCCGTGTAGTTCTCAGTGTTCACCTTAGGCGCGCAGGCAACCAGCGCCATCAGGGCAAGCAGACTCAAAGACAAAGCAAGGGCGAGGAGCTTCTTGTGCACGGTCATACCTTTCATCGACTTGGAACGATGATACCACGGCGCGCGGTGCTCCCACCCAAAAGCGAAAGCAAGTAATCGGATGGATTTGGGCGAGAAAAGGCCTCGAGAGTATGATTGCGCTGAGAAGAATCATACTCTCGAGCTCGAAAGTACAGAATAATCCGCTATTACGCGCTCCGAATCATACTCTCGAGGCCTTTTCTCGCTCAAATCTCAGCAAAAACCGACTAGCGCAAAAAAAGGAAGGAGCCGCGGACGAACCGCGGCCCCAAAGAAGAGAGAGCGTATCGCGAAAGGCGAAGCTTACACCACGCCTTGGGCCATCATGGCATCGGCGACTTTCTTGAAACCGGCGATGTTGGCACCGGCCACGTAGTTGCCCTCCATGCCGTATTCGCGGGCGGCGTCATCGATGGAATGGAAGATCTTGCGCATGATGCCGTGGAGCTTCTCATCCACTTCCTCGAAAGTCCAGGAAAGGCGCTCGGAGTTCTGGGACATCTCAAGGCCCGATGTGGCCACGCCACCGGCATTGGCCGCCTTGCCCGGGAAGAACACCACGCCGTTTTCCTGCAGGTAGGCCGTCGCGTCCAACGTGGTGGGCATGTTGGCGCCTTCAGCCACCACCTTGGTCCCATTGGCCACCAGCGTCTTAGCGTCGTCGATGAGCAGCTCGTTTTGGGTAGCGCAGGGAAGCGCGATGTCGCAAGGCACCGCCCACACGCCGCGGCCCTCGTGGTATTCCGCCGAACTGCGACGGGCGGCGTACTCGGTCAAGCGAGCGCGCTCCACTTCCTTGACCTGCTTCAACAACTCCACATCGATGCCCTCGGGGTCGTGGATCCAGCCAGTGGAATCGGAGCAGGTGACCACCTTGCCACCCAGCTGATGGACCTTCTGGATCGCATAGATGGCAACGTTGCCCGCGCCGGACACGTCCACGGTCTTACCCGCGAAGCTATCACCCACGGATTTCAGATACTCCGCCACCAGGTACACCAGGCCATAACCCGTGGCCTCGGTGCGAGCCAGGGAGCCGCCGAAAGACAGGCCCTTGCCCGTGAGCACGCCGGTGAACTCGTTCACGATCTTCTTGTACTGACCGAACATATAACCGATCTCGCGAGCGCCTGTGCCGATGTCGCCGGCGGGCACGTCGGTATTGGGGCCGATGTGGCGATAAAGCTCATTCATGAACGACTGGCAGAAGCGCATGATCTCGTTGTCGGATTTGCCTTTGGGGTCGAAATCGGAGCCGCCTTTGCCGCCGCCCATGGGGAGGGTGGTGAGACTGTTCTTGAACACCTGCTCGAAGCCGAGGAATTTGATGATGCCCAGATTCACCGACGGATGCAGGCGAAGACCGCCTTTGTAAGGGCCGATAGCGCTGTTGAACTGCACACGGAAGCCGCGGTTCACATGCACCTGGCCATCGTCGTCGACCCAGGGCACGCGGAACTGGATGATGCGCTCGGGCTCCACCATGCGCTCAAGCAGCGCGGCCTTCTGATAGGCCGGCTCGCTTTCCACCACCACGCGCAGGGAATCGAGCACCTCGGTCACTGCCTGGATGAACTCCGGTTGCTCGGCGTTCTTCTCCTTGACGCTCGCAATCACGTCATCTACGTAGGACATAAGCCCCTCCTTTTCCTTATTCTCCTGACCGACCGCAGCCGTAAGGCTGAACAGCCAAAACGAGCCTGGGCCCGCTTATCCAAAAGAGATTCTAGGAAAGCGCCTCCGCGCGCGCGTTACAGGATTGTTAAATCGCCTTGAGCGGCCTCGGCCTTTCGGAGCGAAGCCCCCAGGTGGCCAGGCGAAAAATCGGTGCGGGCGCCGGTGCGGGCGATGGGGCAACGAGAGGGGCTTCGTGAAACCTGCCGTTAACGGAAAAGCTCTACCATGGCCTGCGAACCAGAGAAAGCACCGGAAGCATCAGTGGCGAACAAGGAGGCCCCATGGCTTCATCGATAATCCCGGGAACGCGCCCCGACAGACCGGAGGAGGCCTGCGCGGTTTTCGGCGTGTATGCCCCGGGCGAGGACGTGGCGCGCTTGACCGTCTTCGGTCTCCAAGCGCTGCAGCACCGGGGGCAGGAGTCGGCAGGCATAGCCGTAGGCGACGGGGAGACAGTGCTCGTCCATAAGGATCTAGGGCTCGTGGATCAGATCTTCAACGAGGAGGTGCTTGGCACCCTGAATGGCAACACGGCTATCGGCCACACCCGTTACTCCACAGCAGGAGGCGGCAGTTGGGCGAGCGCTCAGCCCCATATCTCCGCCTTAGGCGACGAGGTCATGGCCGTAGCCCACAACGGGACCCTTGTGGATACGAAGCCACAGCGTGCATGGCTCGCCTCCCAAGGCGTGCAGCTCCATTCCAACACCGACAGCGAGGTGGCTGCCCAGATCATCGGCGTGGAGACCCTGCGCACGGGGCATCTTCGCGATGGCATCCGCTTCATGATGGAGAAGCTCCACGGCGCCTATGCCATCGTGCTCATCACCGCCGAAGCCCTCTATGCCTTCCGCGACCCCAATGGCATCCGCCCCTTATGCCTCGGCGAGCTTCCCGAAGGGCGCGGTTGGGCTGTGGCAAGCGAGAGCTGCGGGCTGGATGCCGTGGGCGCCCGACTCGTCCGCGACATAGAGCCCGGCGAGATCCTGCGCATCGGAGCCGATGGCCTTTGCTCGGAGAAGGCGGAGATTCCCGGCAAGCGCGCCAGCTGCATCTTCGAGTATGTATACTTCGCCCGTCCGGATTCGATGATCGATGGCGAAGTGGTCTACGAGGCCCGGCGACGCATGGGTGAGACCCTGGCCCGCGAGGCACCCGCAGATGCCGATCTGGTGCTGGGCGTCCCCGATTCCGGCATCGTCCCCGCCCTCGGCTATGCGGCCGCAAGCGGCATCCCCTACGCGGAGGGCATCGTGAAGAACCGCTATGTGGGCCGCACGTTCATCCAGCCCACCCAGCAGATGCGCCAGATGGGCATCCGCATCAAGCTGAACCCGCTGCCATCGGTCATCGCCGGCAAACGCCTGGTGGTGATCGATGACTCCATCGTGCGCGGCAATACCTCGCAGAAGCTCGTGGAGATGCTCCGCAGTGCCGGGGCCGCCGAGGTGCATCTGCGCATCGTGAGCCCCGAGGTGCGCTGGCCGTGCTTTTTCGGCATAGACACCGATACGCGCGACCAGCTCATCGCCGCAACGCGCAGCCTGGAAGAGACCCGGGCGTTCATCGGCTGCGATTCGCTTTCCTATATCAGCTTGGAAGGGCTTTGCCAGGCTGTGCATGCGAACCACCAGGGATTTTGTGATGCCTGCTTCAGCGGGCGTTACCCGGTTGAGTTGCCTGAGCGCTTGCGCCAGCAAGCCGGCATCTAGGGAATCGGCAAGCACACCGTGGCCCGGGCTGGGGCTGCAGGTTCTTTTGCACCTTCGTTAACATCTCGTTACAAGAGCCCCGCGAAAACCGCTCGAAACATTGGAAACCTATCGTCGGATACAGGAAAAGCCCCTGACGAAAGGAAACCCATGGGACGCATCGCGGAAGAATACGGCACGTTGGTGTTCAACGACCACACTATGCAGGAGCTCTTGCCATCGGCTACCTACAAGGCCTTAAGCAAGACGATCAAGGAAGGCGAACCGCTGGATGAAGAGGTCGCCAACGTGGTTGCCCATGCCATGAAGGAATGGGCCGTGGCGAACGGCGCTACCCACTACACCCACTGGTTCCAGCCGCTCTCGGGCATCACGTCCGAGAAGCATGACTCCTTCATCGACCCGCAAAGCGATGGCCGGGCCATCATGACCTTCAGCGGCAAGGCGCTCATCCAAGGGGAGCCTGACGCATCATCTTTCCCCAGCGGGGGCATCCGCGCTACCTTTGAGGCCCGCGGCTATACCGCTTGGGATCCCACAAGCTACGCCTTCATCAAAGATGAGGTGCTCTGCATCCCCACGGCATTCTGCAGCTACACCGGCGAGGCTCTGGACAAGAAGACCCCGCTTCTGCGTTCCATGGAAGCGGTCAGCCGCCAGGCGGTGAAGGTGCTGGAGCTTTTCGGCACCCACGTCCCCCGGGTCACCACCACCGTCGGCGCCGAACAGGAGTACTTCCTGATCAAGGAATCAGACTATGAGCAGCGCCAAGACCTCATCCTGACCGGCCGCACCCTCTTCGGCGCGCCGCCCTGCAAGGGCCAGGAGATGGAGGAGCACTACTTCGGCGCTATCCGCCCCACGGTGAACGAGTTCATGAAGGAGCTTGACGAGGAGCTGTGGAAGCTGGGCGTTGCCGCCAAGACCAAGCATAACGAGGTTGCCCCTTGCCAGCATGAGCTCGCTCCCATGTTCACCCTTTCCAACGTGGCCATCGACCACAACTTGCTCACCATGGAGCTCATGCGCACCCTGGCCAGCCACCATGGCCTGGTGTGCCTGCAGCACGAGAAGCCGTTCGAGGGCATCAACGGCTCCGGCAAGCATAACAACTGGTCCATTGCCACCGACGAGGAGAACCTGCTCGACCCAGGCAATACCCCTGCTCAGAACCTGCGTTTCCTGGTGTTCCTAACCGCAGTGATAGAGGCGGTGGATGACTACCAGGACCTGCTGCGCATCTCCGTGGCCTCGGCAGGCAACGACCATCGCCTGGGAGCCAACGAGGCGCCCCCGGCGATCATCTCCATCTTCCTCGGCGATGAGCTGGGTCGCGTGGTGGATGCCATCATAAAGGGCGAAGAGGACGAAGGAGTGGAGAAGGTCTTCATGGACCTGGGCGTGGACGTGCTGCCCAGCTTCGAGCGCGACAACACCGACCGCAACCGCACCTCGCCTTTCGCCTTCACCGGCAATAAGTTCGAGTTCCGTATGCCGGGCAGCCAAGTGAACCTGGCCGATGCCAATACCATTTTGAACACCATCGTGGCCAAGTCGCTGAAGAATTTCATCCAGGCCGTAGAAGGCGCGCCGGATTTCGAGAAGGCCGCTTTCGAATGGGTGCGCGATACCTTGACCGCGCATCAACGCATCATCTTCAACGGCGATGGATATGCCGATGAATGGATTGAAGAGGCGCAGCGCCGCGGGCTTTCGAACCTGCGCTCCCTGGTCGATGCCGCCCCGCACATGCTGGACGAGAAGAACTTGGAGCTTTTCGAGGAGTTCGGCGTTTTGAACGAAGCCGAGAACCGCGCTCGCTACGAGGTGAAACTGGACACGTATTCCAAGCTGATCAACATCGAGGGCCAGACCATGAGCCATATGGTGAAGCGTAAGATCGTGCCCGCGGTGACCGGCTATGCGGAATCCGTCGCCCAAACCATCAACGCCAAGCGCCAGGCGGATCCTGAGCTGGAGCCCACAGCCGACCTGCGGTTGCTCACCCGTTTGAACGACGGCGCCAATACCATGTACGATGCCATCGACGTGCTGGACGAGGCGCTGGCGAAGGCACAAGGCATCGAGGATGCCTACCTTAAAGCCCGATGCTTCCACGACGACGTGCTTGCAGCCATGGACGGGCTGCGGGTCATCACCGATGACATGGAGGGCATCGTATCCACCGAAGCGTGGCCGCTGCCAACTTACAACAAGATCCTGTTCTACTGCTAAAACGGAGAATGCGCCGAAGGTCTCCGGCTTGGCTTCGACCATCGAAATCCGCGGTGAGTTATACCACGGATTTCTTGGTCTGCAGAATCGCCGTCGACCTTCGGCGCACCTCATTGCTTGCACTGGGATTATGTCAGGGGACGGGGATGATGGCATATGGGGGACGGGGAC
>CAZKKN010000050.1:0-12253 GCA_964553375.1 uncultured Eggerthellaceae bacterium | reverse complement strand
GGGGCATTAGCTCAGCTGGGAGAGCGACGGCTTTGCAAGCCGTAGGTCAGGGGTTCGATCCCCCTATGCTCCACCATGACAGGCACGGTCGTCAACAGAGGTTGGCGACCGTTTTTGTTTCCCTCGCAGGGGATCGAACCCCGAGAGGGCGGAACAGTCCAGTGGACTGTTCCGGTCGAGCGCAGCGATAGCGTCGCGCGAGACGGTGCGGATTCGCGAAGCGAAGACGCGCGCATCCCCGGTAGGCTTGAGGCAAAACGCAGCCGGGGAAGCGCGATAGCGATGACGCGATGGCGAAAGATGCAAACGACGCGCACGGAAATGCTTGAGCGAAGGGAAGGCTCCGGCGACCCGGGAGCACACAACCTGCCTTTTCGTGCCACTTTCTCGCAGAAATGGCATGAAATCATAAGTCGTGTGCTCCGAAAGCCCATCTTTCGCAAGCTCGGAAAACCGCGACCTGGGGAAACGCTGATGCGCATACGGGAATCGGAGCTCCGAAGAGCACACAACCTCGCATTTCGTGCCACTTTCTCGCAGAAATGGCATGAAATGCGAGGTTGTGTGCTGCCTGCATGAGGTATGAGGGGAATGAGAGGGGAGTATGGGGGGGTGAAAGGAGGACGCGGGTCGCGGCAGAACAGTGCACCGGCCTTTGTCAGCAGATGCGGGGAAGCTGCTCCCCTACCAACATGTCCAGGATGCGGCGGCCGCCGAAGGAGTTGCGTACATATACTTTAGGACCGCGGTCGGGGCGCATCTCGCCTATCTCGCCGATGATAGCCGCTTGAACACCATAGGGATTCGCCCTCATGGCAGTCAATGCGGCATCGGCGGCATCGGCTGCCACCACGCAAACCATCTTGCCCTCGTTGGCCACCTGCAACACGTCGTATCCAAGCATGTCGCAAGCACCGCGCACAGCGTCGCGAACAGGGATGGCATCCTCGTCCACGGAGATGTCCACCTGGGATTGCTCGGCAAGCTCGTTTAAGGTGGAAGCCAAGCCGCCACGAGTGGGATCGCGGAAGCAGCGCACGGGGCTAAGGCCGAGGCCGAAGCCGAAACCGCCATCCGCGCCCGAGCACGTCGGTAAGCCCGTGGCCCGAAGCACCTCGGCGATCAGGTGGTTCAAAGGAGCAGCATCGCTCTCAACCGACGCGGTGAACGAAAGGGACTCGCGGCAACTCATGATGGTGATACCGTGGTCACCCAAAGTGCCGGTAATGATCACCTTGTCGCCCGGGCGGCAGTTCGCACCGCTCAGACGCAGCCCCTGGGGTAGAAGACCGATGCCGCTGGTGTTGATGAACACCCCATCGCCGTGACCGCGATTGACCACCTTGGTATCGCCGGTGACCAGGCGCACACCGGCCTCGGCGGCTACGGCGGCCATGCTCGCGCAGATGCGCCGCAGGTCAGCCATGGGATATCCTTCTTCAAGCACGAAACCGCAACTGAGGAAAAGCGGTTTGGCACCGCTCGTAGCAACATCGTTCACGGTGCCGCACACAGCCAAGCGCCCGATGTCGCCGCCGGGAAAGAAATGAGGTGTAACCACAAAGCTGTCCGTGGAAAACGCCAGGCTACCCGCTTCGGCGCCGGGGTATTCCTCCTGCAATGCCACCTGCGCGGCATCCAGGTCCAAAACGGCGGCGTCGTCTCCAACACGTAGCTCATCAGAGCCGTAAGCCTGGAAGAACACCTCATCGATGATGCGCTTCATCATGGTGCCGCCGCTCCCGTGGCCCAGAAGCACTTGTTCGTCCATCACTGCCGCCTTTCATCGGTGGTCCCACTGCGCCGGATTAACCCGGATTCAGCGTTCAACGATACCGTTTCTGTAGTGGGATTGGCAAGCGGAAGGCCGCACGTAGGCCCGCTTCTTCGCTTTTCGGCCGCCTTTAAGCCGAAGAAGGAGCCGCTTGCAGCCGGAAGCTATACCTTTTTGCGTCCGCGCTTGCAATCGCCGAAAGATTTGGTATCTTGCTGCACGAAGCAATTGCCGATACAGCTTGAAAGGGGGTTGCCATGGCACATCCTATTATCGTAGAAGACGAATGCATCGGCTGTGGTATCTGCGTTGATGCCTGCCCGCAAGAGGTTCTGGAAGTCACCGGCGGCGTAGCTACGGTTGTAAACGAGGATTCCTGCATCGCTTGCGGTGAATGCGTCGAAGAATGCCCCATGGGCGCAATAACCGAAATCGCTGAGGATTAGCACGTCGTGGGCGCTTAAGCGCCAATAGAATGAACATGAAGAAGAGCCGGCCTTTCGGGGCCGGCTCTTGTTGTGGAAAGAGATGTTGCAGACCGCGCTATTACCGATGCCGGACTCAGCAGCCTTCCCTTGAAAGCAAGATAGCCGACCCACCCCGGGTCGGCTATCTTCTTGCGTGAGGCCCTTTGATCGCAGAGGAGCTAGCGGATCACCTCGCGCTTTCGCTTGTTCGGCCTAAGGAACCAGCTCAGTTGATGCTCCTCATTTCCCTAGCGGAATATCCCAAGAATGGAATCCTCGAAACTGTTCACATCGTCGGCATAACCCAAGCGGCGGCGCACTACCACGAATCCGTAAACCAGCGTGATCACCAGACCGAAGATCATGAGCCACTGCACGTAATCAACGGGAGTGAGCGGCCCGGCGAGAGCATTCTCGTCGTCTTCGATATCCTTCACGCCACCGGAAAGCGGATTGGCATCATCGTCAATGGTGGCACCTGCAGCAGCGGCGTCATCGCCAGCACCCTCATCAAGCGGCGTGGGGGCATCGGGCACCGCATCCGCGGCCGCGGCAGTCAGGGCATCGATAGCCCCGGCTGCACCCGCTCCGCCGGCTGCGCCCGGAACGAAGGTCGTAGGCCCGTTGGGGGTGGTCGGCGTATCATTGCCGCTCGCGCCAGGATCCACCGGGGCAGGCTCAACCGTGAGCGTGCCCAGGTTCTCGCTGATCACGTAGTTATCCTGAATGGTGGGGTCGGCCCAATTCAGCACATAGGTGTTGCGGCTGGAACCCACCTGGGTCTGGCTGCCAGTGACGATCATGGCCACGTTGTCGCCAGGCTGCAGATTATCCATGGTGCCGATGATGCTGGTCAACGGCGTGCCATCGTAGGTCTTGACGGCGCTGGGGGTGGTGATGCGCAGCATGGTGGGGGTGATATTGTAGCTGCGGGTCACCTCGCCAGCATAATTGCCCGTGCCGCGAATGGTCACATCAACCGTACCCACATTGCGCAGGTCACCGCTGTATTCCACCTCATACTCAGTAACGCCGCCCGCAATCACGAGGGGCTGCCAGCGCTGCTCGGTGCCGTTGTACATCAGCGCCTCGTCAGGGAAGCTGAAGCGCGCACCGGCATAGAGCGGCTCAGTAGAATCCGCGGGCGAAGAAGTGGGATCCGCGGGGTTAATGGATTGCCTCACCACAGTGAGGGTACCCAGATCCTCGGAGATGCTGTAGTTGCTCTCCCGCGTAGCACCCCAATCGATGCTGTAGGTGTTGGTGCTGGTTCCGGCATTGTATTGCTCTCCAGTCACGCTGAGGGTGACGTTATCGCCGGTCACCAGGCCCTCGATGCGACCCGGCGCGGTCAGGCTGCTCTCCGGGGTAAAGACCGCCTTGGCGCTCTCGGTGGTCACGGAAAGCTCGGCGGGATCGATGGTGAAGCCACGCGTGACCTCACCGGTATAATTGCCCACGCCTCGGACGGTAGCCCAGTGCTCGCCGGCATTCATGGCGATACCGCCTTCATCCGAAAACGCCATGGTGAAATCGGAGCCACGCTGGAGCGTCGCGCCGTATTGATCCTCCACCGCAGGAGCGCCCTGATAAGGCGTGCCGGTGTAGGTGCCATTCTCCATCTCGCCCACGGTTACGCCGCGATAGGAGCCATCGGCAGGCGCGATGCTCTGGGGCTCGATGGTGAAGATGTTGGAGCGGAAGGCCACGGTGTAGTTGCCCTGGCTGATGGCGCCGGTCGCACGCACCGTGTAGTTACCAGCAGCCTCGCCGGAGGCGCGGCTCACCGTGTAACGCACGGTCTCGCCGTTCACCGTACCGCTCACCGTGGCGCCGATGGACGGATCGCCATCGCCGTAAACCTTGCTGCCACCGTTGGCCATGACCGTAGCGGCCTTAGGCGTGATGGTGTAGTGGCTGGGGATCTCACCGCTGTAGTTGCCCATGCCGATCACCGTGACCGTCACCTGACCCGCATTGCGCACATCGGAGGACCAACGCAGCGCATAGTCGGTATTGCGGGTAAGGGCCTCGCTGGTACGCGAGTCGGTCACCGTGGGCTCCAGGCGCTGGTCGAAACCGTTATAGGTCACAGGAGCGGGATCCACGACGTTCATGTTCGCAGCGCTGGCCTCCAGCACCGTAAGGGTGCCTTCAACGCACTGATCGCTGTTCAGGCTGTAGTTCGATTCCTTCGCCGTGCCGGTCCAGCGCACCTCATAGGTGTTGGCGCTGGAGCCAACCTGGGTCTGAGAGCCGGTGAACACCAGGTTCACGGTCTCGCCGTTCTGCAGGCCGAAGATCTCGCCACCGGCAGTCAGGGGCTGGCCATTGTACTCGCGCGTCGCACCCTGGGTCACCACATAATAGGGAGCGGGGGTGATCTCGTAACCGCACTCCACGCTGCCCATGTAGTTACCGGCGCCTTCCACAACCAGGGTCACGGAACCCGCATCGGTCACGTTGGCGGAACGAGTCACCGTGAAGTCAGTGCCCAGCTGCAAAGCGGGAGCGCCGGGAGCGGGAGTCACCACAGGATCCAAAGCCTGCTCTTGACCGGTGTATTCCACGCTGCCGGGGCCGGTCACCTCCACGCCCAGATAGGCATCGCTATTCTTCTCGATGCTCTGAGGCGTCACAGTGAGAGTGCCAGTGCTGAAGGAAACCTGGTAGTTGCCCTGGGTGGTCGCGCCCTGAGCGTAGATGGTGTAGCCGCCATCCCGTACCGGAGCGTTGGCCTCAAGGCCATCCTGGCAGCTCAGGGTGTAATCGATGGTGTCGTTGCCAAGCAGGCCCACAACATCCGCCCTCAGCTGAGGAACGGTAGAGCCGAACACCTTCTGCACATTGAGGGGACGCACTTCCACCGAAGCGGGAGTGATGGTCAGGGTGCCGAGCTGGCTCGACTTAACCTCGTAGTTGCCCGCCCTGGCGGTGCCCCAACGAAGCTCATAGGTGTTGGTGACAGGCGTGCCCACGACCTCGGCGCTGCCCGTGCAAACCACAGTGGCGGTCTCGCCATTCACCAGGCCCGAAACAGTGGCGCCATCGGTGGCGGTGAGAGGCGTGCCGTCATAGGCCTTGGTAGCGCTGGGGGTATTTACGGTCAGCGGAGCCTTGGCGATGGTGTAGCTCTTCGTGATGTGCCCGGAGTAATTGCCGATGCCGTTGATAGTCACAGCCACCGAACCGGCATTGACGGCATTGCCCACAGACACCTGGTAGTCAGCGCTGGTCAGCTCCACGCCCAAGCCGTTATCAAGCACAGCGGCGGGCTCGCGGCGCTGCTCGGTGCCGTTGTACACGAGTTCGATATTCTCCAGACCCGTCACGGTGAAGCCGTCTTCGCTGAGGGCCTTCGGACGGATGGTCACATAACCAACGCCTTCGTAGTCTTCGTAGTTGTTGCCCTTAACGGTGAAGCGGACTTCCTTGCTGCCGTCGGCCGTGACATCGGTGGCACTGTTGTCGTCGTTGGGGAACGCCACCACCACGTCGGCGGCGTTCACGCTCACACTGATGCCATGGGGCGCGCCGTCGTAGATGCCGTCGTAGTTGGTAACGGTCACCTTATCCGCCAGCGACGCGCGCACGACGGAGATGGTGCCGGCCTTGGAGTCGGTCGAGATGACGTAGTTGCCTCTCTTAGCGGTGCTGTGCTCCCAGTCGATGGAGTACGCATTCACCACGCTGGCCACATCGGGACCCACGCTGGCGGTCAGGGAGACCAGAAGCTCCTCGCCTTTCACCAGGCCGTCCACGGTATAACCCTCGCCAGCTTCGAAGCTGTGGCGGTTGCCGTCATAGGTCCAGCTCTTGCTTTCGGTGGTGATGGTGAGGGTTGCCGGCTCAATGGTGAACTCCGCCTGAGCGCTGACAGCGCTTTGCGAGCCATCGGGCGAAGCCGCCCAGTTGGCGGTCACGCGGTAGGTGCCCGCATCCACCGGAGCAGCCGCGATGTCCTGGAAGGTGCCATCGGCGAGCTTCTTGGCGTAAACGTATCCGTCAGCCTGGGTGTTGGCCTTGTTGTCCAGCGAGGACTCCAAGGTGGCAGCGGCATCGAACGCGCCGTCATAGGTCCAACCCTCCAGGGAGACCTGCGGGCGCAGCGTTGCGGCACCGGCCGGCGTCACTGTGAGGATGCCCTCGTAGGTGTTGATGGTGTAACGGCTGTTCAAAACCGCCTCGTCACAACCCTCATAAGTGGTATCCCACTTTGCGGTCACGATGCTGGGGGAGGAGCCAACGACGGTCTGCTCGCCAGAAATCGTAAGCTCGAGATACTTGAAGTCGTCGCCAGCGAACTGGGAAGCCAGACCATCCTGATCGGTCAACTCGGCGGCCACCAGCGGCGTACCATCATATTCCTTGGAGAGGGTGGGAGCGGCAATGGCGATGACCCTCTTGCCCACCGTTACCTTGGTATCCAGGATGAAGTCGCCCGTAGTGGGCTCCGCGCCCTCGGCACAAATGGCCACGGAAACGGAATACTCGCCCGGCTCAACGATGCCTTCGGCAGCCACAGCCTGGTCGGAAGTCCAGGAGCCGGCGCCAACCTTATACATGATCACTTCGCCTTCCATCAGCGCGATGTCACCCGACGGGTCGTTTACGGGCGCAAGGCCGGGAAGGAAGTAGCCGAAGCTGTCGAAGTTCGTACCGTTGTACTGAATGGCAGGGCGCGTCTTCTCGGTGATGCCCTCGCTGTCGCGCGTCAAAACGACGTCGATCAGGGAGCCGGCCTCAACGGTTGCAGGCAGCTCGGTGTAAGAGGTGCCGCCGCAGGTGTAGGAAACAGCCACCATGCCGGGGAAGGTGTTGAGGTCCACATCACTGGTGGGAACCTGCACCGGCACGCCCGGCTCGATATCCCAAATGGAGATGTCCACGCTATAGGTTGCCGGATCGCCCAGCGGGGTGGTGGAGCCATTGAGGAAGTAACGCACGGTGAAGCTGTACGTCTGGACCGCGCTCATATCCTTGTTGTAGGAGACGACGCATTCCTGTTGCTCGGAGTTGATGATGAACTTGATCTCGCCAGCGGAATCGACGGATTCATAGCCGGGGATCTCCGGGATGCTCACGGTGATGGTCTGGTTGTACTCGGCCGGGGTGAAGCCATCAGCGGCCGGCATCAGATCGTTGCCGTCCATGTCGCGATAGAACACCTTATAGGAGCACTGCAGCGGCTCCCAGTTGGCGGTGTAGGTAACGTTGGCCGTAACGTTGCTGGCAATGGGCGCATCCCAAACCAGCTTGTATCCGGGCCGGTCAACAACCTGGGGAGCATCCGGGGTTTCGTCGTTGTAGTCGCAAGTGGTGGCAACAGAGCTCTCGCCGCCGGCGAACTCAACGCCTTCGCCCGCTGCGAAGGTCACGGTGAACTGCTGCTTGAAGTAAACAGCGAACTCCACGTTCTCGGAATCTATGACGTTGGAGACCATGTTGTCCTGAGCGTCATCGAGCACATACTGGCAGGTCTCGCTGGCCTTGGGAGCCAGCTGATCGGCGCTGAGGGAGAGGCTCTCGCCGAAGACGCCGTTGGCGGCTGCAACCACTTCGGGAGTCTGGGGATACACGCCATCTTCCATATAGTAGTAGTTGATGACGTAAGGCATATCCGTGCGAGGGGTCCAGGTGCCCGTGAAGTTGTAATCGCGAGCGATGGGCGAGATGGAACCGGTGGTGGCTTCATCGTTGCCAGCCGCAACCCAGCCGCTGAAACGATAGCCCTCCAGGGAAGGCGCCGGCGCAACGGAGATGCCCGGGGTGCCGAAGCGATAGGTCGCGGTTTCGGGGAGGTCGGCCGCGCCCTCGGGGGCGTTCTCGTAGCTGTAGCTCACGGTATAGGTGTTGCGATCGTAGAAGAGCTTCAGGGTGGTGGAACCGTCTCCGCTCACCGTTGCGCTTTGCACGGTGCCTTCAGCCTGGATGTTCAGGTTGAAGCCATCGAAGGTGCGCATCTCAGCGGTCACCGTGGTGCCAGTCTGGGCGGAGAGGGTTTCGGTCTGGGCGAGCGTGTAGTAGTCGTCGCCCAGATTCTGCTGATAGTACTCAACGGTGTAAGGGGAGTCGATGGCGGTGTAGTACATGTTCACGTAATTGGTGCCGTCATTGAAGGGGGCCGTGGTGATTGCGACATCCACGGAAGTCACCGCGTCGCTCAGGTTGGTGTCATTGATGGCTACGCAGGCATAGCCGGGGATAGCAGCGGGCTCCACGGAAACGGTGCTGCCCAGGTTAAAGGAACCATAAGTTCGGGACTCCATGATGGGCTCACCGGTCGTCGCATCCAGGTAGTTCTCCGTGATGGTGCAATTGCTGGGAACGGCCCAAACCGCATAGAGCGTAACGCCGCCGGGTACCATCTGGATAACCTGGTTCGGCTGGAAAAGCTCACCCGTACCATCCGGGTTCTGGCTCCATCCGGCGAACGAGTAGTTCTCGTTGGGAGCAACGGGAGCCTCTTGATCCAGGCGAACCTGCTGGCCTTCGAAATAGTTCGTGGTGCCCAGCACGGTGTCGCCATCCATATATATAAGTGTAGAATCGGGCAGCTGGGTCTCGGAGACCACGATGATCCAGCTTTCCGTCTGGGGCTTGGCCGTAGCGTTGGCGCAGAGTATATGCGTCAGGACGGTCGTGCCCTCTGTTTTACCGTGAATAAAAGGGTAATCCGGATTATTCTCGTCAACCTCAATGGTGGCGATGGACTCATCCTTTATGACCCATTCCTGGGTTGCATCGAGATCAACCGCCGGCTGGAAAGAAGAGCTGGGGCAATAAGGCTCTCCAAT
Organism: uncultured Eggerthellaceae bacterium; assembly: GCA_964553375.1. GTDB lineage: Bacteria > Actinomycetota > Coriobacteriia > Coriobacteriales > Eggerthellaceae > UBA9715. The sequence continues at coordinate 3,215 of CAZKKN010000050.1, read as the reverse complement.
AACCACATTGACTGAACCATTGTTCACAACATTGGACTCGAACTCAATAGGCGTGAAATCGGTGATCTTCTGGAAGTCGGGGTCAGAGGAGTCCGGGTTGGTGGTTTCAGTGTCGTTTCCGGAGTTCTCTGCGTCCGATTCGTCAGAGCCGCCGACGCTGCCGCTTTCATAATCGCCGGCACTCCCGCCTTCGCTCACGGCATCTTGGATGTCGCTCACGGAACCGGGAGCAAACCCTTTTTCGCCCGCGGCATACGCCTGGGGCGCGAACACAGAAATGTTCATCATGGTGAACGCAAGCAGGAAGGCGAGCAAGATCGAGATGATCTTTCCCTCCTTGGTGCTGCGGGCCTCGATGAATCTCTCCATCCGCCTCATTGAAACCACCAACCTTTTCTCCCCTTTTGCAAACCCCCCGGCAACGTTTCCTAATCGTTGCCGAACCATAGGTTGCACGTTGAAAATGACGTTGCTAACTATATAGAGGAAGAACTTCCCTGTCAGATTAGATTTTCTACGTTTCGTTTCATTTTGATGAATATCTCAAAAACTCCATCTTTTTCCCAATCTGACCTGGGCGTTTATTGAAGTGTGAAGATGTGTAGATTTATAGATTGAACAGCAAATGAACACATTATGACAGGATAAAGGGATGTTATTTGCTGTTTTGCCTCATGAGGGCTGTGACGCGAAATCTCCTACTTACGGGTTTTCCAGAGGATGAGAAGGGCGGCGACCATGAGCCCCAGCCCTGCGGCATCGAACGCCACGAACCGCAAGATGCTCGCTGCCAGAAGGCCGAAGCCGCTTGAGGGAAGTGTAGCGAAAATGGCAATCTCTCCCACCAGACCGATGCCCTGTTGGACTAAGATGACCACCCCTAGCACCGGGAAGCGCCGGGGTGCAACGATGAAAGCGGGATAGGTGGCATTCCACATGAGGAAGGCAACGCCCAACCCGCGCAGGGCCACCGCTCCTTCCTCGCCGGAAAGCTGATATGCCCCCATGTAACTTGCAGGGTCCATAACGAACTGCAGAGCGCAGAGGACGTTCCAGCAAAAGACCAAGCCGAAGGCCCCGCGCGCGAGCCACTGGGGCCAGCGCTTTTGGGGCGGGCTTGCAGGACCAGCTTGGGACGACGCGGCCATGGGCTAGATCATCTGGCCGGTGGTCGTCACCACCAAGTCGCCGTTTTTCACGCCTTTGGTGCCCAAGATCTGGTCGGCGATGGCGCGCACCTCGGTGGTTTCGCCGCGCAGGATGATGACCTCCAGGCAATTGTGCTCATCCAGATGCACGTGAGTGGTGGACACGATGATCCCGAAATGAGCGTGTTGGATGCGATGAAGCGTTTCCTGCACATCACCGGCGTGGTGGCCATAGACGATGGTGAGAGTACCCATGACCTCGGTTCCGGGCTGGCCGGATTCTTCCTGAATGAGCGCCTCGCGCACCAGGTCGCGGATGAGCTCGCTGCGATTCTTCGCCACGCCGCGACGCGCCACCAGTTCATCGAAGCGCATGAGCAGCTCTTCGGGCATGGCCACGGAAAAGCGCGTGAGGGCGCTGCCGCCAGCCGCGGATTCCTGAGATGTGGCGGGAGCATGCTCCAGCGGCGCTCCGTGTTTGATCTTGATGGCCATAGGGGCTTAAACCAGGTTCACCGACACGCCGCTCGCGTTTTCCGCATCGTCTTCCAGCGTATCTTTCGCATCTGCCAGAAGCGCGCGCACTTCATCGAGTGCAGCCTGGGCCTTATGAAGCAGCTCACCGGTCGCAGCGAAACCGCTGTCGGCGGCATTGTGGGCAAGCGTGTGAACCCAACGGCGCTCGAGTTTGATGTGATCGTCTATTTGATCGAGCATCTGATCGAACTGCCCGGTGTTGATGCCATTGGTGCACATAGTCGCCTCTTCCTTCGCGGTAATATTTTTCCGGCGTTTGGTAACATATACGTTATACGTGCGAAAAACCCGTTTGGCAAGGAGAACGTTGCCCAATGGCTGGCAAAGACCCCTATAGCGTGCAGATGGAAGAGACTTTCTCGCTCTTCCAGGATTATCTGGAAGGAAGCGCCAGCCGCCCGTTGCTGGTGCTGGGTGAGCGGATGGCCGAAGAGCCTGTGCGCGACGCATTGGAGAAGTCGTTTCAGACCTTGGGCTATAGCGATGACCCCTGCACTTTTGGGGTGCTGGCACCGTCGATAGATGCCCAAGCGCTCTTCTTGCTGGTGGAAGGTTTGGACCCGCTCCATGTGGTAGCCTGCGACAGCGCCACCACCCAGCGGCTGGCCGAGGCATATCGCACGACCTATGCCGAAGATGCGGCGATCCGCGTTTTCGGTCGCCCATCGGTGGCGTTTCGCGACCTGGAAGCGCTTATCACCGAAGAGTCTGGCAAGCGCAAAGCTTGGGAGCTTTTGAAAACCCTCGCATGAAGAAAGCCCCGGGTCCGGCATTATGCGTTCGGACCCGGGGCTTTTTCCTGAAGCGAATGCTCGCAAACGCTAGCTACTCGGCTGCCTCTTCTACCTCAGCCGACATCTCGCCTTCCGCCGGGGCTGCCACTTCAACATCGGCCACAGCATCGGTTTCGCTGTCGATGTCGATATCCTCTTCGGCTTCGGCCCCGCCCTTAACCTTCTTGGCCTTGGTCTGGGAGATGGCCACGGCGGTCACGCGGTCCTCATCGGCCACCTTCATCACATGGACGCCCTGGGTGGCACGGCCCTGCTTGGATACGCCCTTCACCCCAGTGCGCACCACCACACCGGCCTCGGACATGATCATCATCTCGTCTTCTTCGCGCACGACCTTCACATCGGCCAGGTGGCCCTTCTTGTCGGTCATATTGATGGTGAACACGCCCTGGCCACCGCGGTGATGGACAGGGTACTCGGCCACGTCGGTGCGCTTGCCATAGCCCTTCTCGGTAATGACGAAGAGCTCGGTGCACGCACCCTCCTTGCAAACCTCAAGCCCCAGGCAGCGCGCCCCGGCTGGCAGGGTGATGCCGCGCACGCCGGTGGTGCCGCGGCCCATGGCCCGGGCTTCGGATTCGTCCCACTTGATGGCCTTGCCGGCACTGGATGCCATGATGATGCGGTCGCCCGGCGCCACGCGCTTCACGGCGATGAGCGAGTCGCCATCTTTCAGGTTGATGGCGATGAGCCCGTCGCGGCGGGTGCGGTCATAAGCGCTCATGGCGGTCTTCTT
>CAZKKN010000049.1:0-12490 GCA_964553375.1 uncultured Eggerthellaceae bacterium | reverse complement strand
GGGATCATGCCATCATCCCCGTCCCCTGACATAAAACATCCCCGTCCCCTGACATGCTAACGCCATCCCGCTTTCCTTTGTCGCCGATCCAGCTTGGTCGCGCAGGTCCCATTGCTGGTAGAATAGCGAGTGCAATCTCCCGTTCCAAAGCAGCAATCGCTCTCAAGGAGGAATCATGGCTGATGAAACGCCTGTTGTGGGCATCATTATGGGGTCGACTTCGGATATGCCCACCATGGAGCCGTGCATGGCGCAGCTCGATGAATTCGGCATTCCCTATGTGGTGAAGGTGGCAAGCGCCCACCGCAAGCCCAACGAGGTGCATGCTTGGGCGGAAAGTGCCCACGAGCGGGGCATCAAGGTGATCATCGCTGCAGCGGGCAAGGCAGCGCATCTGGGCGGCGTGGTGGCGGCCTACACCGCATGCCCCGTCATCTGCGTGCCTATGAAGACGAGTGATTTGGGCGGCTTGGATTCGCTGCTTTCCATGGTGCAGATGCCCAGCGGTGTGCCTGTGGCCTGCGTAGCCATCAACGGTGCGAAGAATGCCGCTATCTTAGCCGTGCAGATGCTCGGCACCGGCAGCGAGGATTGCTACCAGCGCGTTGCGGACTTCAAGCGCTCCATGGCCGAATCGTAGCGCCCACTTCCGAATCGAGCCATAGCGCTCACTCATAACCTCAGGACAAACCAAGTTCTACCTCGGTAGATACGCTACAATGGAAGGCTATAGACCAACCTTTACCAACTGGCGTTAGAGCAGGGATATATGACAAAGAGACTCCTGATGGGAAACGAAGCCATCGCCCATGCGGCCCTGGAGGCCGGTGTGGGCGTTGTGGCCGGTTATCCGGGTACCCCATCATCGGAAATCGTAGAGACCGTTGCTCGCCAGGTGAGCCGCGGAGCTGCCCACGGCGTGTATGTTGAATGGTCCGTCAACGAGAAGGCGGCGCTCGAGATGCTCTTCGGGGCATCCCTCGCGGGCGCTCGCGGGCTTTTCACGTGCAAGCAAATGGGACTCAACGTGGCAAGCGATGCCCTCATGAGCTTGAATTACGTGGGGGTGCGCGGCGGTCTGGTGCTCATCGTGGCCGATGACCCGGGCCCCATCTCGTCTCAAACGGAGCAGGATACGCGCCGCTTCGCCTCGTTCGCGAAAGTGCCCGTGCTCGATCCGTCCACCCCCGAGCAGGCCTTCGACATGGTGAAGGCCGCCTTCGACCTCTCGGAGCGCTTCGGCACGCCGGTCATCGTGCGGCCTACGACTCGCGTGGACCACGCATCGGCGTTTTTCGACGTTCAGGAGGAGACCCAAGCCCTGCCGGTGCTCGATGGCGGGTTTGACTACGACCCGGCGCGCTGGATCATCTTCCCTCAGCGCTCCTACGAAGCCCACGGCGAGATCAATGACCGTCTGCCCGAAATCGCCAACGTCTTTTCCAGCGAGCTGCCCTATTCGGCGTTCAACGTTATGGACGAAGCGGGGGAGAGCTTCACAGGTGAACCCACCTTCGGCATCCTGACAGGGGGCATCACCGCGGCCTATGTGCGCGAGGCGCTGCGCATGATAAACGAGCGGGCACGGCAAGCTGGCATCGGCGTGCCGGCCTATCGGTTCATGCAGATCGGCACTCCCTATCCGTTCCCGGAGCGAGCGATTTCCGCGTTCGTCACCGGCCTGGCTGACGTGCTGGTGCTGGAAGAGCTGGATTGCGTGCTCGAGGACCAGCTTGCAATGTTTTCCGGCCGCACTCATGGCGCGTTCAACATCCATGGGAAGCGCACGGGCGAAGCGCGAGACCGCGGCGAGAACGACGTGGACGATATCCTGGCGCGCATCGAGCGCTTCCTCGGTTTGACCGGACGTCTTTCGCTGTACCGTTTCCGGGGCACATCGGAATTCGATGCCCAGTCCATCCGCTTGAGTGCCCGCAAAGAAGCCGAGTTGCCGAATCGCCCGCCCGTGCTTTGCGCCGGCTGCCCTCATCGGGGAGCCTTCTATGCCGTGAAACAGGCGCTCGGCGATGACGAAGCGGTGATGTGCGGCGATATAGGCTGCTACACCTTGGGCAACGCGCATCCGCTCGATGCCATCGACACCTGTCTTTGCATGGGTGGTGGCATCACCATGGCCCAAGGCATCGCGGTGGCCGACCCCACCAAGAAAGCCATCGCCTATGTGGGCGATTCCACATTCTTCGCCAGCGGCATGCCGGGGATTGCAAGCGCAGCCTATAACGGCCATGACATAACCGTGATGGTGCTGGATAACTCCACAACGGCAATGACCGGCGATCAGCCACACCCGGGGACCGGCCAGACCCTTATGGGCCACGACCGGAAGCCCATCTCCATCGAGGCCGTATTGCGGGCGAACAACTTCGATCTAGTTGAGCGCACCAACGCCTTCGATCGCGATACCTCCGTTGCAGCTGTGCGCAAGGCGCTCGATCATCCCGGGCCGTCCGCCGTCATTTTCGAAGGGCCCTGCATCCAGATCGTGAAGCCGAAACCCCCGGTCATCATCAATCAGGAGATATGCACCGGGTGCAAGCGCTGCATCACGGGCATCGGATGTCCCGCCATCAGCTTCAATAACGCCATCGCAGGGCCGCGCAGCCGAGGCCGTGGTCAGGCGACGATCGATACTTCGCTATGCACCGGCTGCGGTCTGTGCACCCAGGTGTGCCCGTTCCACGCCATCCATTTCGATTCCTCCGTCTATCGCGGCATCCCGCCTTTCGTTGCAGGGCGCCAAACCGTGGAGGAGGCGCTGGCCGATCAGGAGCGCGCTGCCGAACGCGAGCCAGGGCTTCTGGCCGACGTGGTGGTGAATGCTCGGGCGGCGTCCAAGGCGAAAAGCGGCGCCCATGCACCGCGCCACTACACTGACCCCGATCTTCGCACTTTGAAAGCGGAGCCCATACCCGCTCGTGGGCAGAAGCGGGGAACCGAGGAGCTTCAGGATTCCGCGAGCACCGATGAGGGGATGGAATACATCGAGGAAGTGGACGCCGAGCTCATAGAGACTCCGGATTCCGTTGACGACTCGCGCGTTGAAGAGGCTGAGACCGAGGCTGTGGCTGAGGAGACACCGCGCAACCGGCCCATCACCGGGCGCTATGCCACCCATCGGCCCGCGGCTACCCCCGTTGAGGAAGCGCCTCCAGTCGTGATGGACCGGGCCGAGCGGATGGAGCAAGCAGGATTTGCAGCTGAAGTAGCTGAAGTGCATGAGGAGGCCATTGAGCCGGAGCCGGATGATGACCTTGTGTCTTTGGATGCCTTGTCACAAGATTCGGTCAGCGAGGAGCAAGCCCGGGCGCAAGCTTATGCAAGTGGTGCTCCTGCTTCCGAAGAGGCGCATGTCATCGCGCAAGTTGAGGTAGATGATGCCGAAGAGTTGCGCCAAGAAGGGCGTCGGGCCGCGGCCCATGCGGCGAATCCAGCCGAGCTGCTTGATGCCGAGGAAGATATCGACCTCGCCGATGCCATGGACGAAGCCCAGGCTTGGGCGGACATCGATGACGATTCCGAGCCTCCCAATCTCTTCTCCTATAGCGCCTTCGATGAGGAGGATGGCGATGATTAATGTGATGCTCGCCGGCGTGGGCGGCCAAGGCACGGTGCTCGCTTCGAAGATCCTCGCTCAAGCGGCGCAGGACAAGGGTTGGCATGTGCGTACGGCTGAGACTATCGGGATGGCCCAGCGCGGCGGTTCCGTGGTGTCCCATGTGCGCATCGGAAACGCCGGAGAAGAGGTATATTCCCCGCTCATCACCAAAGGCGGTGCCGACATGATCATCGCCTTCGAGCCAGCGGAAGGTGCGCGGATGCTGCCCTATCTGGCACCTCATGGCGTGCTTGTGACAGCCACCTCCGGCATCCCTGCGGTCAGTACCGCTTTGGGGAAGGAGCCTTATCGCGGCGCTCAGGCCATCGCAGCCCTAGCCGACGCCTTCGCCGATGCCCCCGAGCGGCTCGTCATCGTGCCCGATGCCGCCATCCTCAAACGCTTCGGCAATCGCAAGGTGCTGAACACCGTGTTGTTGGCAAGCGCCATCGCCATCAATTTCCTCCCCATCACCATAGACGACCTCTATGGAGCCGTGGAAGTGTGCGTGAAACCGGCGTTCGTGGATATGAACTTGCGCGCCATCGACCTCACCCTCTCTTAAAAAGCCGTGATGCGCGTGCGGAGGCGCCTGCGAGTCTCCCTCGCGTACCTTGGTACGCGTCGGTCGACTCTCGGCACCTCTGCACGCACCTCACGGCTTTTTACGGATGCGGCTGCGCCTTTGGGGCGCCTGCGAGCTCGGCTATCAGGAAAACGGGCTAAAACACTGACTTGCGGAGGCTCTAAAGGAAGGGTTGGAAGTCGTAGGTGATGGAACAGGCTTCCTGAAGGTGCTGGAAAAAGCCGTTGGGGGTGAGAGCGGGGATGGCTGATTGAGCAAACCCGGTTCGATCGCGTGTGATGATGTATTCGGCCTCAACTTTGGTAGCGCATAGGGCGATGAGGCAATCTTCAAAATCGGGCCAGCCCTGGCTGGCTGCAATAGCTATGTCGTCTTGATCGATAGCGCAGACATTCAAGAAATCCAGGCTGGTCAAAAACGCCTTTTGCAAGGAGCTTGGATCGGCATGGCATTTTGTGAGTACATAGAAGATATCAGTGAAGGATTCCGCCGATGCCCAAAGAGTTGTATCTCCCAGGATAGAGGATCCCACCAGCTTAAGCGCATCGTCATAGAATCCATTGCGGTGGCCAAAAAGGTCAATTAATACGTTGGTATCTAGGAACAGCCTCATGAACGGCCCACTTCCATATCGAAGTATTCAGGGAACCGCTCGCGCATCGCTTCTTCCTTCAGCTGTGCGTAGGGTTTGTCCGGCAGGCGTTCACCATCCACAGCCAATGCTTCCATGATCTGGCCTAATCGCTGGGCTTGTTGGCTATTCAGCGTCCGCGGACCTGGCGCCAAGGCTTGGCTCTCTTCAGCGCCGGGGAGCTTGCCATGCTCCAACAAGAATGCATAGGCAGCGTTTACTAGCTTAGTTGGGGTTGAGCCCATGGAGCGCAGAAGCGCGTCGCCGCGTTCCTTCATGCCTTTGGGGACGCGCGCCGTCAACATGGCATAGGCGTTAGCGCCGCCTTTCGTTTTCACCGATGTTGGCATAGCTCTCCTTTCTTTAGCCGATAATACGGTATTATTGATTTCGATGCAACCATGGGAATCAGGAATGTTTCGCTGAACCGCGCTATCATAACTGCGCTATCATGGAAGCGAGGAACGGACCGACCGGAGGATCACCTATGGAAATGACCCCTGAACAACTTGATGCGATCACCGCGCAATTCGCGACGCTGAAAGAGCGCTCGCCATTCTACGGGCAGAAATTCGCAGACATAGACATCACCGATGTGCGCAGCCAGGCGGATTTCGAAAAGCTGCCATTCAGCGAGAAAGACGACCTGCGGGCCGCTTATCCGCTGGGACTTCAGGCGGTGCCCGATAAGGATGTGGTGCGCATTCACAGCTCAAGCGGCACCACTGGCACGCCGGTTATCATCCCCTATACGCAGAAAGACGTGGACGATTGGGCCATCCAGTTTGCCCGCTGCTATGAAATGGCAGGCGTGACCAGCGAGGACCGCATTCATATCACGCCAGGATACGGGCTTTGGACCGCCGGCATCGGCTTTCAGTTGGGGGCCGAGCGCCTGGGCGCCATGGCCATCCCCATGGGCCCCGGCAACACCGACAAGCAGCTGAAGATGATGGAGGACCTGGGCTCTACGGTGCTTGGCGCCACTTCCTCTTATGCGTTGCTGCTGGCGGAGGAAATCGAGCGTCGGGGCATCCGGGACAAGCTGAAGTTGCGTAAGGGCGTAATCGGCTCTGAGCGCTGGGGAGAGAAGATGCGCAATCGCATCCAAAACGAGTTGGGCATCCAGATCTATGACATCTACGGCCTCACCGAGATCTATGGTCCGGGCATCGGCATCTCGTGTGACGAGCACGCCGGAATGCATATTTGGGACGACTACGTATACATCGAGGTGGTGGATCCCGATACGGGCGAACCCCTGCCCGACGGCGAAGTGGGGGAGTTGGTGCTCACCACGCTGCAGAAGGAAGGCGCGCCGCTGATCCGTTACCGCACCCACGACCTCACGCGCATCATGCCCGGCGAGTGCGCATGCGGGTCCCATCATCCGCGCATCGATACGCTGGTGGGGCGCACCGACGATATGTTCAAGGTGAAGGGCTGCAATATGTTCCCCGCTCAGGTGGAGGAAGTGATCAAGATCACCGATGGCACTAGCAGCGAATACCAGGTCATGATAGAGAATATCAGCGGCAAGGATATCCTCACCGTTCTCTTCGAGACGCCTCTTGAAGGGGAGGAGAAGGCTCGGTGCGAAGAGGAACTGGCCACCATCTTCAAGGCGAAGCTGGGATGCACGCCCGATGCGAAGGGTGTGCCCATGGGGGAGCTGCCCAGATCCGAAAAGAAAACCAAGCGCATATTCGATTCGCGGTATTAGCGGTTGGGGGTTCGGCCGAGGGTTACGGTCAGAAGCTTCGCAGCCTTCCCTCCACCCTCGGCCGAACCTCTGGTCTATCGTCCGGGAGAATGCGCTCGGTTCTTTTCGGATCTTCTGGTCAAGGAGAGGAAAGAAGCTTCGCAGCCTTCCCTCCACCCTCGGCCGAACCCCTGGTCTATCGTCCGGAAGAATGCGCTCGGTTCTTTTCGGATCTTCTGGTCAAGGAGAGGAAAAGAACGGGCCCTTGACGCATTTGCGCTCTTTCCTTCAAGGCTGAGATACCTGTTTCGCAATATGTTAGAGTCATCCAAGGATAAAGGAAAAGGTCCATAAGGCCATCGAAAGGAAAGCAGTCTGGATGACAGAAGCCCTTGACTTGGATTCGCTTGCCCAGCCGGTCTACAGACTGGGGATCGATGCGGGGTCGAAGACCATCAAGGCCGTTATCTTGGATGCGCAAGACAACATCGTCTATTCCCTGTACAAGCGCCATGGATCCAACATTCGTGAGACGCTTCATCAGGTCATCCACGACATAAAATGGATGCGCGGCGACCTTGCAGTGACCCCTGCGGTTACGGGGTCGGCCGGAATCAATGTGGTGCCGCTCATCGGCGCTCCCTACGTGCAAGAAGTCGTGGCCACCACCCATGCCGTCCAGCGCAAGATTCCCCAGGCCGATGCCATCGTGGAGTTGGGCGGCGAAGACGCGAAGGTGGTGTATCTCACCGGTGGCATGGAGCAGCGCATGAACGCCACCTGTGCAGGCGGCACGGGTGGTTTCATCGATACCATCGCCTTCATGCTGGGCTTGCGCACCAAGGATATCAGCACCGTGGCCATGGGGGCGCGCCGGATCTATCCCATTGCGAGCCGCTGCGCGGTGTTCGCGCAGACCGACGTGCGCCCTTTGCTGAACGCGGGTGCTTCGAAGGCGGATATCGCCGCAAGCGCACTGGATGCGGTAGTGCGCCAGGTTCTCGGCGGTTTGGCATGCGGGCGTCCTATCCGCGGCAAGGTGGTGTTTCTCGGCGGCCCTTGCGAATACATCCCCGCCCTGGTGGAGGGCTTCAGAAGGGCTTTGGGCCTCAATCGCGATGACGCCATCAAGCCCCCGGATGCCCATTTGTTCCCAGCCATGGGTGCTGTATTCGCCGCCGAGGGAAAAGGGGAGCTAGGTGCGCCCATCCAGCTCAGCGCCCTGGAGGATTTGCTGGCGGACCCTGCCTGCACTTTGGACGATAGCAGCTTGGAGCGGTTGGCGCCGCTTTTCTCCTCGGAGGAGGAGCTGGCGGCATTTCGCGCGCATCATGGCCAGGAGGCCTATCCTACCGGACGGCTTTTCGATTCGCACGGCCCATTGTTCTTGGGGATCGATTGCGGTTCGACCACCGTGAAGCTTGCGGTGTTGGACCAGGAAGGGCGCTTGCTGCACAACGCCTATCGCCCGTCCCGGGGTGAGACCGTGGAGACTCTGCAGGAGATGCTCGGTCAGCTGTATAGCGAGCTTCCCCAGGTGTCTTCTCCCGGGTGCGAGAAACCCTACATCGCCCACGTCGCGGCCACCGGTTACGGCGAGGCTATGCTGACGACGGCCTTCAATGCAGATTCCAGCGTGGTGGAGACGGTTGCCCATGCCAGGGCTGCTCGACAGGTTCGCCCTGGTGCCACGTTCGTTTTGGACATCGGAGGCCAGGATATAAAGGCGCTTTGGCTCGATGGCGACCTGATCGGTGATGCCGTTCTGAACGAGGCTTGCTCCAGCGGGTGCGGCGCGTTCATTGAGGGAACAGCCCATAGCCTGCGCACCACGCCTTACACGTTCGCCGAGGAGGCCCTGGAAGCAAAAAGCCCGGTTGACCTGGGAACCCGGTGCACGGTCTTTATGGCGTCGCGGGTGAAGCATGCTCAGAAAGTGGGCGTTACACGGGCAGACATAGCTGCAGGGGTCGCCTATTCAGTGATTTATAACGCGCTCTATCGCATCATCGGAAAGGAACGCCTGGGAAATCTGGGAGATAAGGTGGTGGTGCAGGGCGGCACGTTTTGCTCTGATGCGGTGCTGCGGGCGTTCGAGCTGGTGTGCGGCGTTCAGGCGCTGCGCTCTGACCGGGCGCATCTTATGGGCGCGATAGGGGCGGCTCTGGTGGCGCGCGACCGCTGGGAGGCCGGCGGTGCCAAAGGGGTCAGCGGTCTGATCGACCGCGAAACCTTGCAAGGATTGCGTCATGACCGGCGCACCGTTCCTTGCGGCGGCTGTGAGAACCGTTGCTTGCTCTCGGTGCTCGATTTCGGCGGCGACCGCAAGCTGGTCACCGGCAACCGTTGCGAAAAAGGCCAGCGACTCGAGGGCGCCTCACCTGCCTTAGGCGGCTTTCGCCTTGCCGACTCGCCCCCAGGGCCGTTGCCGAATCTCATCAAGCGCGAGCAGGAGCTGCTGGCGGCAAGTGCGCCCTCCGACGCCGCGGAGCTCTCCGGTGTCGTCGCATCCACCGGTGCGGCTGCCCCTTCGCAAAGGATGCGCATCGGCGTGATAGACAGCCTGGAAGGTTACCCGTATGCGCCTTTCTGGTATGGGCTTTTGGAGTCCCTCGGTTTCGACGTGCTGCTTCCTGTGCGCCGAACATCCCCTTCCCTGTGGGCCCAGGCCTGGGAAAGCGTCCCTTCTGAGAGCCTTTGCTTCCCGGCTAAACTCGCACACGCCAAGGCTTTCGCGTTGCGGGATTCCGGCGCTCAGGCGCTTTTGTTCCCTGCGGTGCAGCGGGGGAATCACTGCGCGGTGAGCTGCGAGTATCCCTTAGCGATGAAGGATAGCATCTCTTGGATGCGCGAAGGCGAGATGCCTCTTGCGTTGCCGCGTCTCTCTTCATCAAAGCCCCAGGTCATTGCTAGAAATGACGCCGATTTCGCGGCGCTTATGGAGGCTTTGGCGCCGCTTTGCGAATCTTCAGGCCATCCATTAACGGAGGATTCGCTCACTGCGGCTCTGAGCGCCGGCCTGGAAGCCCAGCAGGTCTTCCAACGCACCCTGGAGACCCAAACCGAAGAGGCCCTGGACTTCCTTGCTGCCAATCCTGGGGCTCATGGGATCTTGCTGGCAGGGCGCCCCTACCATAGCGATCCGCTGGTCATGCATGATATCGATGAGATGCTTTCGTCTTTGGGTTTCGTTGTGCTCGGCATGGAGGGGTTAGCCCCTCATTTCACGCCGGCACCGCCCGAGGTGCCCGGTGCCGCGGTATGGAAGCCTGCCAAGCATCTTCTGAAGGCTGCGCGTTTCGTCTTGGACAACCCGCAGATAGATCTTGTGTGCCTGCAATCGTTCGGTTGTGGCTACGATGCCATGTCGCTGGAGGAGGTGCGCAGCCTGCTGCGGCAGCACAGCCGACCCTTCACGGTGCTGAAGATCGATGAGATGGTGGAAACGGCGCATATCCGCATCCGCCTGCGCACCCTGGCCGAGTCCATCGAGCTTCGCAAAGCGAGCTCCCTGAAAGAGCTGCCCGACGATGCGCGACGGGACCGTGCGGGGAGGGGCGGTGCAGAGCAGGGCGTTGCGCCGGTTGGGAAGTCCGGACCGGTTGTGAACCTGCTGGCAAAGCCTTTGGATGAGAGGGATTTGGCCGTTGCACGCTCATCCACTGTGAAAGATGCTTGCTTCACCGCGGATGTGCTGGCGGCGCGCGCCATTCGCCTGCTACGAGAAGACCCATCCATCTCCGCTTTCGTCGTGCCGGAAGTCTGCAAGGATTGCTTGAATGAAGCCGTTGCGCGCATCGTTGAGCGCGCCTGCGGTTTCGTTCCCGAGTTCCGTTGGGAAAGCCCGCTAGAGGCAGGGGTCGGAGAGCCCTCCTCTTTCAATCTTGATAGGCCTTCGGACGATCGCCCGCTCATCGGCATCGTGGGCAATCCGTTGCTGGTGTTCGATCCCTTCATGAACGACAATATCGTGCAGCTGATCGAGGACTTCGGATGTCGGGCGGTTCTGCCCGATCCGGATGCGCTCCACGTTGAGGACGTGAGCTACCTGGATCAGCTGGAGGAGTTCGCCCGCTTGGGCGTGAGCCACGTAATCTACCTGCAGAGCTTCGGCTGCGTCAAGGCTCACGTGCATGGGCGCGGCATGCGCCATCAGCTGGAGGAGCTGTTCCCCTCCCTGTCCATAACGGTGATTGACTACGACCCCGAGGCCTCGGCCCTCAATCGCGAGAATCGCATCCGCTTGGTGGCCGAAACGGCCCTCCTCGGCACCCCTTAAACGATGCTGTGGTCAAAAATTCCAGTTATTCGCGTTTTTCCCAACTCGCATGAAAATTGCGTTCAGCATTTTCCCAGGTCAGAGAAGATGCCTTGCTTCGAGCACCCTCGATTCACGCATTTTTCGCCGTTTCGGGCAGAAAAAAACGCGAATAACTGGAATTTTTGACCACAGCCGCTTAATCCGTGGCCGGATTTAGGCTTGCGACGCACTCCAGGGATGAAGGGCTCCGCCTTTTACCATGAAAGCCTCTTGGGCTAATGCAGCCATGGGGTCGTCATTATGGGAGTCGCTGAAAAAGCGCGTCACGGGGGTGTTGGGGAAGGCTTCGCGGAAACGGCGCACTTTTTCTTCGTCGGAGCAATTGGGGCCCAAAGTGCGGCCCGTGTGTGGATCGACCGGTGAAGCCATCAGCTGCAGTCCGCGCTTGTCGCACATGGGTTTCAACAAGAATTCTGGGCTCGCAGAGATCACCAAGTCGCCCGGCTTCGGGTGGCAGGGGCCGGTTATCTTCGCTTCATTGGCATCCCAAAAGCGCTCCACCTCACACTCTATATCGGGTACGAGCGGGAGGAAATGGTAGAGCATCTCCTTGAATTCCGTTTTGCTGATCCACTTCAGCCCCAGGCATTCAAAAGCGGCTAGAGCGGTCCGAGGAAGCGTGAGCAGGATGCGCGGGTGGCGTGCTGTGCAGAAGCGCAAGAAATCGGCGGTGGAGTCACCGTTGTAGAGAGTTCCATCGAAGTCGTAAACATCCATGTCACCAGTATAAGGGTCTCAGCTTATTTGTGTGTGGGCCATGTCAGGGGACGGGGATGATGGCATGATCCTTTCGGATCATGCCATCATCCCCGTCCCCTGACATAATCACGCCAATTCGGCGCTGGCCCATCTAAGCAGCCTGCTCGCGAGCTCTTCGCTGTCTATCGGTGTGTCTTCGTCATAGGCTTGTAAGAGCTCCTTCTCATCGCCGGCTGCAAGCTCCAACATCTGCGCTCGGCTGTTCACGAAATCGCCTGTCTGGGCGAAATGCTTCGCACGAATCCCGAAGAACACCGATTTCAAGCAACCCTGCAATACGTCTGGGAGCGCCTCCGGCTCAAACACTGCTGTATGGCAAAGCGCGTGATAAATCTCCGATGCGCATGCGTCAGCTGCAAGCTTCGCGTCCTTGGCGGTAAACTCCGTGTCCATGAAATCGAATGAGCCGTATCTGACGTCGGTGTCGTTCACCAGGTTGAACACATCATGTCGCGGCCAAGCTGCGAGCACATCAGGCGACCCGATAAACCCGCACGCAAGCTCTGCATGCGGCATCTGCTGGATGATGCTGCGATACGAAGCAAGGTCATTGGCGTCTAAGCCTTCTATAACGACCACGACATCGATGTCGCTGCCCTTGCGTTGTTCGCCACGCGCCCGGCTTCCTTGTAGGCCGACGAGTACGAGCCTCTCATCAAACTTGAGTTTCAATCGTTCGATAAGGCTGTTCATCCAAGCGTTGATATCCATCTTTACCCCTTTGTCTCCCCAACGGTTTGCCATGGGGATGATTCCACGCACAGAGGCGCTTCACTATACTCGAGGAGACTCGTGAAGACAAGCCGCATTGCTTCCGGATGGGTTATGTCCGGGGACGGGGTTTTATGTCAGGGGACGGGGATGATGGCATGGTC
>CAZKKN010000048.1:0-12575 GCA_964553375.1 uncultured Eggerthellaceae bacterium | reverse complement strand
CCGGGGTGCCTTCAGATGCCCCGCCTTTGCACCAAGCGTACTTCGGTACGCGCAGTGTGCAAAACAAGGGGCATATGAAGGTGCACCGGGAAGTTTATGCGCGGGGTGAGTTACGGCGATCGGCAGATCGCCGTAACCTAGAGCCCGAAATAACCCTTCAAGATACCGGGAATTTCCTCCGGATCAAGCTTCCGCACCGTTTTCTGACCATCTTCCGAAACCGTGAACTCAAGGTCTGTCAGCGACGCATAGCCGCCTTCACGCGAGATGTTGGCCATAGCCGTGTCGCGGAATTCCGAACCTGGGGAAGAGAACTCGCGGTTGAGGGCATCGAAGTCCTCGTCACGCACCTCGGCCAAACAAAGCTCCATGACACCTACGCGTAGCGGATCGCCTTGATCATCGGTCTTAGTGGAGAAACGATCGATGCTGATCCAGTGATCGGAGATGCGCTCCACAGCATAACGTTTCCCGGCCACCTCGCGGATCCCCGGCTCCAACAGCAAGGGACCCTGAGCCATGGGGCCGCCCCAGCCTACATCGGCCAGGTAGCAACCCCCGCCCAGCGTGACCAGCACACCCCGGTGATTGATGGGGTCCACCCGGCCCGGCGTGACCGTCGACCGGCAAAAACACGGACGCACCTCATAACCCAAAGACTCCAACAGCGCTTGGAACAGCGTATTCTGCTCGAAGCAATAGCCACCGCCCTGCCCTTCCACAATCTTGGCGAAGAGGTCATCCAAAGCAAGCGATGGCACCGCGCCGGTGCGATGAAGCGTCACGGTTTCGTAGGGCACGCTGCGCAAATGGCAGGTCATAAGCGCCTGCAAGTTCTCAAGCGACGGCTCCGTGGGGCAGGTGCAGCCGATGCGGCGCAGGTAGCGTTCCACCTGCTCGGCCGAAAGCGGAGCCCTCGCAGGCGGTACGGGCTCCGTGGATCCTGCGGGCCCAACAGAACCCGCAAGCGGTACGGGCTCCCTATCCATCTCGGGTACCATGGCGTCCTTAGGCATAGCGCACCGTGGAATTGTTGACGAGCCAGGAAAGGGCGGCCTCGCGCCGGGCGAACACTCGCGCCTCATCCAGCTTATCCTGCTCCTTGAGCTGCTCGTAGATCTTCACCCGCTGCTCTGCATCGTCTCCGGGCATCTGGGCGATGATCTGCTCTTCGTCCAGGTCAAGCTCCAGGTGGTCGGCAAGCGCATCCACCGCGCAGGTGATCTTCAGCGCGTCATCGGGCATCCCCGGCAGGCGGTCCGCCTCATCAGGCTGCTCCACCAATCGCTCCGCCAAACGCCCCAACACCAAATCGGGGAATTGAGGGTCATCCTTAGCCATATCCTTAAGCATGAACTGCCCGGCCACGCGCTTGCGGAAATCCTCCACATCAACGGCGGGGGCGAAATTCTCCACCACGAATTCGTCGGTGAGCTCCGGCATGGATGCCGAGAGGATCTTCTCCACCTCCACGCTCATGGTGAGGTCCGCCGTCTCGCCGTTCTTCACAAGCGGCAGCTTTATCTTGGCGCAAACGTTCTTGGTCTCGCCAGGTTTCACGCCAAGGAGCTCGTCGTCGAAAGCCTTGGGCATCTCCCCTGCCCCCACGTGGTAGATGGAGTGCTCCATGATGAAATTCTTCGCCGGCGTGCCATCCATGCGCGCATCCCGAGTGGTCACCACCAGGAAATCCCCCGGCAGCACGCCGCGGTCCTCGGCCACCTCCCGATACTCCAAAAACGGCTCCATGAGCTTCTCGATCTGGGATTCCACCAAATTATCGGGCACCTGGGGCTTAGGCAGCTCCATCTGGATCGGCTCATAGGAGGTCAACGTGTATTTCGCCATAGCGGCTCCTTTCTCTTCGCGCCCGGGCGCGCTCGTCTAAAGTTCCCACATCTCGTCCAAATCGTCCACCATGTTGCGCAGGCGGCGATTGCTATCGGAAAGGATCATCGGCTGGTTGTGCTCGTAATAAGACGGGCTGCCGAACTGCGCGATGAACCGTGCCGAAGGGGTGCGCTGGGTGAGTTCGGTCACGAAGACGAGCATCTCCTGCTGATCGCCGAAAGCCTTCTGGATGAAGGTGAAGGCAGCCGCGAGCTTGGCCTCTAAAGCCTCCGCATCCTCCTCCACGTTCACCGCAGCCGCGAAGGCCTCTTCCAGCGCCTTGACATCCTGGGCAGGCGCGCCGCGCTCCTCCAGGCCGCCAAGCAACCCACGCAGCAACTTGAGCTCGTCGTCCATGACGCGCCGGGAGCTGCGCGAGGAGGCACCGGAGACCGCTTGCATCTCCCGCTCCTGCTCCTTCAGGGCGATACGCTCCCGCAACAGCGGCAGCACGTCGGCCGCCCCCGCGCCAGCAAGGGCGCCCTCTTTCACCTGGCGCAGGTCATCACGCACAGCCAGCGCTACATCGGTGCGATGCATCACCGCTCGGAACTCGCCATCCAGGGCATCCAACAGCAGCCCCAGCAGCGAAAGGCGCTCGTCGAAGGGGGCGGCTTGCGCGCGCTCCAGCACCGCCTCGTCATGCTCGCCAGCCAAGATGCCCTCAATGCGATAGCTGTCCTTGTATTTGTCGAACAGCGCGTAGTAGGCTGCGAACTCGCCGGCGATCTTCTCGTTTTGCACGTAGTGGGCCACAAGCCCCTCATCCACCGGTTTGCCCAAACGCTCGTACACGCGGATGATATCCGAGAGGTCATCCCAGCCGCGAGCTGTGACGAAGGCCTTACCATCCAGCGTGGACTCGATGGAATAGAACCGGTCTCGCTTGGCCTCCAGGAACGTGAGCACTGCCGGATGCACGCCCTTCTGCAGCGCATAGGCCTTCCAGGCTTCGAAATCCGGCTCCACGGGGATGCGCTTCACGCGGTCGAGGGTGACCACGTCGAACTCATGGACGGAGCGGTTGTACTCCGGTGGGTTGCCCGCCGTGACCACCACCCAGCCTTCGGGTACCTCATGACGGCCGAAGGTCTTGAATTGCAGGAATTGCAGCATGGAGGGATAGAGCGTCTCGGACACGCAGTTGATCTCGTCAAGGAAAAGTATTCCCCGCTCGCGGCCGCTTTCCCGCATGCAGTCGTAAACGCTGGCGATGATCTCGGACATGGTGTATTCCGACGCATCGTAGGCCTGTCCGCCGTATTCGCGCGCCACGATGAAAGGCAGCCCCAAAGCGCTTTGGCGCGTGTGATGGGTCATGGAGTAGGATACGAGCCCCAGCCCCAGCTCATCGGCGATCTGCGCCATGATGGCCGTCTTCCCGATGCCCGGCGCGCCCACCAAGAAGATCGGCCGCTGCTGAGCCCGGGGGATGAGCGCCTCCCCATACTCATCGGTGGCCAAGTAAGCCTCCACTGTGTCTTTCACCTGCTGTTTCGCATGCGCTATGTCCATAGCCCCTCCTTATCGATAAGCACCTTCAGCGCCCAACTGGGAACCTCCGGGTCTGAATAACCGTCGTCCAAGAAGGCGAACACGGTGTCGTAGGCGGGCGGCCGCCGCGGATACACCCCTTCGCCGTCGGTGAAGTACACCAGGCCCCGCAAGTCGGCGAACTCGCCTTTCTCTATGAGCAGATCCACGTAGTCGAACACCGGCCGGAAGTCTGTCCCGCCGAAACCCTTCAGCTGGAAATCACGCAGGTAATCCTCCAAATGCTCCAGCGAGGTGATCTTCGTGTCCTCCTGCACCTGGGCGTCGCATTGCACGATATGGATGTTCACCCGGTCATGGAAGCTCTCGGATGCCTTCAAGATGTTGTAGGTTTTGTTCATGAACGCCTGCACCACCTCGCCCGAGCACGACTCCGAGGTGTCGATGGCGATCACGAAATCGTGCACCCTGTGGTCTTCCTTGTATTCCAAAGGCTCGATGAGCGGCATATTGCCATAGCGGTTCAGGCCGTAGGTGTAATAGATGTAGTCGAACTCGTCGTCGTTGATGCGCAAGGTCTCATGCAACGTGGCGAACCGGGCGAGGAACTCGGCGTAGTCCCCCACATCGCGGTTGACGGCCTTGAGGGCCGCCACCAGGTTGCCCGCTCCCTCGCCACGACGGGCCAGATGCGTCTCCAACTCCACCTGCATGGACTCGGCGATGTCTGCCCATTGCTGGGCGAGCTCCTCTTCGGTGAGCTCATCGAAGGCAGGGCCTTCCTCGTGCTCGGAGCGCTGGGCTCCGGCATCCTCTCCCGCGCCTTCCGCGCCCTCGGCCTCGTCTCCCTCTTCGCCCGCATCCTCCAACGACGCTGCATCTTCGGAGGCATCCTGGTCCTGCTCCTGCTCCTGAGGCAGCGGCACCTCCACCGGGCCATCCGCCACCGCATCCAGCGTTTCGGTCTGCAGGGAATGCTGGGGCGGCCGCTGTTGGGGCGCATCACCCGATGCAACCTCCGAGCCCTCCGCAGGCTGGCCGTTGGGATTGCGCGCATCGTCTTGGTCATCGCCGTACCAAAGCCCGTGGGAGTCGTGGAAGAACATGGGTGCCAAGGACTTCAAATCGGTCTTGTTGCCCTCGTTGCCGAAAAGCCAATAGAGCCGCTCGGCTGTCACCACGCCGTCCACATGGGCTCGCAGCACTTTGAGCGACTCCCTTGCCCGGCGGTCCATATTCGACGGGAAATCCTCGCCCACCAGCTCCAAGATCAGCGCCTCGATGGCGATGTCGCAGGCCACATCCCACGGCTGGCGCACCACGGAATACAGCATGAACGGATGACGGAAGATGCAATGGAACAGACAGTGGATCACATCGCGCACCACCTCATTGAATGAGAGCTTGAAGCGATCCACCACATAGACGGGATCGAACAGTAGGCTGCGCCCGTCGCTAGCTATGCCGAAGATGTCGAAGCACGGCACCAAGGGCATGCGCCACAGGGCAGCGTCCAGAAAACGGAAGCGCACGGCCAAGGCCGCTCGAGCCTCTTTCAGAATCTCCAGAGCCACGGGCTTGGCCGCCTCGAACTTGGTGCGACGGGCCGCCATGCGCTCCTCGGTCACCAAGCTGATGCGCTCGCCATCCTGCAGCGGCTGAGCCGGCCGACTGCCCGGGCCATCCAGCCCGCGCTCCCGGCGCCGCTCCCGCTGGGCCAGCAGCACATCCCCTTCGGCGATGGGTGTGTTGTCCTTCATCCGCGCCATCAGATGCTCAAATCCAATCCCCTCAGCGGGCCCCGGCGATGGCTCGCTTCCAGCAGGCAGGCCGTTGCCTGGGCATCTTGCTGGGAGGTAGCCTCTTCCAGGGCGGCCTCAACAGCCCCAAGGCCCACAAGCCCGCTATCCAACAAGAACTCCAGCGCCTCCAAATCCCCGCGCCGGGCGCAAAGGGCACAGAGCTGCTGCTCTTTGCGGCGGAAGATCCCCTCGTAGACCTCGTACGTATCCCGGGTCATACCCACAGGGTTGCGCAGCCGCTCCACCGCCGCCTGCACAAACTCATCGGAATTCCCACAATGGGTCACCCAGGCATCGTAGTAGGCGAAGCGGAAGATGGTCTTGCCCTCCGCGGTGGAGAACAAGTCGGTGAGATCACGGTAGCGCGCCGTGAGCGATGGCAGCGAGAAACGGGCTATGGGCTCGTTTTGTATCGCCCCCTCCACCACGAGCACACGGGGTGCCCGGGCGAAGGTGAGCGACCCCCGGGCGATGCTCTGCAGATGCCCATGCACAATAAGCTCATCCACCTCTGCTGCGTCGAAGAACGCATAAGGGGCCAGCTGATTCACCGCATCGGGGATGCGCACCACAGAATCCGGCCCCACGTAGGCAAGGGCCTTGGAGGCGCCTTTGGCTCCGACACCCCGCTCACAGAGGATGCCGCTTTCCCTATAGAAGCGTTCGTTGCGCTCATCCAGATCCAGCGAGCGAAGCAGGTGGGGCCGCCGAGCCGGGCTGGAGCCCTGGGTGAGCAGCGCCTCTTCACCCAGATGCTCTATCGTGCGGGACAATCGCAGCGCCGTGAGAGCCGTATCCGCAAAAGCGCGGTCCCCCACCCAGCGAAGGCTTTCAGGCAGATCAAGCTGCTCCAGGTTGCGACAGCCCTGAAACGCCCCCTCACCGATGGTCACCACCCCTTCAGGCAAAGAGACCCGGCGGATGAAGAGGTCGCGGCGCAAAGCCTGAGCCCCCACCGCCGTGCAACCCGGCCGCACGGCATAGGCGGGTACGCAGCTTAAGAGTTCCACCAACGTGTCCTCGCGATAGAGCCCTCCTTCCCCATCCAAGCTGTAGGTGTCGTTTTCCCTACTCAGGGCAATGGCGCCCCGATGGGCTTGACGCTCTGCGGGCGTCCCTGCGAAGGCCAGCAAACCCCATGCCTTCACCTTCGCAGGAATGCGCACACGCTCCAAGCCGGAATTGGCGAAGGCCTCGCCGCCCAGCTGCTCCAACGACTCCGGCAGAAGGCAGGCCTTCAGCTGCCGGCAGCCGAAACACGCCTTCTCCTCAATGGCGATGACCCCTTCGGGTATATCCAGAAACACGATGGATGTCTTGGCGAAGGCGAGGCGCCCGATGGACTCCAAGCCCTCCGGAAGGCCCACCTCGCGCAGGACCGCACAGGAATCGAAAGCCCGCGGCCCGATGCGCTTGCAACCCGGCGCGACCTCGTAGGATTCGCAGGGAACCACCAATCGGACCAACTCCGCGCCGTCTTTGGTGTAGAGGGCGCGTCCATCGGTGGAGAAGCAAGGGTTATCCGGATGCACCTCCACGCGCTTAGATGCCACAGGGCCATCCTGGCCTTGGGCTATGCGCTCAATGGCAGGACCCACTTGAATGACGTCGGCCTCTTCCCGCCCCAATAGCGCTGGGTCGAGGACGGATACGGCGCAAGGAGCGGTCCGCCGCATCGCGTCCTGCGCCTCCTCTTCGTGGGGCCCGGGGGCGACTCCCGCCAATGCGGGGTCGTTGATCAGGTGCAGATTCGCCCGCTCAACAGGGCTCAGGCGCACCGAGGAGGTCACAGCCCCAAGGGCTTCCTCTGCACTCTGGACGTCCCTGGTTTCCATAGGGCTCTTCTTCTCCTTCAAATCCCTCATCACAACGCCGAAGGGCAGGACCCGCGCGCGCCCTGCCCCTTCGGTGCTCTCAAGCCGTTCCCTTTGCGACATCGGATCGCGCCCGGCGCTAGGCTACGTCCTCAATGACCTCGACGGATTCCTCCACCACAGCCGCCTGCTCCTGGGAATAGAGCTTCAGGGGCAGAAGAAGCACCGCAGCCAAGACGCAGAAAGCGCACATCACCAGCGCCGCCACGGTCCAACCGAACGACTGGGCCACGGCACCGATGAGCGGCGGCCCTAAGAGGATGCCTAGATTGAAGCCGATAGACACCACGCCCAGGGCCACACCGGCCAACTGGGGCTTTTTCACCGTGAGGGCCGTCATGGTCCACAGCACGCAGGGGAAACCCGCATCGGCGAAAGCGTAGACGATCACGAACGGCACGATGAGCATGGGGTTGCCGAAGACCATGCCCCAAAGCACCACCACGCCATACAGGATGAGCATGAGCGATCCGAACACCTTCTGGTTGCGCACCTTGTTCAGGATGGAGCCCCACACCAGCGCCGCAACCACAGCACCCAGCGAGAAGCAGGCCACCCAGTTGTTCGCCTCGTCCACAGACCAGCCGTAGATGTCCGACCAGCAGGTGGCAACCCAGTTCACGAAGCCGAAGCAGGCTATGCAGAAGCACATGGTGACCAAGGACATCAGCCAAGGGAAAGGCGACTTGATGCCCTCAATGATGGAAACCTCCTCGCTTTCCACATCGGCGAAGCTGTCTTCGGGGCGCGGGCTCTTAACGCAGACGATATAGAACACCAAAGCCACGACGCAGGCCGCCAGGCCGAACCACCACATGCCCTGCCAGCCGAAATTCATCGTGAGCACGCCGCCCAAGAAGAACATGACGGCCTGGGCGCACATCTGATAGACCGCCCAGATGCTCATGGGCAACCCGCGCTTCGTCTCCGGGAACCACATGGCGATGACCGCCGGACCGATCACGGACATCAGGCCCACGCCCATGCCCTCGATGACGCGGCTGATCATGAGCACGGCGGTGTTCTCGAAGGCGAGGCCTATGAGCGAGCCGCCGATGGCGCAAGCCAATGCTATGATGCCGCCCTTCTTGGGTCCGATCTTATTCAGAATAACCGCTGCCGGGATGGCGATGATAATCCCCACCAGCGAAAAGACGGAACTGAGCCACCCCGCGGTGGCCATATCGATGTGAAGCGCCTCTTGCAGAACAAGCATGCAGGGAGCCACTTTGTTCTGAACGAGCGCCAACGCGATTCCAGCGAAGATCGTCGCCAGGGCCACGATCCAGGCCTTCTTCGTATTCATCTTGCAACCTCGCATCCGAACCAATCTCCGCATCTGCGGCAGGTTCGACCTCGTCTCTCATAGGGAAGCGCGCCTTGAAGGAAAGCGCGCTTCCGTGTTTTCCCATGGGGCCGTTAGGCCTCGTAAATCACCTTGCCGCCCAAGATGGTCTTGCTCACCTTCACGGTGCGGTATTCCTCAACGTCGCCGGTGATGAAGTCCTTCGGGAACATCACCAGGTCGGCCAGGTTGCCCACCTCGATGGAGCCCAGCTTGTCCTCATCGTGGAGGAACCAGGCAGCGTTCTTCGTCCACATCAGCAGCGCCTCGATAGGCGTTACCTTGGACTCGTCGCCGTTGGACAACGTGTTGCCGGTGGTCTCGTCCAAACGGGTTATGGCGTAGTACATGCCCATCATGGGGTCCGGCGGCACAACGGGGCTGTCCGACCCGCCGCCGCAGACGATTCCGTTATCGAAGAGCATACCCGGCGATTGGATGCGCATGGCCTGCTCCTCGTAGAACTGCGGCGCCTCGCCCATAGTGGAGACCAGCGTAGGCTGGACCGTGGCACCGATGTTCATCTCACGCATGCGCGGGAACTGATCGGTATGGGGGAACTGATAATGGATGAGATAATGATGGCGCGGGCGCACATCGCTGATCTCGCTCGCCGCCTCGAAGGCATTGAGGGCCATGTCCTCTGCCGCATCGCCGATGGTGTGGATGCCGAACTGCCAGCCCAGCTCCTGGGCTTTGCACACGAAAGCGGTTATCTCCTCCTGGGTCCAAACGCTGGAGCCGCAGTAATCGGGACGGGTCTTATAACCCTCGCGCATCAACGCGGTGTAGGTGGCGGGAATGCCGTCCAGCGTGACCTTCACGCCGTTGAGTTTCAGCATCTCATCGCCGAAGCCCGTGACGCAATCCATCTCCTCCAAGCGGCGCAGATGGGTCTCTTTATCGCCGTAGGCCGAATCCAGATAGAACATCAGATTCGCGCGATAGGACAGCTTGCCCTCGTTTTTCGCTTCCAGATACGTGCGCATCTGGTCGAAGAGCAGGTTCGCGTCGATGGCGCTGGTGATGCCGAGGCTGTTCAGGTACTTGCCCACGGCCTCGATGCTCTCGATGCGCTGGCTGGCGGTGAGCTCGGGGATCACCCGCTGAACCAGGTCCATGGCGGAGTTCTCGAAGAGATAGCCGTCCAAGGCCCCGTCTTCCGTATGGCCGATGGTGCCGCCTTCGGGATCCTCGGTCTGCGCCGTGATGCCCGCTATCTCGATGGCGCGGCTGTTCACCATGGCCGTATGGAAGCATGTGCGCATGCAGAACAGGGGATTGTTGGGGCAAAGCTCATCGAGCTCTTCCAGGGTGAGGGCCGTGGGATCGTCCCACACCAACTCGTTCCAGCTGTTGCCCTGGATCCACTCGCCGTCGGGCGTCTTGTCGGCGTATTCCTTGATGATAGCCTTGACGTCCTCGCGTTTCGTCAAGGGCCTGAAATCGATATTGCGCAGGTTGTTGCCGGTCCAGGTGCAGTGCATGTGGCTCTCGATGAAGCCGGGAAGCACGATGGAGCCGGGAGCATCGATGACTTCGGTGCGGGGCCCGATGAATTGGTCCATGGCGCCCGCTTCGCCCACGGCGATGATCTTACCGTCCTTGGCTGCCACGCCGCCGTTCTCGATGATGGGGAAGTCGCGCTTGCCCGCCTGCACCTCCTCAACGGTGATGGCAACCGTGTATACCTTCGCATGCTGGATAACAAGGTCTGCTTCTGGATACCATTCCTTCATGGTTCACCTTGCCTTTCCGCTCCGATTCGGCTTTCGCCTTTCCGGCGTGCCGCGCGCAACCGGAGCTAATGGGGTTCTTGACAATGGCGGCATGCAATGGACTCGCATGCCGCCGTGAATTCGAAGCTCAGTTTTTCAATCAAGCATGCGATTTATGCGTCGAGTTCCTTCTTCTTCGCCTCGTCAGCCAGGATCTCGGCCTCGGTCTCCTCGTCGCCATGAAGCTTGAGCAGGCCGAACGAGATGCCGCCGATGAGCTGGGCAACGGTGGCCACGATGGCCACATAGCCCCAACCCATTCCGGCAGTTGCGTCCAGGATCATGCCGGCGATGGGGCCACCGAGCATCATACCGAAGTTCAGGAACATGGAGAAGAGCGCCGTGGAACCACCCGCAAGGCGCGGATCGGGCACTACCTGCGTAGCGAACGTCCACATGGCTGCGGCGAAAACGCCTTCCAGGCAGCAGTAGAGGACGCAGACCACAACGATGGCCCACATATCCACCACGTGATACGCGGCGAAGAACACGAAAGCGTACAGGATGCCATCGACGGCCACGAAGCGCTGGCGGCTCTTAAGCGTCTTGATGCGCGTGAGAATCCAACCGCCGATCATAGCTGTGAAGATCTCTGCCAGATACACATAACCCACGATGCTGTTCGCGGTAGCGGGATCGAGGCCTGCAGCGTTGGTCCAATAGGTGGCGATCCAGGTGGCGAAGGTCATGATAGCCACGCCGAAGCCGATGCCGCCGATGCCGATGATGTATACGGCCTTGTACTTGAACACTTCGGTGATCTTGACGGAAGTGTCCTCAACGTCGGCGTAGTTCTGATCGGCCGGAGGAGTGCGCACGATGGCAGCGAAGAGGATGACGCCCAAGGCCAAAAGCACGATGCTGACGATCCACATATGCTTCCACACGGCATCCGGGCCGATGATGCTACCGGTGAGCAGGAAGCCGCCGGCGATGGCGACCATCTGCCATGAACTCCAAATGCCCATGGGGAAGCTGCGCTTATTGGACGGGAACCACATGGAGATGGTGGAGGGAGCGATGATCGATATCAAACTGATGCCGAAGCCCTCGATCACGCGGCTGATGAGCAGCATGTACTCGTCACCTGCGAAAAAGCCGATAACGGCGCCGATCAAAGTAACGGCGATGGAGATGATGCCGCCTTTGACAACGCCCCATTTACGCACCATGGCCACAGCCGGGAACGCCAAGACGATACCCAAGACGTTGAAGATGCCGGAGATCCATCCGGCAACGCCGGCACTTACGTTAAGATCCACCTGAACCAAGCCGATAACCGGCAGAACCTTGTTCTGCGTCCAGGCCATGGCGATACCAGCCACGAAGATCGCAAGGACGACGAGCCAAGCGCGCACAGCGTTGTTCTTTTTCTTTTCTGGAGCAGCCAATTCTACCCCTCCTTAATCCCTTGCCCTTACCAGGGCCGGGAATTAGGGCTTGTCATAATGCTGAACCTGAAACCCCGTTCCGAACCTTTACAGGTCTGGTCGTGATAATTTCAAACAGGGCATTCTGAAAGCCGATACTGATAATTCAACTCGTAAAGCAAAAACAAGCTACCTAGAAGCTGATATGGGCGATTCCCCGAGCACCCCCCGATTAGGAGCTTCCGAATTCGAAGCCGCACTTCTTGCACACCTTCCTGTTGCTGATAGCATAGGCTCCGCATTCAGGACAAATCTTCGTGCGCCCTTCTTTCAAACAATCACCGCACAAAGGTTTCTCGAAAGGCGTGCAGAAGAAGCAAGCCTTCTTCACTTCCGCATTAAGATGCGTAACCGCCTTGGTGTCATCGTGTTCAAGGACCCGCCCGCATTTCTTGCAGGTCTCCCGCTCGTAGGGGTTGTACCACCCGCAATCGGGACATTCTATAGGGAACTTGAACTCTGCTTTCTTATGGCAACGCTGGCACCAAGGGCTGCATGTTCGGCAATTCGGCACGTTTCCTCCCCCCTTTCAGGAAATGCCTCATGCGACGGTCGCGCGATAATCCCTTATTCAGGCGCACCGGGGGCCTTGGGAGCACTGGGAGCCTTGGGAGCACCAGGAGCCTTGGGGGCGTCGTCGAGGCCCTTAGGCTTCAGTGAGATCTCTGCGGGCCGATCAGGCGTGGTGGCAGCGATCGCATCCTGAGCCGCCTTCTTCGAAGCCGAGAGGTCGGCACCGCACTTCTTGCAGGTGGCATCGGTGGGTTTATTGAAGGTGTCGCATTCGAGACACTTGACGATGGTCACCGTAGCCGCTGGTCTGAAACACATAATTCTTCCTCCAATGATGAATCGGGATAAGGGTGCTCCTGCTCGGGGCAAAAGCACCCTTAAAGGTCAGCAGGTCTTACTGCTCAGGCACGTACAGCCAAGAGCGAGGGGTCTCCTTGACGAGCTCTGCC
>CAZKKN010000047.1:0-12759 GCA_964553375.1 uncultured Eggerthellaceae bacterium | reverse complement strand
GCGGCCTTGCCCACCTTGTCGCGCAGGTAGTACAGCTTGGCGCGGCGCACATCGCCCTTGCGCACTACCTCGATCTTCTCGATCTTGGGGGAATGAACGGGGAACGTGCGCTCCACACCCACGGAGAAGCTGATCTTGCGCACGGTGAACGTCTCGC
The DNA here is from genome assembly GCA_964553375.1 of uncultured Eggerthellaceae bacterium. Classification (GTDB taxonomy): domain Bacteria; phylum Actinomycetota; class Coriobacteriia; order Coriobacteriales; family Eggerthellaceae; genus UBA9715. The sequence goes on along the minus strand of CAZKKN010000047.1, from coordinate 12,602 downwards.
GGCTGCCATGACCATGGCGGCGGATCACATCGCCCTGGAAGACCTGGATGCGCTCGCGGTTACCCTCGGTGATGCGATAGTGCACCTTCACGGTATCGCCCACGTTGAATGCGGGAATATCCTCTTTGATCTGCTGCTGCTCGATAGCGCGAATGATATCCATTTTCTGATCCTTCTATATCTCACTCGTTGCCGATAGGTTCGTTTCTGCTCTAGACGCAACTTAGCAGTATATAGCTGCCTTCCACCCTGTGCAAGATTTTTTGCGGCCGGTGGCTCTAAATCATCATAAGCAGCGCATAAGCGGCGATGCCCACCACCGCGCACCAAAGAAGGGAGCGTGTGGCGCGGGCCACCACCACCACGGCGAGCGCCGCCAGAAGCGGTGCCGCCGCAGGCCAAAGCCCCGCATCGAACATCCCGGGTGTGAACAGGTCGTTAGCCACCAAGGCGGCGAAGGCTGCCGGCGGGATGAACCCCAAGGCGGATTCCAGCGTCTTGGGCAGCTCGCGCCCCTTCAAGAGGAAGAGGGGAAGCACCCGGCAGGCCAGCATGGTAAGGGCGCAGCAGATGAAGATGATGAAGAACTGCGTCCAAGTGATGGGCTCCATCAGCCTCGCCCTCCCCTCAGTTTGGAGAAAAGCAGCGCACAGGCCACACCCACCACCGCTCCGATGAAAATGGCCGCACCGCCCAACCCGACGCATTTGCACACGATCACCCCAATGGCGGCGCAAAGGGCGCTCACCCCGTTTTCAACGGTGACCTTCTGTGTCACCAGCAGGCAGATGAAGATGGAGGTCATGGCGAATGCCGCAATGGCGAGGGGGATCCCCAGCGCATCGCCCACCACCACGCCGAGCACGCATGAGACCGTCCAGGAGCTTTGGCTGAGAAGATTCACCAGCGTGGCCCGACGCACCGTCCAGCCGCCGGCTTCGAAGCGCTGGGTGTTCACGCCGAAGCTCTCATCGGTCACCGTGGCGGCGAACAGGAACGAGAGGCGCTTCGATGCGCCCTTGCACCACGGGGCGAAAGCCGCCGAGTAGAGCATCTGACGCGTGTTCACAAACGAGACGCTGGCGATGATCGAAGCCGGGGAAGCCAAGGAGAGCCACATGTTGGGAATCATGAATTGACCGGCGCCGGAATAGAACAGCGCGCACAGCAAGAGCACCTGCCAGGGGTTCATGCCGATGGAGGCGGAAAGTATGCCGCAAGGTATGCCGATGGCCACATAGCCCAGCATAATGGGAAAGGCGGCTTGGAAGGCCGCCTTTATGTCAGAGGTGAGATCCATAACCCCTGATTATAGCGATGCTCCGATGGCAGAGGGGCTGAAAACCCCGTTCTGGGTGATGATAGCCGAGATAAGCTGCGTCGGCGTGACGTCGAAGGCCGGGTTCCACACGTCCATCCCCGGCAACGGGTCCGGTGCCACCTCGCTTGGCGGGCGCTGCTCTATCACAATGGCCGAACCGTCTTTCAAGGTGGCATCCACCGTTGAGGAAGGCGCCGCCACATAGAACGGGATGGAATGGTACTGTGCGAGCACCGCAAGGCCATAGGTGCCTATCTTATTGGCCGTATCCCCGTTGGCGGCGATGCGGTCGGCCCCCACGATAACGGCATCCACCTGTCCCTGCGCCATGAGCGATGCGGCCATGTTGTCGCAAAGGAGCGTCACCGGCACCCCGGCCTGGGTGAGCTCCCATGCGGTGAGGCGCGCCCCTTGGCCCACCGGGCGCGTCTCATCGGCATAGACGCGCTCTATCTTTCCCTGAGCCGCCGCGCTATAGATGATGCCCAGCGCGGTGCCATAGAACGCCGTAGCCAGGCTCCCTGCGTTGCAGTGGGTGAGGATGCGCGAGCCCGGCTCCAACAAAGCGGCACCGTTTCTGCCGATGGCGCGATTGGCCGCCTCGTCTTCCTCTATGAGCCTGCAGGTGAGCTGGGAAAGCGCTTGGGTAACGGCAGCGGCGCCCTCGGTGGCTGCAAGACCGCCCACCTCATTCAGAGCCCGCTCTATCCCCCACCGCAGGTTCACGGCCGTAGGCCGCACCGAGGCGATGGCCTCAGCCACCTGGGAGAGCTCCTCCTCGTAGGCTTTGCCGTCCAAAGCTCGCCTTTGGGCATCCTGGGCCCAAAGGGTCAAAGCGCCCACTCCGGCGATCCCAAGGGCCGGAGCCCCGCGGACGCTTAAGGTGTCAATGGCATCCACCACCTCTTCCCAATGGGTTGCCTGGGCGATGACGAGGCTTTGGGGCAGCACCCGCTGGTCGATGTAGCGCAAAACCGCTTCTCCATCGGTCGAAAGCGCGATGGTGCGCGGGAGGTTTTCCAGATGCAGGTTGAAAGCGTCCACGAAGGCTCCTTGGAATTGGGGTATCCTTGTGACCATTATCACAGAAACCGCGATGGCTCGGGGCTGTGCCGGCGAGCCATCCATGGGCGGAAGGCGGCCATGACCCAACGGAGACAACGGGTGCTCCTCGCTATGAGCGGAGGGGTGGATAGCTCGGTTTGCGCCCACCTCCTTCTGGAGCAAGGCTACGAAGTATGCGGCCTCACCTTGGGGCTGGACCCCAGCGGCTCCGCATCCCAACCCACCCCGGAAGCCGAAGCCGCCCGCGCTCTCTGCGAGCAGTTGGGAATCCCCCACCTGTACCAAGACCACTCGCCTCTTTTCTGCCGCGAGGTCGTGGACGGCTTCTGCAGCGGATACCTTGCCGGCCGCACGCCGAATCCCTGCGTGACCTGCAATCCCGCAGTGAAATTCGCTGCCTTGGAAAAAGCCCGTGAGGAGGGCGGCTTCGACCTTATCGCCACCGGTCATTATGCCAAGGTGAAGCAGAACCGGTCCACAGGGCGCTGGGAGCTGTGGGCTGCGGACCATAAAGTCAAGGACCAAAGCTATTTCCTCTATGGCTTAAGCCAACAGGTATTGAGCCGGTGCCTTTTCCCCTTAGGAACGTGGGATAAAACCCGAGTCAAAGCCATAGCCGAACGTTATGGCCTCCCGTGCAGCTCCCAAAAGGAGAGCCAGGACATCTGCTTCATCCCCCAAGGCGATTACACAGGTTTCATCGCAGAGCGCGTTGGGGATGCGGCTGCCTTCCAGGAAGGACCCATCGTCAACCGCGCTGGCAAGCACCTGGGAACCCACAAGGGGCTTGTGCACTACACCTGCGGTCAGCGCAAAGGCATAGGGGTGGCCGGCCCCGAACCCTACTACGTGCTGGGCAAAGACACTGAAAAGAACTCGCTCGTGATAGGCACTGCTGATGAGGCTACACTGAAAGGCCTGGTTGTAGGCTCGCTGAACCATATGGCAGAGCCTGCGCTTGACGAACCGCGTCGGCTTTCGGTCAAGACCCATTACCGCCAAGAACCCCGGATGGCCACCGTAGCATCCCATGATGAGGGCCGCATGACCGTGACCTTCGATGAGCCCCAGCCTCTCAGCGCTCCCGGGCAATCGGCGGTCTGCTATGACGGGGACAAAGTGGTATGCGGCGGCGTGATAGAGAGCATCGCTTTCGAGTAATAGGCATATCCCCGGGCAATAAACGTAGGTGCTCCAACCCCTGTGGTCAAAAATTCCAGTTATTCGCGTTTTTCTCTCCTGGTTTTGCTGCAACCTGGATAATACGAAATCCATGACCTGGGGTTTTACGGTTGCAGCTCGGAAAAATGAACGGCTCGCCGCCTGAAAAACGCGAATAACTGGAATTTTTGACCATAGCGAAACGAGCGCACCGATCAATCGCCTGAATCGAGCCTTCTCGCGAGGAAGGGCCCGCGCAAGCGGGCCCTTCGAAGATGGAATGCATGACCTGCAGATGCGGGTTCTGCGAGTGCAGGATCCGGAATGCAGAATCTGCGAGTACAGGATCCAGAATGCGGATCCTGCACGTGAAGCGCGCTTGAGGCTACGCTCCCTGAATGGCAGCCTGGGCAGCGGCCAAACGGGCAACCGGCACGCGATACGGCGAGCAGGACACGTAGTTCAGGCCCACCTTATAGAACTTATGGATGGAATCCGGATCGCCGCCATGCTCGCCGCAAACGCCGCAGACGAGCTCCGGATTGGTGGCGCGGCCGCCTTCCACGGCAAGGCCGATGAGCTTCACCACGGCATCATCCACGGTAGCGAAGGGGTTCACCTTCATGATGCCCATGGCCTCGTAATCCTTGAAGAACTTGCCCTCCACGTCGTCGCGGCTGAAGCCGAAGGTGGTCTGGGTAAGGTCGTTGGTGCCGAAGCTGAAGAAGTCGGCTTCCTTGGCTATCTCGTCGGCCGTAAGCGCCGCTCGGGGCAGCTCGATCATAGTACCCACCTCGATGAAGGCCAGATCCACCCCATCGCGCTCGGCTATCTCGGCGATGGCCGCCTCGGCCTCCTCGCGCATGAAGACGAGCTCGCTTTCCATGGAGACAAGCGGGATCATAACCTCGGGCATGGGGTTCAAGCCCTCTTTCACCAGGCGAGCCGTGGCAGTGGCGATCGCGCTCACCTGCATCTTGGTAAGCCCCGGCATGGTGATGCCCAAACGGCAGCCGCGCAGACCCAGCATGGGATTCATCTCGGCCATGGCCTCAGCGGCAGCCAACAGCTTCTTCTGAGCAGTCATATCCTTGCCCGTGGCCTCGCCGACGGCAACCTCGATGGCCAGATCGCGCGGAGCGGGCAGGAACTCGTGGAGCGGCGGGTCAAGCAGACGGATGATCACCGGCAGGCCGTCCATGGCCTTGAGCATCTCGTAGTAGTCGCCGGCCTGGGCCTCATAGAGCTTATCCAGAGCCGCCTCGTACTGGGGGCTTTCCTTCTCGGCCAGGATCATATCGGCGACGATCTGCTTGCGATCGCCCAGGAACATGTGCTCGGTACGGCAAAGGCCGATGCCCTGAGCGCCGAAATCGCGGGACAGATGGGCGTCAGCCGGGTTATCGGCATTGGCGCGCACTCCCAAGGTGCGGAATTCGTCGGCCCACTCCAGAATGGTATCCAGATCCCCGGTGAGCTCCGGTTGCACCAGGTCAACAGCACCCAGCACCACGATACCCGTAGTGCCATCAAGCGAGATCATATCGCCTTCGCGAATCACGATGTCCGTGCCGGCGATGGCGGCTTCCTTCTTGGCGGCATCGATCTTCAGCGCCTCCACGCCGCAAACGCAGGGAGCACCCATGCCGCGGGCGATCACGGCTGCATGGGATGTCTTACCGCCATGGGAGGTCAGAATGCCCTCGGCGGCGATCATGCCCGCCAGGTCGTCCGGCGTGGTCTCCCAGCGCACGAGCACGGTCTTCTTGCCGGCCTCGGCCGCTTCCACAGCGGCATCGGCAGAGAACACAGCAGCGCCCACAGCAGCGCCGGGGCTCGCATTCAAACCGCGGGCAACCACGTCGTATTCAGCGTTCTTATCGAACTGCGGATGGAGCAACTGATCGAGCTGCTCGGGCTGGATGCGGCAAACGGCCTCTTCCTTGGAGATGAGACCCTCGCGCTCCATGTCGATGGCAATCTTCAACGCGGCCGCCGCGGTGCGCTTGCCCACACGGGTCTGCAGCATGAAGAGCTTGCCCTGCTCGATGGTGAACTCGATGTCCATCATGTCGCGGAAGTGGTTCTCCAGGAGCACGAAGATGTCCTCCAACTCCTGACCGGCCTCCTCCAAACCCGGAGTGGTCTTGAGCTCGGCGATGGGGCTGGTGTTGCGGATGCCCGCGACAACGTCTACGCCCTGGGCATTCACCAGGTAGTCGCCGTAGTATTCCTTGGTGCCATCGGCGGCATTGCGCGTGAAGGCCACGCCGGTAGCCGACGTGTCCCCCTTGTTGCCGAACACCATGCACTGCACGTTCACGGCAGTGCCCAGGTCATCGGCGATCTTGTTCTGCTTGCGATACAAGGTGGCACGCGGGTTGTTCCAGGAACCGAAGACCGCCTCGATGGCCAGCTTCAACTGGGCCATGGGGTCTTGGGGGAACTGCACAACGCCGTCCACCACGAGCTCCGGGTAATCCTGGGCGCTCACGTTGTCGGAGAAGATGCCCTTGAACGTTGCCACGAGCTCCTCGAGGTCTGCGGCCGTAAGCTCGGTGTCTTCCTTCACCCCACGCTGGGCCTTCTTGGCGCTGATGGCGTTCTCGAAGAGGTCGCCTTCCAAGCCCATGACCACGTTGGAGAACATCTGGATGAAACGGCGATAGCTATCCCAGGCGAAACGCGGGTTCTCGGTCTGGGCGATGAGGCCGTTGATGGAGCGGTCGTTCAGACCCAAGTTGAGCACCGTGTCCATCATGCCCGGCATGGACATGGGCGCGCCGGAGCGGACGGACACCAGCAGCGGATCGGCATCGTCGCCGATCTTCTTGCCCATGCGCTCTTCCAGGTCCACCCGGTACTCGCTTATCTCATCCAGCGCCCCTTCAGGCCAGGTGTTATCAGCGTTGGCGTATTCCATGCAGGTTTGGCAGGAGATGGTGAAGCCGGGAGGGACGGGCAGGCCGATGTTGGCCATCTCGGCGAGGTTGGCCCCCTTGCCGCCCAAGACGTATTTCATGTCCGTATTGCCCTCGGTAACGTTGTTTCCCTGTGCGTCTTTGCCGAACTTGTAAACGCGCTTCACTTCCTCAGCCACCTTGAACTCCTTAATCCCTCGCCAAGGCGTCGCCACCCTAGCGGACATCCCATCACGGCCCAACGAAGAGGCCGCAACAATAACGTTCTTATGTTAACGCAAAACGACCCGCAACTACTACGCTGCGGGTCGTTTTTTTGAGCAAGTGGCCTTGGGCGATGCAGGCTTAGAGCTTGCCGAAATCCGCCACGTTGGCGAATACCTCCACGAAGCGGTTTAAAAGCCTCAAACGGTTCTCCCGCAAAGAGGCATCCTCGTCCATCACCATGATGTTATCGAAGAAGCGATCGACCGGCTCACGCAGGGCGCTCAAGGTGGTCAGCGCCGCCGGGTAGTCATCGGTGGCCAGAGCCGCAGCCAATGCGCTCGCAGCTTGGGCGATGGCGCCATCCAAGGCCCGCTCATCATCACCGAAGAGCGCCGCATCCACCGCCGAACCCAAGGATTCATCCCGCAGGTTGTTGGCGCGGTTGTAGGCGGCAGCCAGGTTGTCGAAGGTCTCCTGGTCATGGGTGCGTGCCGAAGCCAAGGCGCGGGCCCGGGCGATAAGGGTGAGCGGCTCTTCCACACCCACAGCCAAAACCGCATCGATGACCTCAGAGGCAACGCCTTCATCACGCAGCATCACCTTGGTCCGGGTGAGGAAGAACTCCATCACCTCCTGGCGCGTCTGGGCAAAATCGAACTCCAAGCCGGAAACCCGGTAGATATCCAAGGACTCGTCCACCGCTTGGCTGAGCGAGACATCCAGCCCATCTTGGAGCATGGCCAAAACGCCGATGGCGCTGCGGCGCAACGCGAAGGGGTCCGAAGAGCCCGTGGGGCCCTGACCCACCGCGAAAAGCCCGCAGATGGTGTCCAATTTGTCGGCCGTGGCCACCACCTTACCCACCAAAGACTGCGGTGTCTCATCGCCGGCGAAGCGCGGACGGTAGTGGTCGGCCACCGCTTGAGCCACCTGGTCAGGCTCCCCTGCGGCCAAAGCGTAGTAACGCCCCATGATGCCCTGAACGCTGGTGAACTCAACTACAGCGCCCGTCACCAGGTCGGCCTTGGCCAAGTAGGCGGCACGCTGCGCGTCGTCGGCATCCTGCTGGGAAAGCCCGGCGTCCTGGGCGAGATGCTTCGCCAGGGCCACCACGCGGTCGGTCTTCTGACGCATAGTGCCCAAGGATTCCTGGAACACCACGTCGGAGAGCTTATCCACATAGGCCTCCAGGGGCTCTTTGAGGTCCTCATCGTAGAAGAATTTCGCGTCGTAGAGCCGAGCGGCCACTACGCGCTGGTTGCCGTCCACGATATTCTCCTGGAAAGCCGGATCGCCATTGCTTGTGATGAGGAAGCGGTTGGAGAGGCTGCCATCGCTGTTGAACAGCGGGAAGTAGCGCTGGTGCACCAGCATTGCGTCCACGGTTATCTCCTTGGGCACCGCCAAGAACAGCTCATCGAACTGCCCCACCATAACCGTGGGGTACTCCGTGAGGTTGACCACTTCCTCCATGGTCTTGGCAGGAAGCTCCGCTTTGAGGCCCGTTCTCGCCTCAATGGCGGCCACCTGCTGACGGATGGTCTGCTCGCGTTCCGCCTCGCTGGGCACAACCGAAGCCCCGCGCAAAGTACCGATGAGGTCTTCTGCCGTTTGCACCTCATAGGGCCCAGGGGCCAAGAAGCGGTGGCCGAAGGTCTGCCTATCCGCGGTAAGGCCCGCGAACTCCACGGGAACCACCGTATCGCCCAACAGGGCGCAAAGCCACCGCACCGGACGGCTGAACTGCTCACGGCGAGACCCCCAACGCTGGGACTTCGGCCAGGGGATGGACACGATGAGCCCTTGCAGAAGCTCCGGCAGAAGCTCCACCACATCCAAAGAGGGCGTCTCCTTCACGGCATAGACGTATTCGGTGCCGCCCTCATCGCGGCGCTCCAAAGCCGCCGGATCCACGCCCTTGCCCTTGGCGAACCCGATGGCCGCCTTGGTGGGAGCGCCGGTCTCGTCGAAGGCGATAGCCGCCGACGGGCCGCGGAATTCCTCAACCGAGGCCTCGGTGGCCTGGGGAACATCATGGACGATGGTGATGAGCCGGCGAGGGGTGGTGTAGACCTCCACCGCACCATGGGGGATGTTCGCCCCATCCAAGGCCGCCTCCATAAGGCCGCCCAGCTTCTCGGTAGCCCGGTGCAAATCGAAAGCGGGCAGTTCCTCGGTGCCTATCTCGAAGGCCAAAGTCTTATTCGCCATCTTCGGCCCCCTCTCCCTCTTGGGCATCCACCCCGATGACATTGCGCAGGTAGCTCGCACAGCAAGCCTTGGCAATGGTGCGCACCCGCAGGATATAGCCCATGCGCTCGGTGGCGGATATCACCCCGCGGGCATCCAGCAGGTTGAAGGCATGCGAGCATTTCAAGACGTAATCATAGGCTGGCAAAGGCAGATCGGCCTCCAGCACCCGGTTGCATTCGGCCTCGTAGCGGTCGAATTCGCCGAACAGGAAGTCCGTATCGGCCACCTCGAAGTTGTAAGTGGAGAATTCCCGCTCGTTTTCCAGGAAAACATCGCCATAGGTGAACACCGTGCCGTCGTGGCCGCGGCTCCACACGATGTCGTAAACGCTATCCACACCCTGGATGTACATGGTGAGGCGCTCCAGGCCATAGGTTATCTCGGCCGGCACGGGATAGCATTCAAAGCCACCCACCTGTTGGAAGTAGGTGAACTGCGTCACCTCCATGCCGTCGATCCAAACCTCCCAGCCAAGGCCCCAGGCACCCAGTGTGGGCGACTCCCAGTCGTCCTCCACGAAGCGCACGTCGTGCTCCTCGATGTCTATGCCGATGGCCCGCAAGGACTCCAGATAAAGCTCCTGGACGTCATCGGGGGATGGCTTCAAGATGACCTGGAACTGGTAATAATGCTGCAGACGATTGGGGTTCTCGCCATAGCGCCCGTCGGTGGGGCGCCGCGAAGGCTGCACATAGGCGGTGCGCCATACTCCCGGCCCCAAAGAGCGCAGGGTGGTAGCCGTGTGGAACGTGCCGGCACCCACCTCGTTGTCGTAGGGCTGCAAGACCACGCAACCCTGATCCGCCCAGTACCGTTGCAGGTTCAAGATGATGTCCTGAAACGTGGGTGACTGTTCGCTCATCGTACTCCTCTCCTCTATCCGCGCTGCTACGAGAGCAGTTTGATATTCGAAAACGGCCAATACACCAAAGATGCGCGGCCGGTCACGTCACGCACGTCCACCGGCCCGAAATAGCGGGAGTCCTGGGATGCGGTGCGATTGTCGCCCATGACCCAGATCTGGCCCTCAGGGATCGTGATGGGATATTCCAACGTCACCCCAGGAGCCGTGTGATCCAACGGATACGATGGCTTGCCGTCGGTATAGGGCTCATCCAAAGGCACGCCGTCAACGACCACCTTGCCATCCACCAGATCAACCGTCTGACCTTCCGTGGCGATGACCCGCTTGATCAGGGTGCGACCGGCCACCTGGGGGTCGGCGAAGGTCACGATGTCCTTATAGGCAGGCTCCCGGAAGTAGTAGCTCACCTTCTCCGAGAACACCATGTCCCCGGTCATGATGGTCTCTTCCATGGAACCCGAGGGGATCTCGTAGGGCACGAAGACGAAGGCCCGCAAGCCCACGGTGATGAGGGCGACGATGGCCAACATCACAACGAAGCTGCCGAAAGACCTCAATCCGCTGCGTTTCGGCGCTTGGGCATGATCGCCGTTGTCCATCGCACTCCCTTTTCTCATCGTTGAAAGCTCCCAAACGAACCTATTATAGTGATCCTTCGTCAGGCTCCTGGGCACTCCGCTCCAATATATCCAGATAATCCCGGTCATCGGCGCTCAGCTCTGCTGCGGACAGCAGATCCGGGCGCAGCTCCCAGGTACGGCGCAGGCTCTCCTGGCGCCGCCAGCGGTCCACCGCGCCGTGGTCCCCGGATAGGAGCACCGGTGGCACCTCCATCCCCCGAAAGCTCGCCGGCCGCGTGTATTGCGGGAACTCCAGAAGCCCGTCGCTGAAGCTCTCCTCCAACGCTCCCCCTTCAGCCCCCAGTACCCCGGGTATCTTACGCACCACGGCATCGATCACCACCATGGCCGCAAGCTCGCCGCTGGTGAGCACGTAATCTCCCAGGGAAAGCTGGTAGTCGGCCAGGCTGTAGGCCCGCTCGTCTATCCCCTCATAGTGGCCGCAGATGAAAAGCAACCGCTCCTTAGCCGCCAGCTCGCAGGCAACCTCGTCGTTGAAGGGTTTGCCGCAAGGGGTGAGGAACACCGTGGCAGGCGCAGGGCCTTGGCAGTGGCGGGGCTCCGGTCCCGTGCGTTGAGGAAGCTCCCCTGAACCCTGGGGCGCATCCGGCAGCGCGCGCCCGGTGATGTGATCGAAAGCCGCGAAGAGCGGCTCGCATTTCATGATGAGGCCCGCCCCTCCCCCATAGGGGTCGTCATCGGTGGTGCGGTGGCGGTCAAAAGTCCAATCCCGCAGGTCGTAAGCTGTGAAATCAAGCAGCCCCTTTTCCTGGGCGATGCGCATCATGGAGGTGCCCATGACCGAATCGAACATCTGGGGGAATGTGGAAAGCGTCTCTATGATCATGGTTTTCACGGGCATCACCGCATCACAGGCATCAGCGGCCCGACAGATCCAAAAGGCCCTGGGGAAGCCGCATGACGATGATGCGGCCCTGCTCATCCAGCTCCTCAAGAAAGTCATCGACCAAAGGGATGAGCACAGGCTCATCCTTACCGGGACGCGCCACGGAAAGCAGGAGCTGACCGGGGTTGTCTATCACCGCCTCCACGGTGCCTATGGCTTCGCTGCCCTCCAGCACGGTGAAACCCTCCAAGGTGGGGATGCGCTCCTCGAAGCACTCCGGCGGCAGGTCAGCGCGCAGCACAAGGCAATGACAACCCAAAAGCGCCTCAGCGGCGCCTCTGCTCTCAATGCCGCAGAAGGCCACCTCATAGCTGGCATCGTCCAGCGCCGCAGCACTCGCCACCACGCCTCGGCGGGGGGCATCCAACTGCGGCGGCACGAAGGCCACTTCCGTTCCGGGCTTTGGAATAAAAGAAAGGTTCGGAGCACAACGCGCAACGAACCTTCCCTGGTTACCCTTCACTTTGATCAGCGTGGCGCTATCGACCCACGTAGACATCCTAGTCGATGATCTCCACTTCCACCTGCATGCCGATACGGGATGCGGCGGCGCGGGTGAGGGTGCGGATGGACTTGATGACCCGGCCCTGACGACCGATCACCTTGCCGGTATCCTCGTCGTTCACTCTGATCTCTATGGACTCGGTATCGCCATCTATCTCTGCGGCGATGGAGATATCCTCAGGATGATCCACGAGCGGACGCACCAACCCGTCAACCAATCCGGCAAAGCTCACGTTTTGCTCAGCCATGGATCCTAAGCACTCGCTTCCTGGGATTTCATGAGGCGCTCGACGGTTTCCGTCGGCTGAGCACCCACGCCCAGCCAATAATCGATGCGCTCTTTGTCCAGCTCCAGCATGGCCGGATGCACGCAGGGGTTATAGCGGCCCACTTCTTCGATGAACTTGCCGTCCCGAGGCTTGCGGGAATCGGCCACGATGATGCGATAATACGGGCGCTTTTTCGCGCCGTGACGAGCGAGGCGAATCTTAACTGCCATGTAAACGAACTCCTTTTTCTTTCTACAGGCTCTATAAATCAGCAATTGAACATGATACGTCTGCAACGGCCCTTTGACAAGGAGAACATTGCATTCCAGCCAACATCCATACCGTTGGCCGCCGAATCCGGAACCGAGGAGAACCCCCGGTTATGTCAGGGGATGGGGATGTTTTATGTCAGGGGACGGGGATGACGGCATGGGTTATGTCAGGGGACGGGGATGTGTTTTATGTCAGGGGACGGGGATGATGGCATGATCCTTCAGGATCATGCCATC
>CAZKKN010000046.1:0-12841 GCA_964553375.1 uncultured Eggerthellaceae bacterium | reverse complement strand
CGGGGAGGCTGCGACGGCAAAAGAACTCCGAGACTTTGCTGCAGAATATTGGAATTTGACCGATGAGCAGAAGGCCGAGACGATTCCTAGCGGATTCGCGCGATATATGAACAACGTGCAGTGGGCTTGCACATATTTGAAGCAGGCCGGCTGTATTACTTCTCCCAAGCGTGCAACGTTTCAAATCGCTCAACGCGGGAGGGATCTTCTGGATTCGGGAATCAAGAAGATTACTCAGAAGGATCTCTCGGTCTATCCCGAGTTCAAGGAGTTTCAGAATCGCACTCGGAAAACCAAGTCATCGAGTGCCGTCGATTCCCGAGCTTTAGACCAGCATGCCGAGTCGCCAGAAGATGCCATAGAAGCAGCCTTCAATAGCATCGACAGTGCATTGGTAACAGAGCTTCTTGAGGCAATAATGCAGCAGACGCCGGAGTTTTTTGAACGCCTAGTGGTTGAACTTTTGCTGACGATGGGATACGGCGATTCTTTAGAGGATTCCGGTCAAGTGACGCCTTTGTCGAATGACGGCGGGATTGATGGCGTTATAAGGGAAGACAAGCTTGGATTCGACAGCATATACATTCAGGCAAAACGATGGGCTCTGGATGCGTCGATAGGGAGGCCGGATGTCCAGTCCTTTGTGGGAGCCTTGACGGGAACGGGGGCTACGAAGGGGCTGTTTATCACAACGGCCCGCTTTTCCAAGGGAGCGCAAGAATTTGCGAAGGCTCAGCACACTGTGAAACTCGTCTTGGTTGACGGAGATCAGCTTGCCCGTCTGATGATTGCTCATAACGTTGGAGTCTCTGTCAGACGTACATACGAAATCAAAAGCCTTGATCGAGATTACTTTGATTTATAAGATTAGGCGATTATTGATTCGGTTTCAGAGAGTTCTCTAAAACCGTCCCTTGTGTACTTTCTCTATCAGTGTGTTGTCGAATTCGCGGTGTTCAGGCTGTCCCTCCGGCATGCCTAGCGACAGGACGGCCTCAAGCTGCCACGGCTCAGGGACGCCCAGCAGATCGGCCGCGTAGTCCTGGGTCGAGCGGCCGTCAGCGGCTGTGCGCATGCGGCCCTGTATCCAACAACTTCCCACGCCCGATGCGGACGCCTCCAAGTGCATGTTCGCCATGACGATGGAGCAGTCTTCGATCCACGTATCGGCGACCTCAGGGTTGCCCAGCACCACGATGGCGGCATTGGCTCCCGTAAGCATGCCCGCCCCGGAGTCGCGGCATTCGGCTAGCTTGTCCAGCGTCTCGCGGTCGCGCACCACAATAAGCTCCCAAGGCCTGAGTCTGCGTCCGGATGCAGACAGCAGCCCAGCGCGTACGATGCGGTCCAACAGCTCCTGCGGCACGGGTTCGCCCGAATACTGCCGCACGCTGCGCCGGGCCGTCATGGCCGCCAGCACGTCCACACCGGGCTGGGGCGCGAATTCGGCCTTCTCGGGCAGGATCTCCAGCCAGCAGCCGTCGGGATCCTCGATGAAATACAGTCCCATCACCTCGTTTTCATGGCAGATGCAACCCATTTGCTCGTGAATCGCGTGTGCAGCTTCGTAGTCGGGTACGGTGAACGCAAGATGCGAATCGCGGCCGCCGTTGTCGTAGGGCTCGGTGCGCCCGCGGTTCCATGTTAGTTCCAGCTGGAAGCCGGACCCTTCGCTTCCGATGAACGCGTTGACCCACGAGCCATCTTGGGGGCCCATGCGGCGGATCTCGGTCATGCCCAGCGCCTGCTCGTAAAAGCTAAGCGACTTGTCTAAATCCAGAACATGCAGGCAGCGGTGGATAGCTTTGCTTTCCATGGCGGTCTCCTTCGGGTTTGATCGCGACCTTTACAAGCCTAGCAGAAATGCGGCAGCGTGGGCTTAGAATGGGATAGGGATTAATATGCAGATGCACGGCCTTGTTGGGTTGGGCTGATTGCTTGAACGACGGGCATGTTAATGCGTTTATCGGATTATTTGCAAAGGAGTGTTGCCACGTCATGAGGACATTCATTGCGTTGGAACCACCGGAAGGGTTCGTCGAAGAGGTCGCTGCCATGGCGCGCGTGCTAGGCTCCGCGGTGGAGGGGCGCTTCGTTCCGCGACGGAACTATCACGTGACCTTGGCGTTTTTGGGTGATATCAGCGAGGCTCAAGCACGCAAAGCTATGGACGCCATGGACGAGGCGTGCGTCGGGGTAGCCGCGATTCCACTGCGTCCTGATGGACTTGGCAAGTTCGGGCGCGCGTCAGATGCCACGCTTTGGTTGGGGTTGGCGCCCGAACAAGAGCTGACCGGCCTTGCCAGCCGTTTGCGCGAGGCGCTAAGATTGCGCGGTGTGCCATTCGATGAAAAGCCCTTCCTTCCGCACATCACGCTGGCGAGACGGGTCAAGCTGCCCAAAGGCGCGTTCCCGGAGCTTGCGTTCCCGCTGCCTTGCAACGCCGTTCACGTCACGCTGTTCAAGTCCACGCTAACCCGCGATGGGGCGCAGTATAAGCCTCTATATGAAGCAGGCTTGCAGCAGCGGTGAAAATGCATCTGCAATCGCGAGCGTTTGGTATGCTGTTGCACGATTGCAAAATGAACGACGGACATGTTGGGGGATGTTTTATGTCAGGGGACGGGGATGATGGCATGATTCGAAGAATCATGCCATCATCCCCGTCCCCTGACATAAAACATCCCGTCCCCTGACATAAAATAAAGGAGAGGGAAATCAGATGCTCATCAATTGTCTGGCGGTAGGAGCAGGCGGCTTCGTTGGCTCCATCTTGCGGTACCTATGCGGCCTGATACCGTCGGATTCTGCATTTCCATTAGCCACGTTTGCCATTAACGTGGTGGGCTCCTTCTGTCTCGCGTTCATTGCGGCGCTTGTCCTGAAGGGCGCGATCGACAATGAACAGCTTTCCCTCATGCTGCGAGTGGGACTTTGCGGCGGCTTCACCACGTTCTCGACATTCAGCTTCGAGAGCATGCAGCTGATCCAGCAGGGTGACGTTCTGGTTGCGCTTGCCTATGCCGTGCTGACGTGCGCCTTGTGCGTGGGCGCTGCGTTCCTCGGCAACTGGCTCGCCGTATCGTAAAGGGCTGACGGTCCTACATTCCGCACAGAACGTCGCCGATACTGGCGTGGATGCACAGGTCAGCCTGGGCGTCTCCGGGGGTGGGGTCGCGGTTGACGATGGCCAAGTGGCTGCCGCGGAAATAGTCCAGCAGCCCGGCCGCCGGGTATACCGCAAGTGACGTGCCTGCCACCAGCAGCAGATCTGCACGCCTTATGGCCTGCACAGCCCCTTTCATCATGTCCGGGTCCAGCGGCTCCTCATACAGCACCACGTCCGGCTTCACGATGCTGCCACATTCGCAGCGCGGCACGCCGTCGTCCGACGTTTCGCATGCGGCCAGCATCTCACGCACGTTGTACGCGCGCCCGCAGTCCATGCAGAAGTTCCTATGCACGCTGCCATGCAGTTCGAACACGTTCCGGCTTCCCGCTGCCTGGTGCAGCCCGTCGATGTTCTGCGTGATCACCGCGCTGCAGATGCCGTCTTGTTCCAACTGCGCCAGAACGCGATGCGCAGCGTTCGGCTTCGCATCAAGTGCCAGCATCTTGTCACAGTAGTACTCGAAGAACTGCGTGGGATGCGCGTCGAAGAACGTCCGCGAGATCATCACCTCTGGCGGATAGGGGTATTCCGCCTTCTGCTTGTACAGACCGTCGGCGCTGCGGAAGTCGGGGATGCCGCTTTCGGTGGACACCCCTGCGCCGCCGAAGAACACCATCCCGCCGGGCAGACATGCGTCGATCCATTCGTGAAGCTGTTGCACTCCTTCGTCCATGAGGCGTCCTTTCCATTGTCATACGGGCAAACATCCCGAATCTGATATAGAATATCAACTTGCGCTGTACGATGCGCTATGCGAATGCATCGATTCCTATAGGACCTGCTCATGCTCAACAACGTTGAATTCAAAGTTCTCAACAGCTTGCGCATCGACCCGCAAGCCACCCAGCGAAGCATCGCCGAAAGCACCGGTGTTTCCCTGGGGCTCGTGAACTCGACGGTTCGCGACCTTGCAACCGCCGGCCTCATCGACGCCTCGAACAAGCTCACTGCCGACGGCCTGGTCGCCCTTGCTCCCTACAAGGTGGATAACGCCATCATAATGGCCGCGGGCCTCTCGTCCCGCTTCGCCCCCATCTCCTATGAGCAGCCAAAAGGCATGCTCACCGTCCGCGGGGAGATCCTCATCGAGCGCCAGATCCGCCAGCTGCAGGAAGCGGGCATCACCGACATCACCGTGGTCGTGGGCTACAAGCGCGAGGAATTCTTCTACCTAGAAGATAAATTCAACGTTCGGATAATCGTCAACCCCTATTACGCCACGCGCAACAACAACTCCACCATCAAGATGGTGGAAAACCTCCTGGGCAACAGCTATATCTGCTCGTCGGATGACTATTTCACCGAGAATCCCTTCGAAGAGTACGTTTACGGCGCCTACTATTCCGGCGTCTTCGAAGCGGGGGAGACCGCCGAGTACTGCATGGTGACCCGCGGTAAGGAAAACCGTATCGTGGACGTCACCGTTGGCGGCGCCGATGCCTGGACCATGCTCGGCCATGCCTACTGGGACCGCGCCTTCACCGAGAGCTTCCTGCGCATCCTGAACCAGGAATACGACCGCATAGATACGGCTCCCAAGCTCTGGGAAGACATCTATATGGAGCACATCGGAGAGCTTCCCATGGTCATGCGCAAGTATCCCCATGGCGTGATCTGGGAATTCGATTCCTTGGAGGAGCTGCGCCAGTTCGATCCGGAGTTCATCGATAACGTGGATTCCAACATCATGGACAACATCTGCTCCATCCTGGGTTGCTCGCGCGCGGCCATCTCCAACATCGCCCCCATCAAGCAGGGGCTGACCAACCTCTCATGCCGCTTCGATGTGGATGGCAGCACCTACGTCTACCGCCACCCGGGCGCGGGCACCGACGCCATCATCGACCGGGCCGTGGAGGCCGAAAGCGAAGCCATCGCCCGCAAGCTGGGACTTGACTCTACTTTCATCTACGAAGATCCGGTGGTGGGATGGAAGATCTCCCTTTTCGTCCACGATTGCGAGGAGCTTGACTATCACGATGACGCCCAGGTGGATGAGGCCTTGAAGCTGATTCGTCAGCTGCACGATGCCGATGTGCATGTGAATGCCTCGTTCGACCTGATGCAAGAGGCCAAGAAGATCGAGTCCTTGCTTCGAGAGCGCAATGTGCGCATGTTCAAGGATTACCCGGAGCTCAAAGAGCTCGCCGTGGCCGCCGATAGGGTTGCCCGGCGCCACGGTGCGCGGCAGTGCCTTTGCCATAACGATTTCTACTCGCCCAATATTCTGGTCCACGATGACGGGATGGAATTCATCGATTGGGAATACTCCGGCATGGCCGATTACGCGAGTGACCTGGGCACGTTTATCTGTTGCTCGGATTACGATTACAGCGATGCTGTGGATGTGATCACGCGCTATTTCGGGCGCACTCCCACTGAAGTGGAGTTGGCCCATTGCGTCAGCCTGGTGGCGGTGGCATCGTTCTACTGGTTCGTATGGGCCCTTTACAAGGAGGCTTGCGACGAGCCGGTGGGGGAGTACCTGCATCTTTGGTATCGCGCCGCCCGGTCCTATGGGCTGAAGTCCGCTGAATTAGCCGCCGAATTATAAGCCGTTTACCGGTCATTCGCAGCCGCTCTTCCGGCGCTGTGTTCTCCTTCTGTTCAATAAAATAAAGATTCCTAAAATGTTGAACGTCAATGAACAAGGAGGAACCATGGCCTCAACCAAAGACTTCGATGCAGAGCTGGAGGCGCAAGTCCAAGAACGCCTCGCTCTCATGGAGGACCCGAATTACGAATATCCGAAAGCCCTGGGCAGGATCGACTGGGTGCTCATCACCGTATGCCCCATTCTTTGCTTGATTCTGCTTATCATCGGCGAGTTTCTTTAGGGGTTGATATGGCTAAGCAAACGATGGAAGAATACGTTCAGAAGGAAACCATCTTCGGCTTGGTGCCGGTGAAGAAATCTGAGCGCACTTACGGATTCTGGGACACCCTCCTTGTCACAAGCGGATTCGCAATCGCCACCTGGTGCTATTCCCAAGGCGCGCTCTCGGCGAGCTACTTGGATTTCTGGCAGACGCTCATCGTGACCTTCGCCATGGGCGGCATCTTCCTCATCATCGAGTGCTTGCCGGTCATCTTCGCCGTGCGCTACGGCGTGGACCTGTGGGTTTACCTGCGGGCCATTCTGGGGAAGAACGGCGTGAAGATCTTCGCCACAGCGGTGATCTTGGGCAACTGGTTCTGGTATGCCGTGGCGGCCAACATGTTCGGTTCCTCCATCGCTCAGATCTGCGCGGGTTTCGGCGTGATGATCCCCGAGGAAGGGGTGCGCTGGCTTTCGATCATCAGCGTGGTCTTCGGCTCCTTCTTGGCCATTGCCGGCCCCTCGGCCATCAAATGGACCTCGCGCATCATGGTGACAGCGCTTTTGGCCATCGGCGTAATCGTATGCGTGATGTGCTTCACCATTGTGCCCTTCGATCAGATCCTCGCCTATCAGCCTGATCTATCGGCTGTGAACGGCAACCGTATGGAAGCATACGCCATGGCGGCCGAAGGTATGGTGGCTTTCTCGTTCAGCTGGTCCACCCAGGCCATCGTGCTGCCGCGCCTCTCCAAGAGCGAGCGGGGCGGCTATTGGGGCACTTTCGCAGGTTATGCCATCGTGGCGCCGTTCTTCGTTTTCATCGGCGGTGTGATGGCTATCGTGATGTTCATCACCACTGGCGTTTACGTGGACGACCCCACGGTGATGCTCGCCACGTTGGGCCCTCAGATTGCGCTGCTCTCGCTCATGTTGGTGGCTTTCGCCAACATCGGCACTCAGGCTGTGGGCGGTTACGTGAACGATATGGTGCTTAAGGCCGCATGGCCGAAGGTGGACTACAAGATCCTCGTACTGCTTTCAGGGATCTATGTGGCAGTGCTCACCTATACCGGCGAGGTCACGGCGAACTTCGGGCAATTCATCTCCATCGCCGCCTATATCCAAGGGCCGATCATCGGCATCATGTTCGTCGATTACATCCTGTTGCGCAAACGCAAGTTCTCGCTGAAGAGCATGTACTACCTGGAAGGCCATAACGCCTATGACTTCAAGGGCGGCTTCAACTGGATCGGCATAGGTGTGATCATCATCACGCTGGTGGTGGCGCTCGTCTTCGTGTACAACCCCATAACCGGTGCTGTGGAAAGCCCCATTTTCTACTTCACCACCGGTTCGGGCTTCACGGCCATCCTGGGCGGCGTGCTGTATTGGTTGGCCTCCAAGAACGAGTCGCTTCGTTCCATCATGCTGAGGGACCGCAACGATTTGGAGATTGTCTAACCCGTCTGACTCCACTAGCCTCTGACCCGAAAGCCGCGAGCGCCGCTGCCGAAGTGATCGGCTCACCGGCGCTCGTGAAGCATATTCTTCTTGCATTGGACCTAAGGAATGTTCATAATACGGAAGCAATAGAAGAAAATGAACAAAAGGGAAGCATGGATAAAACAGGATCCGCCTCAACCAGTCAAGATCTGCTTGCAGCTTTGAAGGTGACAGCCAGCCAAGCGATACCCACCATCTGCCGGGTGCTCCAGTGCGCGCCAGAGGACATAGAGGTCACAGCGCCGTTGAAGAACGGCTATACCAACCAGTCCTATATCTTCCAGGTGGCAGGTCAGCCCTATGTGTATCGCCACCCCGGAGAGGCGAGTGCGGAGATAATCGACCGTCGGTCGGAATACGCCTCCCAAACCATAGCTGCCAACCTCGGCATAGATGACACGTTCGTTGCGGGCGACCCGGAAGCGGGATGGAAGATATCGCGATTCATCCCTAATACCGTGCCTTTCAACTACCACGATTGGGATCACGTTGCCCAGGCTATGGCCATCGCCCGCACCTTGCACGGCTGCGGCGTGGATTCCGGCTTCGATTTCGATATCCATCAGGACACCCTGAAACAGATCGCCCTGCTTGACGAGGCTCATCGCCACTACTTCGACGACTTGCCAGAGCTATTGGAAACCGCGGAGTTATTGAACGCTGACATAGCCGGCGATCCGTCTACGCGCTGCCTTTGCCACAACGACTTCTACGATGAGAACTTCCTCGTGGGCCCTGAGCGCATCGATCTTATCGATTGGGAGTTCTCCGGCATGAGTGATTATGCTAGCGACCTGGGCGTCTTCATTGCGTGTTGCCCCGATTACTCCTATGAGGATGCGCTGCGCATCTTCGAGCTGTACTTCCAGCGGCCCTTGAGCGACGAGGAGCTTTACCACTGCGTCGCCGCGGCGGCCGTGGTCAGTTTCCACTGGCTCATCTGGGCAATCTTCAAGGAATACACCCACGAACCCGTGGGCGCTCTTTTGGATTACTACAACCGCTACACCAGGATGTTCAACGAGAAGGCGCTTGCCATGAGAAAGGAAGCGATTTAGATGAAATGGGGTTTGGGAGCAGCCATCACCTGGGCATTTGATACGGTGATCTTGAGTATCGCACTTATGTCCACGACGTTTTTCGCCACGGAGCAGGCCATCGCCTTGGCGTCGTTCACCAGCACGTTCCTCCACGATGGCACTTCTGCGGTGCTCATGTGGATCTACAACGGCTTTCGCCGCAAGACGAAGAAGACCTGGAAGCTTCTGAAGACCCGCGCGGGAAAGCTCGTGGTTCTGGCTGCCGTGATCGGCGCTCCTTTGGGAATGACCGGCTATGTGGTGGCGATCAACAATATCGGCGCTGCCTATGCGACTGCCATCACGGCATTCTTCCCGGCTTACGGGGCGCTGCTGGCGCACTTCTTCCTCAAGGAGGAGATGCGCGCATATAACTGGGTGGGCTTGGTGGTCTGCTTGGTGGCTGTAGCGGTGTTGGGCTTCAACCCCGATGAATCCGTGGCAGGCAACTGGGTGCTTGGTGTGGTCGGTGCGCTGGTATGCGTGGTGGGCTGGGGCACCGAGGCGGTCATCATAGCCTACGCCCTGCGCTTCGGCGAGGCCGACGACGAGTGCTGCCTGCAGATTCGCCAGACCACCTCGGCTTTGGTCTATGCGGTGATCCTTATGCCCATCTTGGGCGGATGGGGCTGCACCATCGATGCGTTCTTGTCACCGGCGATGCTCACCATTGCCCTGGCAGCGCTTTTGGGCACCGTTTCCTACCTCTGCTACTACAAGGCCATCGACACCATTGGGGCAGCCAAGGCCATGGCGCTCAACATATCCTATTCCGGTTGGGCCATCCCCATCGGCTTCCTGCTGTTGGGCACCATCCCCACGCTTACGGGCATCATCTGCGCCTTGGTCATCATCGTCGGCGCCATCGTGGCAGCGACTAACCCCCGCGAGCTTTTGAGCTCTAAGAAGGATGACGACGAAACGGGAACCACTCTGATTGCCGAGGCGGTGGAGAAGTAAGCGGCGCCATCTAGCCGCTTTAACCCAACTAGTCCCCCTCTTTCGGGCGGCAGAGCCTGATTCGCGATCTAAAGATAGCGAACATGATGGTTCCAGCTATGGATAGAAGCGATAGAAGCCGGGCTAGCTACGGGGTAGGGCGGCCTCGGCTGCATCTCCCACGTTGAACGCGTCGGCCAAAGCGCTCGGCGCCAGCAGCATGCCGCGGGAATCCTTCGCGCTCTCGTAGGCGAGGTTCATAGCGCGCAGCTTGATGGCCCGCGGGTTCTTGTCGTATTCCTCGGCCGCCTCCACGAACATCTCGGAGATGTCGCGCTCGGCTTCAGCCAGGATGACCCGGGCATTGCGCTCGCGCTCGGCTTGAGCCTCCTTCGAGAGGGCATCCTGCAGCGCCTGGGGAATGGTGATGTCGCGGATCTCCACAGACACCACGGTAATGCCCCAGCCTTCGCATTTCTCGCTGAGCGCCTCTTCCAGCTCGCGGTCGATCTGCTTGCGTCGCATGCTCATATCGGCCAGGTTCATACGCCCGATGACATCGCGCATGGCGGTTTGGGCGCTGCGCAGCACGGCTTTGGGGTAGTTCTTCACTTCCAAGCATGCGCGCTTGGTGTCCCACACCATCCAGAAAAGGATCGCATCCACGTTCACCGGCACCAGGTCGGCGGTGAGGGCGGCTTCGGCGGAAAACGACGAGGTCTTCATGCGCTGGTCTATCTCAATGGCGGGATACTCGATCAGCGGGATGCAGAAATAGAGCCCCGGCCCCGCCAAGCGATGGAATTTGCCGAAGCGCAGGATCACCACGCTTTCCCACTGCAGCGCCACGCGCACCGTGCTCGCCACAAGGAAACCCACCACCAAGGCAAGCACCACGGTGCCGACTGAGAACATCTGATAGGTGAAGGCGGTGACGATCACAACGCCTAAAACGAACATGAGCACATAGAACATGTACACACCAGCCCGTGATGCGTCGCTGGTTTCGAACTCGTTTAGCGTAACAGGCTCCGGGTCTGCCTTCTTCTGCGGCTCCAGCTCCGGGCTGTCCTTCTTGGCGCTCATCTCATTCCTCCGATCGGTCAAGGCGCGCGTTCACCAGTTCCGCTATATCGTTGCGCGGCATGCCAAGCTCACGGCATTGGCGGATGAAGTCATCGGCCAATGAGCGGGCCATATTGATGACCACGTCGTTAGGGTCCACATTCCGGTCGGTCACGAATGTGCCGCTGCCCCTTTTGGAGACCACATAGCCGTCGCGCTCGATATCCTGATACACCTTCATCACGGTGTTGTAGTTAATGCCCAGCTCCACGGCAAGCTCGCGCACAGTGGGAAGGCGCTCGTCAGGTTTAAGCTGACCAGACAATATAAGGTAGACGATGCGGTTTTTCAGCTGCACCCAGATAGGGATCCCGCTGGAATCGTCGATAGAGATCTGAATGGTTTTCTCGGCATCGTGGGCTTTGCCGATCTTTTCGCCCTTGTCGGTGTTCTCCAAATGGATTCTTTTCTCCCCCGGTTGCGTACGGGCAAAATAATACCAGTTCACCGGGGAAGATTGGTTCACGGTTATCACTTTTTGCGGCAATGGCACAGCTCCTCGGCCCTCTTAGTTGATTTATCTATTGATATATACTACTATGATTTTAAGTCAAGAATGCGACATTGCATAGGGGTGGAGGAGAATCTAAAAGGAGAAAGGGGGAAGTCTGCGTGGAAGGGCCGTCCATGAGGAGCATGGGCGGTGCTCGATTTCGAGAAGAGGGAGGATCTCATGACGAGATACGGAATGGCGCTCGACCTCAAGCGGTGTGTCGGATGCGGTGCTTGCGTTGTGGCATGCCAGCTTGAGAACAATCAGAAAGAAGGGGTGGCGTGGGTTCAACTCGACACCGTGGAGTGGGGTGACCAGATCGGAGAGTCCGGTCGCGCTTATGTCCCCCACGCCTGCATGCATTGCCCCGATGCCCCTTGCGCTGAGGTGTGCCCCACGGGTGCGAGCATGGTGATGGATGACGGCGTGGTCGTCATGGACTACGACGCTTGCATCAACTGCGGCTCCTGCATCCAGGCTTGCCCCTATGGCGCTCGCGTGGTCAATAAGACCCGTACCAATTATTTCCAAACCGACGAGCAGGCACCCTATGAAGCCTATGGCAACCAGCGAGTGAACGTGGTGGAGAAGTGCGATTTCTGCTATCAGCGCACTCAGGACGGCAAGCCCACGGCTTGCGTGTGGAACTGCCCGGGCAAGGCCCGCTATTTCGGCGATTTGGACGATCCCGAGAGCGATGTGAGCAAGCGCATCGCCCAGGGCGATATGGTGCAGATTGACCAGACGTCGTTCTGGTATGCTCCGGTCAACGGCATGCCCGACACCGGTCTTCCCACGGCCGCCAATCTTGCCATGGGTGAGAGCGTTGCCCAAAACGAGCCTGAAAGCGGCATCAACCCCGTGGCCGCCACCATCGGCGTTGCCGCCGTGGCCGCTGTGGGCGCCGGCATTGGCGTGGGCGTGAAGAAAGCTAAGAAGGAAGCTGTGGAGGTGGATACCGATGAGTAATCAGAATGAAGGCGCTTGCAGCATCAGCCGCCGTTCTTTCGTATTGGGTGCCTCGGCAGCGGCCGCAGGTGCCGTTTCCCTCAGCATCTCGGGCAATGGCGTGGACTTCGCCTTCGCCGAGGGCGAGGTGGATACCAGCAAGCCCATTGAGAAGCGCCATACCTTCTGCGACATGTGCAACCAGGTGCCCTTCTGCGGTTTGACTGCATTCGTCCAGGACGATCATGTGGTGCGCATCGAGTCGCGTCAGCCCTTCGCTACCGGCCCGCTTTGCGCCAAGGGCATGGCCTCCATCCAGGAGCTCTACGACCCCGAGCGCCTGCTCTATCCGCAGCGCCGCACCAACCCCAAGGGCGAGGCGTCCGAGTGGGAGCGGATCACGTGGGATGAGGCTTATGCGGAGATCGCTTCTCAGCTCAACAAGGTCAAAGACGAATACGGTGCCGAGAAAGTGATGTTCTACTGCGGCGACCCCAAAGAGCCGCGCGGTCCCATCTGCCGTGTCGCCGCACTTTTCGGCAGCCCTCACCTGGGCTTTGAGAGCTCGCTTTGCGCTACGGCCACCCAGATGGCCATGCGCCTGGTCTATGGCAACAACCAGGCGAGCTTCGGCGTGGACCCCTCCGATGACACGAACTGCTGCATCATCTGGTCGCTGAACGCCGCTTGGTCCCAACCCAACCGCCACCTGAGCTTCATGAAGCAGAAGGAGCGCGGCTGCAAGTTCATCATCGTGGACC
>CAZKKN010000045.1:0-13194 GCA_964553375.1 uncultured Eggerthellaceae bacterium | reverse complement strand
CTTCGAATCATGCCATCATCCCCGTCCCCTGACATAAAACATCCCCGTCCCCCGGCATGCACCTCCCCTGACATAAAACATCCCCGTCCCCTGACATAATCACGCGGTGAAGAGCTTGCGCATCTCTGTGGCCAGTTGCTTGCGGGTGAGTAGGAGCAACGCCAAAGTGAGCCCCAGTGCTGCCCCAGCGCTGGCGTAGCAAAGCCAGGGCCACTGCACCCACCCTGCAATCACGAAGACCAAGGGGATGAATCCCAACACCACGTCATAGAGCAGGTACTTCGCATAACCTTGGACGAACGTCCGGCGAAAAGCCGCCACCAACACGGTGTTTGCCACCAGGGCTCCCAGGCAGATGGAGGGCACCACCAGCGATGCCACCCAGGGTGCTCCCGTAGCAAGCCACCAAAGCACCGCCACGGCCAACAGCGCCAAAAACCAGCGCTCGGCCATACGTAGGGAGTTTGGCCGATGCACCAGGATGTTGCGCAGGAATAAGTAGTTCACCAGCAACGCCAAGCAAGTCAAAACCACAGGCCAAGGCGCAGAGTCTGTGGCAATTCCAGCTCCGACGGCCGCCACCATGGCTACCACGGTGGAGATCCAAAGCACGCGTCGGGACGCCTTGCGTGGCCGCTGGATGCTCTGCACAGGAAACGCCTCGGGGCTCGCCGGTCCTTTCAGCTCTGCGCCGCAAAGAGGGCAGCGCCCCAGCTTGCCGGAATAACCCACGCCGCATTCATCGCAGGTCTGCATGGCAACCCCCTTCCGCTTCGCCTTTCCCGCTGCTTTTCCCCAGGTCGCGCAGCCCTCCATCCAGTCGCGCCTCGCGCAACCGCCGCCCCACGTCGCTTTCGTCCAGGTTGCTGTCAATGGTGCCGAAGATCCCCTGGCCAGAGAAGATCCGGCACAGATGGCGCAGCGCATCGGGGCGCACGAGCACCGAGGAGATGCCAATGCACAGGTCATCGCCGAAGGTGCACACGGTGAAGTTCAGCCCGGATAGAGACGGCGAAGAAAGCAGGCTTACGGAGCGAACGTGAGACTCCACTTCGGGCGCCAGTGCGATGCGCCCCAGGCTGGACACGCTTGTGGTGACATCCAGCGAGGTCAGCCGTGTGATCCCTTCCAATGCAGCGTCTTTCAGGAATACGGGCGCGTAGCGCAGCAAGGGGTTTCGCTCCAGGGAGACCATGCGGTTCATGCGCCCCTTCACGCCGTCGGCGGTGCAGGTGGCGAGGATCTGGCGCTGCACCTCCTTGGCCACGGCTTCCAAGGGTTCGTCGCTGGGGCCGGGACAATAGCTCACGAATGCCAAGCCGAAGAAGTTGCGCATGGTGGTTGAGTCGAAGAATTGCCGCAGGTCAACAGGTACATCCATGCGAATGGGACGCCCGCGTTTCGCCGGCGTCATGGTGGCCCGGATGGCGCAGATCACCGCTGCGATCACGAGTGCCGTGACGCTCACATCCAGTTCGTGTGCCCAATCCACCAGGGCCGACGCCGGCAAGTGGTACTCCAAGAACAGCGGGTCGGTTCTGTTGCGGCTTCCCGGCACACGATAAGCGCGGGCTATAGGAGTGGAGTCTGCAGCGTCGCGGTCGTAGTGACGCCGGAAGCTATCCTCGGTGCGTTCGGCAACGGTGTCGGTTTGGGCCGGCAGGGTGGGCAGCGGTTCGTCCGTTTCGCCTTTCCGCGCTGCCACGTAGTGGTACAGCAGATCCTGGAAGAACCGATAAGCGCCACGCCCGTCGGCGATGATGTGGGAGACCTCCAGGTTGATGCGCGTGCGGAAGAAGCTCACACGGAAGAGAACGCTTCGCGGGCCGCTATGCAACCGGCAGCAGATGGGCAGGTCTTCTTCATGCACCTTCGGGATCGCCCCCGAAGGCTCCAGGTAGTGCCAGAAAAACCCGGTGCGCAGGCTCACGTTGAATCCGGGATAGCGGGCCACGGTTTGATTAAGCGCCGTTTGCAGGGCGAACGGGTCCACTTCCTGCACCATATCCGCCGCGAAACGAAAGGTGGTTTGGCTATGATGGCCGGCCTGGGCGGAGTAGAATTTCCCTATGTTATCTAGTCGGTACCAATCAGTCCGATCCATGCCGGCGCGCCTTTCTGCACCAAATCGTCCCCGTCGAGGAAATGCTTCATGATGCGATAGGTGTCGCGCACCAGGCTGAGCACCGACGGGTAGAGGAAGTAGCCATGCACCGCGTCCAGGATGCGGTAGCACTGCACGGAATTTCCGTCATGCTCCAGCTGGGCGGCGAAGACCTCTCCTTCGTCGCGCAGAGGGCAGTACTCGGCGGTCATCACCAGAGTGCGCGGCATGGAAGATAGGTCGGGTTCCAATAGCGGTGCGAAGTAGCGGTTGAGGCGATCGGCGGGATCCTGGATGTACATGTCAATGTATCCCTCCAGGTCACGGCGCGTAAGCAGGTAGTCCTCCCCGTTTTCGATCACCGACTCGAACGGTGAGTTCTCGCTGTGGTCGTTGAAGGTGAGCGGGTAGAGCAGCATTTGGGTGCGCACGCGGAATTCGCCGCGATCGCGCGCCATGAGCGACACCACGGCGGCCAGGTTGCCACCCGCCGAGTCGCCGAAAAGCACGATGTGCTCCGGGTCCACGTCGCTGAGCAGCTCGCCGGCGTAAAGCTGGCGCGCCACCTCGTAGCAATCCTCGGGTGCGGCGGGGAAGGGATGCTCGGGGGAGCGGCGATAATCCACCGACACCACGCGCCGCTCCAGCTTCAAAGCGGTGCGCATGCAGGAATCGGTGTAGAAATTCACGTCGCCATTTGCCCAACCGCCGCCATGGAAGAACAGGATGGTGCCGCGACAGTCCTCGCTCACATGCAAGCCCGCTTTAAACGAGAAATCGATGTCTAACGGCGTGAACACCCGCAAGGGGATCTGGTAGCCGTCAGGGGCTGTGGCGGTGATGTCGTCGATGCGGCAGCGGGGGCTTGCCACGGTGAGTTTGGCGCTCGCATCCTCGGCGGCCCGCTGATTCAGGTAGCTTTCCCGGATGTCGGGCTGCAGGCGCGTGATGGCGGCAAGTGCTATCTGGGCTGCTTTGCTCAGGGGCATGGCGTCCTCCTGCTATGACGGGTCGGTGCGTTCGGGTCGCGGCCGCCGGGTTGGGGCAGCGCGCTGCGACCGCCGGGTTGGGCGGTCGGTTCCATCATACCTTGCTTCGCCGGCGCCTCGCCCCAGGTGGCGCGCCGTTGCGCAATCGTAGGAAGGCGCCGCGGCTGCATTGGCGGCGTTGACATCTGTTACGCCCTTCGCCGTGCCGCCGATGCGCTATAATTGTCCTATGATAATTCAGGTAGAACTGCGACAGGCAAGGCGATAAGAGGAAGAAAACGGAGCGCCCTGCAAAGGGGGCTTTGATCGCGAAAGGTAGATCCATGGAAGCAGCTGACATGCAAGTGCTGGCCGATGCCTATGCATTCTTGGGGAATTCCCTGCTCAAGCCCATGAGCCAAACAGAAACCGTGGGGCTTGACCCGGCGTTTTGGCAGGCGTTCCCAGATTTCGGGGATGCTTCTGTAGCCGAGGCTCTAGCGGCATGCGATGCCTTCGCCACAGAGGCCGAAGCTCAAGCTGCCGCGGGCAATGACATGGTGCAGGAGGTCTCGGTAGAATACACCAAGCTTTTCATTGGACCGCCTTCACCTGCGGCTCCTCCCTGGGAGACGATGAATCGCGAGGAAGGCGTCACGGTGGGGTTTGGCCAGCCTACTTTCGAGATGCAGGAGATTCTGAGCGCCATGGGTTTGCAGGTGAGCAACGAGAACAACCAGTATGCCGATCACCTGGGCATTGAGCTGCTGGCCCTTGCCGAGATATATCGCCGTGCAGCTGAAGCCGTCCAAGCCCAACCAAACGACAAGGCGCCCGCGGAAGAAGTGACTACATATATAGAAGAGCATCCTGCAGGATGGGTCGGCGCTTTTCGCAGCAAGGTGCGTGAATGCGCTCCACAGGGCTACTACGATAATCTGCTCGGTGTGGTTGAAGCGCTGCTTGTCGTGCGGTGATTCCACGAGTAAGCGGGTGGAAGGGGACGCACCAAGCCTCCGTGTCCCTATGCCCCAATGTCCCTGCGTTCCTGCGCCCCAGTCCGCGCCCCAGCCCGCACCACTCGCATCCGCCCTTTGTATTTCCCAAAGAATTGTCTTATGATAATTCCCATCAGCGCCTGCCAGCGACAAAGCAAGCAAAGCGAGCCCTGTCGCAGCAGGCTCCGGCAAAAGGAAGCCCGATGTTCAGCAATCTGATCGTCGCATATCTTTTCCTGGGCGGCACGGGAGCCGGCTGCTGCTTCGTGGCTTCGCTGCTCGCCGTCTTCGCCGACCCCGACGAGCTTGACGCGGTGCTCCGCTGCCGGATGCGCTCCGCGCAGGCTCAGATCTGGAAGCGCTTCTTCCTGGCGCTTTATATCGCGGCGCTCATCGTGCTGCTTCTTGGCGTGATCTGCCTCATGGCAGACCTAGGCCGCCCCGACCGGTTGCTCTCGCTTCTCTTTCAACCTGCGCCTACGTTCATCGCATTCGGAGCGTGGTCCATTATCGCATCTGGTGTGCTTACCACGCTCAACCTCCTGTTATGGGCCGGGGCGATTCCTGGCAACCGGCGCCTCGTCCTTGTTTCGAGCATTCTGGAAGCCATAGCGGCTCTGGCGGTTTTCATCTACACGGGCCTCCTCCTTTCCACTGTGCAAGCTGTGCCGCTTTGGAATACGCCCTGGTTGGTGGCGCTTTTCTCCCTGTCCGCGCTTTCCTGCGGCATCGCGCTTTCGCTGCTCGCTGCATTCTTCTCTCGGTCCATGGCTGCATTCACCTCTGTGCTTTTGCGGTTGGTGAAAGCCGATGCCGTGATAATCGCTTTGGAAGCCGTAATCGCCGCTTTCTGCTTGGCTTCGGTCTGGAGCGCGGCGGGTGGCATCACCGGGCCAACCGATGACACGGCCCGCGCGGCTTTCGCCTCTCTTGAGAGCCTCGTATTGGGGCCTTGGGCTGTGCTTTTCTGGGCAGGGTTCGCATTCGTGGGCTTGGCCGTGCCTTTCATCCAAGACATGCTGGTTGCCCGCTCTTCCCGCAGTTTCCGCGGCGCCCGCAGCATCCACAACAGCTCCGCCATTACAGGCACCAACGCTCGCACGCTCATCATGTTGGGAACCGCCGCCTGCGTTCTTGCCGGCGGCTTCATCCTGCGGCTGCTCGTAGTTCAGGCGGCCTTGCATCCGACCATGGCGTTCCTCTCGTAGAAAGGCATTCTTATGATTTCCTTCGAAGTTGACGAATCCAGCGATGTGCCCCTGTGGGTCCAGCTGCGTCAACGCATCGCTTACCTCATCAATTCCGGCGCACTGAAGCCGGGGGAGAAACTGCCTACGGTGCGCGGTTTGGCGAGTGACATCTCCATCAACTACAACACGGTGAACAAGGCGTATCTCAGTTTGGTCTCCGATGGGTACCTGGAATCAACCCGCGGCCGGGGTGTGTTCGTCACCGATGTGGCCTCGCAACTCGATGAAGGCGAGATGGATCAGGTGACCAGCATCATGAACGATGCCATTGCCGCATGCCGCGAGCTTGGCATGGACTACGCAGACATAGAGAAAACGTTCGCTCGCCATATCAAGCGGCTGCGCTACAACGCCGAACACGAGGGCGAGCCCGGCGGTCGCATCATGGACATCCGCGAAGAGAAGAACAAGCGTCGGGCACGGGAGGCATAGCTCATGGGGAATTCAACGAAGGCGAAAGAAGCCACGATCTCCGAAGACGCCAAGGGGCGGAGCGGGCGGTTCCGCGTGCGTCCAGACGCAAACACCGAGGTCATAGGCGAGCGCGCGTCGAACGCCGGCGTGGTGGTGTTCACTGCGGTGCTCTTCTTGGTGGTGCTGGCTGCTGGCATTGCCATCGGGTTCACCCTTCAGGGCAAGGTGACTCTTGAGGCGATCATCGTGGCGGTCATCGTTGCGGCATTGCTTTCCGCATCGTGCCACATCGCTCAGCAGTGGGAGCGCGTTGTGGTGCTGCGGCTGGGAAAGATCACCCGGGTGGCAGGCCCGGGGCTGTTTTGGATCGTGCCAGTGGTGGAAAGCTGCGCCATGCGCGTGGATACCCGCATGCGCGTGACCACGTTCGGTGCCGAGGAAACGCTGACCAGCGACCTGGTGCCTTTGGATGTGAATGCGGTGCTCTTCTGGCACGTGTGGGACGCGAAGGCGGCTTGCATAGAGGTGGGGGATTTCACCGCCGCAGTGGAGCTTTCGGCGCAAACGGCATTGCGCGATGCCATCGGCCGGGCCAGTGCTGCCGAGGTGGCCATCCGACGCAACCAGCTGGACCGCGAGCTGAAGAAGGTGCTGGAGGAGAAGGTGGCGCCTTGGGGTGTTGCCATTCTCTCGGTGGAGGTGCGTGACATATTGCTGCCCCGTGACCTGCAGGAAGTCATGTCCCTGGAGGCGCAGGCGGAACAGCGCAAGAAAGCCCGTGTGATCCTCATAGAGGCGGAACGCGATGTCTTCGAGATGCT
The DNA here is from genome assembly GCA_964553375.1 of uncultured Eggerthellaceae bacterium. Taxonomy (GTDB): domain Bacteria; phylum Actinomycetota; class Coriobacteriia; order Coriobacteriales; family Eggerthellaceae; genus UBA9715. Next base: position 6,639 of record CAZKKN010000045.1, on the reverse strand, counting down.
CAACGAGATGGAAGACCTGTACGAAGGCAACGAGTCGGCCATTCACCTGCGCACCATGCATCTGCTGAACGAGTCGCTGCGCGAAGGGAAGGGAACTGTGATCATTCCCAGCGCCTTCGCCGAGGGCTTCAACGATAGCTTGGGAGACCTGCTGAAAGGGAAGCTCTAAGATTACCCCGCGTCGCGCAAATTCTTACGGTTAGCGGGAAAGAAAAATTGTCCTATGATTATCCTTGATTGTCATAGGACAATCGTGCTATAGTAGCCACAACAGAATCCGGCCGATTCTCTATTCAGAAAAGGAGAGCGCCCAAAAAGCGCTCGGGGTGGATAATCGCGAAGCCGCGCTCGATTGCGCCTGCGCAGCGCGTCGTATGCAGTGGCGAAGAGGCTATCCCCGCATCTTAGAGGAGGAGAAATGTCTGGAACGGCGAACCCGCAAAGCGAGATCACTCGCAGAGGTTTCCTCAAGGCTGCCGGCGCTACCGCAGGTGCGGTAGGCTTGGCCAGCGCCGCAGGCATGACGGATACAGGCGGCTGGCTGGCTCCTGCACAAGCGCAAGCAGTGCCCGAGGAAACGGTCGTAGCTACGACACATCAATCCCATTGTAGCGGCCATTGTTCTTTGAAATGCACAGTTAGAGACGGGCGTTTATCTCTTATAGAGCCAAATGATGCATGGGGCGATGAGAGGTACGCGACTTGCTGCTTAAAGGGTTTGTCGGAGATTCAGCATATCTATTCATCAGAGCGAATCCAGGTGCCCATGAAGCGTGTTGGGGAACGTGGCGCTGGGGATTTCGAGCAGATTTCCTGGAATCAAGCACTTGATGAAATCGCAGAAAAGCTTTCGGAAGTGAAGCAAGCATATGGTGCTGAAAGCATTCTGATAAAGCGAGCAAAAGAAGCGAATTACTCGTTTTTGACTAACATTCTGGGTGCGCTTACCGATTCAAAGACGGGCATCGATACGGGAATAGGTAATGGTTTGGACCCGGCAACGGGGGTGGGTGGAGGTTTTGCCTCCAACACAAATGAAGATCTGGATCTGGTCAACTCAAAGACGATTATTCATATGGGTAATAATATGTTGGAATCCGGTTTGGTGACAGCCAGGGCATTCTTTGACGCTAAAGAGGCCGGGGCCAATGTGATAACCATCGATCCAAATTTCTCGACTACTGCATCCAAATCCCATAAGTGGATTCCAATAAAACCCGGAACTGATGCAGCATTATTACTGGGAATGATCAATACAGTGATAGGCAATGAATGGTGTGACGAGGCGTTCATGCGGCGTTATACCTCATTCCCATATCTGGTTGATAAGGAGACAGGTAGTCTGCTTCGTCAGGATGGAGCTTCCGAGGACGCTTTCTTAGTATGGGATCCAGCGCGATCGACTGCTGTTCCTTACACCGACAACGTGGAACCGGCTTTAGATGGTGAATACTCTGTTGATGGAAGAACAGCATGTCCGGTATTTGCCCTATTGAAGAAATCGGTGATGGATTATTCTCCCGACTGGGCGGCCAGTGTGACAGGGATTGATGCTCAAACCATCGTAGAACTTACAGATGCTTATGTTAATGCGGGTCCGGCAAGCCTGTCGCTTGGTTATGGTGGCGGCGACAAATATGAGAATGCAGATATTGTAGGCCACGCTGCAATCGTTCTGGCATCGCTTGCGGGGCAAATCGGTAAACCAGGAGCAGCGATTGGTGTTTTCGGTGGAGGTTCGGGTGCTCCGTCAGCATCGCTGGCTTCGTGGCCGCTGCCAGCGGAGTTCAAAGCGACTAAGCAGAAAAAGTCTCTTTTCGAGCAGCGTACTACCGATGAGGTAAAGGCGATTTTCGCTCCTTGTGATATCTATCTTCAATCCTTCGCTAATGCGGGGAAAACAGAAGAATGGCTGAAAGGCCTTGAACTGATTGTTGCTGCGGAGATCTATCACACAACGTTCGTTGATTGGGCGGATTATGTTTTGCCGGTATGCTCGCGTTTCGAATGTGAAGACGTAATAGGCGGTGTCAGTACAGCTCAGAGCCACATAAGGTTGCAGCAGAAGGTTTTGGACCCTCTTTTCGAAAGCCGCAGTGACTTCTATATAGAACGAGGCTTAGTGGAACGGCTGGGTCATGGTGACCTGTTGCCACAAACACGTGAAGAATATGCAAAGCATCAGTTGGAGAAATCAAAAGATCCCAAGCTGGCTGGCATCACAATAGAGGCCGTTAAGTCAAACGGAGGCTTGCTGCCCATACCTGGCGTTAAACGCCCGGCGCGTCTTAATCTAGATAAAGGGTTGAAGACGAAATCAAAACGCTTAGACGTGTATTACGAGGATTTGGTTGATTGGGGGCAAGCTCTCCCTTGTTATGAAGAGCCGAATGAGGTGTATGCAAGCAATCCTCTCAGGGAGATCTATCCCCTGGAGTTTTTGCAGACTCGCACGCGATTCCACATCCATAATCACTTCAATGATGCGGAATGGATTCGTCAGTTTGTAGGTACATTCGTAGAGATGAATCCATGCGACATGGAAGTAAGAGGTCTTGCTACGGGTGATGTTGTAAGGGTTTACAACGACCGGGGTAGTGCAAGCTGTGAGGTTCGCGCCAATGAATCAGTCCGTCCGGGGACAGCTCGATCATTTGAAGGGCATTGGACCAAGTATATGAATGATGGTAACTTCCAACTCCTCACGAACGATGCGGTGCATCCACGCGGGAAAAACTTGTTGAAAGGTCCAGTTATTCCTTTCAACGATACGCTCGTGCAAATTGAGAAAGCGTAGGTGGCTGCTATGACGAAACTTGCGATTGTAATCAATAAGGATCGCTGCATCGGATGCCACACATGTTCGAATGCATGCAAGATGCAGAACAACGTTCCCATGGGCATGATGTGGAACCGCGTGATAACTGATGGATGCGAGAGCATTGACGGGGCAGTAGGCGTTTATCCCAATTTAAGCCGAAGCTATACACCCCTCGCGTGCCAGCATTGCGAGAACCCGGCGTGCCTGCGGGTATGCCCCACGGGAGCCACCTATAAGGATGACAAGGGCCGCGTGGAGATCGACTACGACAAGTGCATCGGTTGTCGCATGTGCATGGCGGCGTGTCCCTACAACGCGAGGTCGTTCAACTGGGAGGAACCCAAGCGCGACCCCGATTTCAACTACGGCGATGCGCGCGTGCCGGTGCGGCCCCGCGGCGTGGCTGAGAAATGCACGCTGTGCAAAGAGCGCACCGACGATGGCGATGAGCCCATGTGCGTGAAATGCTGCCCCACGAAGGCGCGCGTGTTCGGGGATCTGGACGACCCGAACTCCGAGATCTCCAAGCGCATCAAGGAGAAGAGTGCCTACACGCTGCTACCCGAGCAGGGCACCAAGCCGCAAGTCCACTACTACAACTAATGGGTTCCGGCCGCCATCGGCCTGTACCCGATGGCGAGCCATTTCGATAGGGGATAACTATGTCTGCTTTGTTTAAGAAACCTGCCTTCATCGTGCTTGCGGTGCTGGCGCTGGTGGGCATCGGCTGCTGGATCTTCCAGCTGGCCACCGGCCTGGGCATCACCGGCATGAGCAATGTCAACTCCTGGGGGCTCTACATCATCATGTTCATGTTCTTCGTGGGGCTTTCTGCCGGCGGCCTGATCGTTGCCAGTTCGGCTTCCGTGTTCCACATCCAGCGCTTCAAGGCCGTGGCCATGCCGGCGGTCATCCTGTCTACCGCCTGCATTTGCGTGGCCGGCATGTTCGTGCTGGTTGACCTGGGTTCCATCCAGAATATCTGGCGCATCCTGGTGGGCCCGAACTTCGTCAGCCCGCTTCTGTGGGACCTTTGCGTCATCACGCTGTACCTGGTGATCAACATCTTGTATCTGGTGTTCATGAACTCCAAAAAGAAAGGTGCCGAGCACAAGGTGGCCATCATCAGCCGCTTCGCGTTGCCTATCGCCATCTTGGTGCACAGCGTGACCGCCTGGATCTTCGGTCTGCAAATCGCTCGCGAGGGCTGGTACTCGGCCATCATGGCTCCCATCTTCGTGGCATCGGCCATGGACTCGGGCCTGGCGCTTCTGCTTTGTGTGCTTGCGGGGCTTAAGAAAGCCGGTAAGTTCAACACCAGCCCCGATCTTTTCGCCAGCCTGGCGGGGCTGCTCGCCACCTGCATCGCGGTGGACGCTTTCTTCATCGGCTGCGAGCTGCTCACCATGGCCTACCCCGGTGCCGCCGGCGCCGAGACGCTGGCCATCATGATTGCCGGGCCCACAGCGCCATTCTTCTGGTTCGAGATAATCGGCGGCTTGGTGGTGCCCTTCTGCATCTTGGTGTTTGCGAAGAACCGCCAGAAGACGGGCCTTGTGGTGGGCGCCAGCGTGCTGGTGGTGCTGGGCGTGCTTTGCAAGCGCGTGTGGCTCCTGCTTACCTCGTTCGTCATTCCCAACGTGGAGGGCGCGCCGGGTATCGCCCTGGGCACGTTCGCCGCTCAGGAGGGCGGCACTGCCATGTGGAGCGTTTACGGCTCATACGCACCCACCCTCCCCGAGGTGATGATCGCCATAGGTGTGATCAGTGTGGGCGCCATCATCTTCTGGGCCATCGCGCAGAAGATGATGTTCGTGGAAGAATCTGAGTCGGCTGCGGCCTCTTCCGGTGTTGCAGGGGCCTCCGGCGTCATCGCCGGTTCGGGCGAAGAGGCCGCGACCCAGGGTGCCTGATGGTGCGCTGGTCAGCGTGCCTGACGGATCGGCTTCAAGCCGTTCGTTGATGATTCGCAGCTCACAAGGCTCACGTCTCTAAAGGCTGTTCCTCCACCCCCTTCCCTCCAGAAGAAAGCCGCCCATCGCAGGCGGCTTTCTTCGTTGGGTGCTCGGGATACAAGTAGTTCATCGCAGGCAGTTGTCTTCATAGGCACTTGCGCGGGCGATAACTGCTTTGAGGCGCAAGGCACCCTTCGACTCCCCCTTACAAGAATGCTTTGTGCTGATCAGGGGAGCAGCCGCGTTACCGGATCATGTCGATGCCCTGTTGGAGCAGGCTCTCGTTTATGGAGCCGGAGGCGGTGGCCACCACATTGCCATCCCGGTCGATGAAGAATGACTGTGGGATGGACGACAGCCCGTAAGGCACCGTTGCCTCGCCATTGATGTCGAAGAAGACCGGGAACGTATAGCCGTTGCTTTGGATGAAGTTCTTGGCCCGCGCCTCCGACTCGCCATTGAAGCCCACCACATCCACCATCATGAACTGCACCTCATCACCCAATTCCTCGTAGGCGCTTTGGAAGCTGGGCATCTCCCGTTGGCACGGGCCGCAGGTGCTTGCCCAGAAATTCAACACGATGGGCTTGCCAAAGTATTGGCTCAGCTTCACGGTTTTCCCGTTGGCGTCCTTCATGGAGAAATCGGGTGCTTCCGCAACTTCCTCGCCTGAACCGGTATAGCCGTCCGAAGCGCTGCCGGTGCTGCCGGCGGAAGCGGCAGAGTCGCCTGCGCTGCTTTGCGCGGAAGCGCCCGTTTGCCGCAGGTTTGAACCCGTGTCCACCTTCGGAGCCAGCGCATTGTAGGCGATGGCCGCCGCAGCTACAACGATCACCAGCACCGCGATGCCTATGATCAGCCCCTTCTTGGAGCTCGTAGGACCCTGCCCATTCGCGGGGGCCTTGGCTTTTCGCGCCTTCATCATAGAGTTAACCGGGTCTTTTTGCTTTTTCTTCGCCATGGCCTTCGCCTCTTTCTGAATTCCTTGCAAGCGTTCTGAGTATCTATCCGCGGTTCGCGGACGTGCGACGTTAGTTCAAAAGCGTGAGCAGATCCCCCAAAAGTCCCGTTGCCATGAGTACACCGATGGCCACGAGCAGCCAGCCGCAGACTTTCGTGATCACGCCGTAGTGGCGCTTGATGGCATCGAAAGCGCCTTTCAGTTTGTCGATGAGCAGCGCACTTAGGATGAACGGCACGCCCAGGCCTGCCGAATAGCACAGAAGCATGAGCACGCCGACCAGCGTTGAGCCTTGCTGCGACGCCAGCATGAGGGCCGACCCTAGGAAAGCGCCGACGCAAGGAGTCCAGCCAATGGAGAATACCACGCCGAAAAGCAGCGCCGAGATGAACCCAAGCTGGCGCCCTTCAAGGGATGCTTGCGGCCCGCGGAACCACCTCAGCTTGATGAATCCCAAGAAGTAGAGCCCGAAGAAGATCACCACAGCGCCGCAGATGATGTTCATCAGGATGCGATGCTGCAAGAAGAATGAACCTACAGTGCCGGCGAGGGCGCCCATGGCAACGAATACGATGGTGAAGCCCAGCACGAAGCCCAGGGCGTTTTTCAGCACGGTGCCCAGGCGCACTTCCTTGCCGGCGGCGAAATAGGTGACGTAGATGGGGATCATCGGCAGCAGGCAGGGCGATACGAAAGTGATGACCCCTTCCAAGAATGAAACGAGATACTCCATGTCCTCCGCTTTCGCTCGTCGTCCGTTGTACCTCCAACCATAGCAAATGCGGCCGTTTCACAGCTCGGTGCTTTCAAGCTGTATAACAACGGATGAAAAAGGGCATGTCAGGGACGCGGATGTTTTATGTCAGGGGAGGGGGATGTCAGCGAGATTATGTCAGGGGACG
>CAZKKN010000044.1:0-13401 GCA_964553375.1 uncultured Eggerthellaceae bacterium | reverse complement strand
GCAACGTCGTTCGCATCCTTTTCGCTCTTCAGCACATGGAGAAGCATCTTGCCGAACGGCAGAGCCATCCCCGGACCGGTGGCGGTGATCAGGTTGCCATCCACGCAGACATCCAGGCCCTTCTGGTATACGCCCGCCGGGAAAACGGTCTCGCAGCCGGGGTAGCACACGGCCTTGCGCCCGTCCAAAAGCCCCAACTTGGCAAGAATCGTGGGGCCAGCGCAGATGGAAGCCACTAAACGGTCCTCGCGCATCCGAGCGCGCAAATCGTTGCATACGGCTTCGCATTTCCCCAGGTTATCAACACCTTCTGAGCCTCCGGGGATTACAATCATCTGGAAATCCTGAAACAGGTTCACATCTTCCACCAGCGCATCGGCCATCAGATTTATGCCCTGACCTAGCTTTACCTCCCGGCGCCCCATGATGGAAACGAGGGTCACATCAACGCCCCCGCGACGCAAGACATCAACCGGCGACACAACCTCAACCGGCTCCGAGCCATCGGCCACCATATACGCAACTGAACTACCCATTACAACCCGCCTCCTTTTCGCAGCACCCGTTAGCGCTGACTTCGTTTCACAGCGTCGAGGCACTATATATGTATAGTCCCGATTGTACGGCTTGAGCCGCCGGTGCCGACCCCAGCTGCCGTTTGTAACCAAGCGGTTTGCGGAATGCAGCTTATTAACTGCTATTTGTCAGATTCTTTTCGGCTCGTTTGCACCGCCGGTCAAAGGCAGCGGAGTGAAGTATCATCCAAGCAAACCGCAAGCCTCAACAAACGCGCAAACGCTCAGCAAGGGAGGATGCTATGAACAAGACGCAGAGAACCGGGATGCATACCGTGAGCGCAGAAAACGGCGCACCTGTAGCAACGACTTCGCAACCAACGCATCCGAAAGCCCGGCGCGCGCTCACCCTCCTTTTGGTCGGGGCGGCTTTAAGCTGCCTGTGTCTGTTTGCTTTGGGATGCTCTTCTGGCTCCAGCGGTTCTTCGGCCAGCACCGACGGCAGCGCACAGGACTCCGTTGAGACCACCGCACTTGTGGTTTACGCAAACGGCAATGACATCCTGCTGGTAGACCAAACCACCAACTCGCCGTTTTTCCCCACCATTCCCGCTCAGGGCATCGAAGGTTTGGATGGACAGACCATCACAGCCGATGACCTGCAGGTGGGAAACGTGCTCGCCTTGGTTGGCAACGGGATCATGCTGGAAAGCTTCCCGGGACAATACCCGGGCATAACGGAGATGCGCATACTGGAAACAGGCAGCCCTGAAGCCGCTGAGCAATACGCCGACTTGGTGGCAAGCGTGTTCCCACCGGTCGATCCCACAAGCGAGCCGGTTGGCTCCCTCGCATACACGAATGCGAGTGGCCAGATCACGCTATCGCTCAACCCCTATCGCTTCCGCGTCTTCGCAAACGCTGACGGAACGGACAGCCTTACCCTGGATGGCGCTTTCTACGACGAGAACGGCCTGGTGGCACCTGGGATAAATGACGCGCGCATCACCGGCCCCACGCCGGCAACCGTGACCTTCGATCGAGCGTTCCAATCCATGGAGGTGGCACGCTACCCCCTTGCGCCGGAAACCGCCGACACGGCGCGGGTGGAACTGACGGCGCCCCAAGAGCCCGTGCGATTCACCTCAGAGCAGACCGGTACAGCGGATTTCACCATGGAGCCGGGCTACGTCTACACCTTCGCAGTCACTTTCGCAGAGTGTGAGGCGAACTTCGCAGTCGTAGCGACCGACTAACAGCGCGACTAACAGCGGCCGTGGGATTTGCGTAACGGAATCGCAACGAATGCATAGCCCTCCCCCAACAGATAGGGCACCTGAACTGGCCTTCATGCCCCCCTTGCCATAATGGGCGGACAGGGAAAGAAAGGGAGTCCTATCCAAAGGAGGGGGGAATATGATGCAATCCGACCATAGTATGAACCGCCGCACATTCGTTGGAGCTGCTGGCGCTTTGGGCGCCTTGGCTTTGGCAGGGGCAGGGGCATCAGCGTTCGGACCCCAAGTGGCCCACGCCGATCCGGTTTCCAGCCAAGAACCAGACCGCATTGTGTGGAGCCAGTGCAACGTGAACTGCGGCGGTCGCTGCATCTTCCAATGGCATGTGAAAGACGGCAAAATCGCCTACATGCTGACCGACGACACAGGCAACGATGACTTTCAGGCGCGCGCATGCCTGCGCGGCCGCACCATGCGTCAGTGGGTGAACAACCCCGACCGCCTGCAATACCCCATGAAACGCACGGGGGCGCGCGGGTCTGGCCAGTTCGAGCGCATCAGCTGGGATGAGGCGGTGGAGACCATCGCAGACAAGCTGAAGTACACCATTGACACCTACGGCAACGATTCCATCTACATCAATTACGCCACCGGCATGTACTCCGCCACCGGCCGCGTCACCGAGCGCTTGATGAATTGCCTCGGCGGCTACCTGCCCATGTACGGCGACTACTCCACAGGTATGCACCAGTACGTCATGCCGTTCATGTACGGCGTGGGCGTATCGCCCTACGAGAACATCAGCGCATCTTCGGTGGATCAGGCGGGCAAGGCCGACCTGGTGCTCATGTTCGGCAACTCACCGGCAGAAACGCGCATGGGCGGCGCGAACGTGGTGTGGGATTATGCACGCGCGCGCGAAGAGGGGCCGGAATTCATCCACATCGACTATCGCTACAATGAGACGATTTCGGGACACCCTCAGGAGTGGCTGCCCATCCGCACGGGCACCGACGCCGCCCTGGTGGCGGGCATCGCCCATGAGCTCATCACGAACGATTGGGTTGACCTGGACTTCCTCCACAAGTATTGCCAGGGCTACGACGAGGAGACCATGCCGGAAAGCGCCAAGGGACAAAACAAGTCCTACTACGCCTACATCATGGGCGAAGGCTACGACATGGTGGAGAAGACACCGGAATGGGCCCAGGAGATCTGCCTGGTCCCCGCCGACACCATCCGCACCCTGGCGAAGAAGATCCACGACGCGGAAAAGGTGTTCGTGGTTCAGGGCTGGGGCCTGCAGCGTCACTCAAACGGTGAGTCCGCAACCCGCGCCGTGTGCATGTTGGCCCTGCTCACCGGCAACATCGGCCGCGAGGGCACCAACTCCGGCATGCGCGAAGCCGAGCCTCCCGGAGCGCCCGTGGGATCCATCCCCTCAAGCGATAAAGACCCGGATGGCGTGCCTATGAACATGGTGAAGGCGAAGATAAGCTGCTACTCCTGGCTGAAATGCATCCAGGAAGGCTCCAACTTCAAGAAGGAGCTCAACGCCGCTGACGAGATCGCCCTGTTCCTGGGTGCCCAAGACCCCGAAGCCGCTGAGAAGGCCGCACAGATCGAGGCACCCAAAAACGGCATCAAGTTCCTGTGGAACTATGCGGGCAACTGCATCACCAACCAGCACGGCGACATCAATGCCGTGTACGAGACGCTCACCGACGAGAACAAATGCGAGTTCATCGTTTGCTGCGACACCTTCATGACCGACAGCGCCAAATACGCCGACATCCTGCTTCCCGATGCCATGCGCGCCGAGCAGCTGAACATGTCCACCAATGGCTACTCGGAGTACTACTGGGGGGTCACCGTGGGCGGTCCGGCTCAGGAGCCGCCGTTCGAGTGCCGCCCCATCTACGATGTGTATGCGGATATCGCAGAGATCTTCGGCGTACGCGATAAGTTCACCGGCGGCAAGACCCAAGACGAGTGGGTCCAGAGCCTCTACGAAGCCGGAGCCGCGAAAGATCCCGAAATGCCCAGCTGGGACCAGATCTTGGAACAGGGCGTGTGGAAGCGCGAGCTGCCCACGGCCATCGCCTTCAAGGAGAACATAGAGGACCTGGAAGGCCATCCCTTCAAGACGCCCAGTGGCAAGATAGAGATCTACTCCGAGGTGCTTCAGAAGCTCTCCGAGACCCGCGAGCTGCAAGAGGGCCAGGTCATCGCGCCTATCCCGCTTTTCGACCCGGGCACGGAAGGCTATGGCTGCGTGACCGACGAGTTCCCGCTTTACCTTTCGGGCTGGCATGACAAGGCGCGCACCCATTCTTCGTTCGGCGCGTTGCAGGTGCTGAAGGACTACAACCGCAACTACGTGTGGATCAATCCCATAGACGCGAAGCCGCGCAACATCGAGGAAGGCGACACGGTGCTGGTGCGCAGCCCCGCAGGCGAGGTGAAGATTCAAGCTCACGTGACTTCGAAGATCACACCCACCTGCATCGCCATGCCCCAAGGCCTCTGGCACGAAGCCGACATGGCCGGAAACAAGCTGGACACCGGCGGATGCATCAACACGCTAACCACATATCTGCCGTCGCCTCTTGCCCATGGCAACGGGCCTTGCAATTCCATTATCGCCGAAGTGCGTAAGGCTTAGAGGGGGCGAGACAGATGGCACAATTTGGATTCTATTACGACAACACCCGTTGCACAGGCTGCAAAACCTGTGTGATGGCCTGCAAAGACTACTATGACGTACCGCTGGATGTGGCCTATCGCAAGGTCTACGACATAGAGGGCGGCAACTGGGCGGAAGGCAGCGGCGGAACGCTTACCACCGACTGCTTCTTCTACCACCTGAGCAGCGCCTGCAACCACTGCGATGACCCGGCATGCGTGAAGTTCTGCCCCACCACGGCTATGCACAAAGACGAAACCGACGGCATAGTGAAGGTGGACACCACCAAATGCATCGGCTGCGGTTACTGCGTCATGGCTTGCCCTTACGACGCACCGAAGGTAGACCGTGAAGCGGGTCATGCCGTGAAGTGCGAAGGTTGCGCCGACCGCGTGGCTCAGGGTTTGGCGCCGGTATGCGTGAGCGCTTGCCCGCTGCGCGCCCTGGACGCGGGGGATATCGACGAGCTGCGCGCCCGCTACGGCAATGTAGCCCAGATCTACCCCATGCCCTCCCCGGACATGACGCATCCCAACGTAACGATCAAGCCCTCGCCGGCTTCGAAGTTACCAGAAGTGAATTCCAGCAAGATCACGAATCCCAAGGAGGTGTAACGCATCATGGATATGGCAATGCAAGAGATTCCTTTGACCCTCTTCACCACCTTCGCCCCCATGGGAGCAGGCGCATTCATCACGCTGTTCGTTGCGTTCTTCGCGAACATGTACGACGAGAAGCAGCTGAAGCGCGTTGACCGCTTCACCATAATCCCGGTGATCGTAGCCATTCTGGGTCTTGCCTGCTCGTTTGCCCATCTGGCGAACCCGGGCAACACTATGAACGTGATGAACACCATTGGGAGCACGCCGTTGGCGAACGAGGTGTTCTGGTTCGGCGTGTTCTTCGTGCTGGCCCTTGTGTATTGGATCGTCGCCATAGCCGGCGGCCTGAAATCGGGGACTGTGCGTAAGGTGTTCTCGGGCATCGTGGCCATCGCAGGCGCGGTGTCGGTGTATTTCATGGCCACCGCCTACGCCATTCCCGCCATCCCCATTTGGGACAGCCCCAAGACCATCGTGCAGATCTGCGGCGCATGGCTCTTCGGCGGCGTGCTTCTGGGCATGTTCGTGTGCTCTATGAGCGGCAAGAACAGCCCACGGGTGAGTAGCAACGAGCTCACTTGCAAGATCCTCATGCTGTTGGGTGCCATCTTGCTGGCGGCAAGCACCATCATGTTCTTCGTCACCGGTTCCAATGAGGTTTCGGCCATCATGGACACCAGCAAGAACGCCGACAGCCTCATGGGCCCGTTCATCGGTTCGCTGGTATTCACGGTGATCGGCGCCGCATGCGGGTTCTTCGGGAAGAAGAACTACCGCCCTGCGCTGTTCGCCATTGCAACCGTCTGCGCCGGCGTGGCCATCTTCCTGGCCCGCATGGTGTTCTACGGCATGCAGATCGGCATTGGGCTGTAAGCGGCTTGGATGCTGGAGGAGGTTTGATTGCTGAAGGCGCGGCGGGTTGAACGCTCTGACCCGCCGCGAGGCGAAGAGCCCGGGGTATGCCTGGGCTCTTCGCGTTTCAAGGCGCCAACCGTGTCTCAAAGCGCCAAAGCGATGAGCGACGGAGGCGTTCGCGCTGGATGTGACCAGACGCGTGTCGGTGGCGCTAGCGGCGCGAATGGCCACGCACGTGAAACTGGAGGCTTGCGCATATGGTGCCGAGAGCTGCGCATGGCGCTTGGCAACGGCATGGCGCCGGGAGCTGCACACGGCGCTGAGCAACGACAGGGAAGCACTTGGAGAATCATCTATACTGGATAAACACTGGGTGAACAACAACTGGCTGTGAAGCCGCAACCGACGGAGGACGCATGATGGACGATACCGCGCGGATGAACTTGAAGATCATCGGCTCAACCTTGGGGCCGCTCTTCCTCCATGACCCGTTGTTGGAAGCTACGGCCATAGGCCCGCTGTATCGCACCTTGGCGGAAACCGATCCCAAGATGCTCGCCGAGGAGTGGCCCTACGTGGATACAGCCACGGCCCAACCCCTGGTGGAGGCCATGGTGGCAGGAGCCGAGCGCCACTGCGACTACCGGGAGAAGGCCGCAGCGGAAGAGTCCTCGGCACCAGATGACCTCACCGTGGAGTTTCGTCGGCTATTCGTGGGCCCCGATACCAAGGCCGCGGCTCCGTGGGGATCGGTGTACACAGACAAAGACCAGGTGGTCTTCGGCGAATCCACTTTGGCGCTGCGCCAATGGCTGCGGACGAACGGCATTTCCGTGCAACATGGGGAAGGCAAAGAGCCCGAGGATCACATTGGAACCATGCTGGTGCTGCTCTCTTGGTTGGCCGACGAGAAGCCCGAAGCCATCCCCGAGTACCTTCAAGATCACCTGCTTCCTTGGGCTCCTCATTTCCTGGAGGAAATGGAAAGCGCCTCTGAGCTGCCGTTCTTTCAGTCCCTTGCCGCCCTCACCCGCGCCTCTTTGCAGGGAGCCCAAGATGCGCTGGAGCTGGAAGTGGAGGAGCCGAAGTTCTACCGCTAGCATAGCAAGCGTCGCAAGCGCCTTTAGCGCGCCAGCGCTGCATGCGCCGCCAGCACTGCAAGCGCCGCCAGCACTGCCTAGTTCCCAAACTGCCAAGCCGCAGCAAAGATGGAACTACCGGGTTTTCTCCCCATTCCACCCTTGCCGCCCCGCCAGGGTTGGGGTATGATAGCCTTCGCTTTGCAAGCATCGAGCTTGTGAAACGACTCGCGGGTGTGGCGGAATTGGCAGACGCGTACGGTTCAGGTCCGTATGGGCTTCGGCCCATGGAGGTTCAAGTCCTCTCACCCGCACCACGACCACTTACGTCGGCGGCATTTCTGCCCCGGCGTTTTTTTCTGCTAAAGAGCGGTAAGCTTTTCACAAACAAGATAAAGGATCACCGAAAGGACTGCCGTGGAAATCGACCTCGTTGAAGAGCGGACCCAAGCGATCCGCGATCAGCTTCTCGCTTTGTGGCGCGCCTCCGTGGAAGCGACCCACGACTTCTTAACCCCTCAGGATATTGACCGCATCGCAACCTACGTTCCCGAGTCACTGGAGGAAGTGGAATCCCTGGCGGTGGCCATGGACGACACGGGCAAGCCCTTGGGATTCGCAGGGGTGGATGTGGATACGCTGGAAATGCTGTTCGTGGATCCGGCAGTGCGCGACCAGGGCGTTGGCCGGGCGCTGCTGAACTACGCTGTGAGCGAACTGGATGCTCGTCGCTTGGATGTGAACGAGCAGAATCCCAAAGCCCGGGGCTTCTATGAGCACTGCGGCTGGCGCGTGGTGGGCCGGTCGGATTCAGACGACCGCGGGGAGCCATTTCCCGTTCTTCACATGGAGCTGGGAATCTTCGGGGAGTTCACGCCTTTCGCTACCGACGAGCTCACCGAGGCCAAAGAGCAGATCGACTCCACGGTGTCCAAACTGCGTGAGACCGTGAAGACCTTGCGCGAGAAAGATGATCCGGACAAATGTAAGTCGCAGATCACTTTAGCCGAGCGCCGCATCCGCGCCTTCGAGATAGCAAGCGCACTCATCGCCCGAGAGCTGAAAAGCGGCCGCTAAGCGGGCGTGCTGGCAGCTGTCCTATAAGGGCGGCTCAAATTCGCCCCTTCGCCTTTTGCGTCACCTACGCCTGGACAACATCGGACAGGACGGGAAACATCGATTCGAGCCTCTGCGCACACGGCTTTTCATTCTGTGCCACTTTTTCGCAGAAATGGCATGAAATCGAAGGTTGTGTGCGCTAGCAGCCCCTCTGGCGGGCACCAAGAAATCCGCGACCTGGGAAAACGCGTTCCCACGCATGGGAATCGAGGTCCTTCTGCGCACACGGCTTTCTTTTTTGTGCCATGTCAGCGAAAAAGTGGCACAGAATGAAAAGTCGTGTGACATTAACACAGGGGTCTGTCCCCTGTGTTACTCACTTCTTGTCTCGCGAAAACGAGATGGAGCAGGTGGGGCAGTGCTCCTTGCAATCCAGGCACAAGGTGCAATCTTCCAAGACCGATTCGTCCGCCGTGGGGGCGCAGATATCCTCGGGGCAGGTGGTGGTGCACACTTCGCAGCCCTCGCCGTGGATGCACGTTCCCTTGTTCACTCGCACGCGGGGCAAAAAGCCCAGCCGCGAGCGCGCCTTAGCCATAAGCCCGAAGAAGAATCCCAGAGGGCAGATCGCCGAGCACCATTTGCGCAAAAGGAATACCTCTGCCAGCAGAAGTGCGGGGAAAACGATGAGCTCCCAGCCAGGCTGCCAGGTGATGAACAGGCGGCTTACGGCGAAAAGCGAGCCGAACACGAGCCCTATAGGGCAAAACAGGCAGAAAACCGGGAAATGAACGATGAGCGAAACCACCAACAACACTGCAAGCACAATGCCCTGAGCAGCAAGATTATTGCGCACGCGGAACCGGTTGGGGTTGGGGGTGCTGCACTCCGAACTTGCATCCGCGGAAGCCTGCAATGGGGAGCTTGCAACCGCGGAATCAGCGACACCGCACTCCGAGCAGGGTTCTGCCAGTGTTTCCGACGAGGAGCCTGCATCCGCAAGGTCTGCGGCACTGCATCCTGAGCAGGTACCCGTCTGACCGGTGAGGCCGCGCGGCTTGCGTCCACCGAAGATGTTACGCAGCAGGCTGGTGGGGCAAATCCAGGAGCAGAAAACACGCCCCAACAAGAACACCACCACAAGCACCACCAGCACACCGGGCAGAAGCGCCCAGGGAACCGAGCCGCTAGCGACGCTTATCTCTGCGAAACCCACAGGACAAAGGGCGCACAGGGTGCCAATGGGAACATGCGCGAACGTGCAGACGAAAACGACGATCAGCACCGCCAAGGCAACGGCGATGCGCGCGTAACGCATCTTATTCACGGCTGCCCCCTTTCGCCAACACATGCTTCTGCGCCTCGAACTCTTGGGTAGTCAGCGCACCCTCCGTGGCTGCTGCCTGGCTTTGCCGACTCACTACATAGATGCCCTTCTCGGCTGAAGTGCTGTTGTAGGCGCGCAGCGACGGCGCCGGGCACACCTGCTCGCAAAGGCCGCAACCGTCGCACAGGTCGCCGTGCACATGGGGCCGCCCTCGGTCATCCAGTGTTATAGCGCCCTCCACCGGGCATTTATCGGCGCACACGGTGCACCCCTGCCAGTCCCACGCCACGCACGCATCGCTGATCACCTTGGCCACGCCGATGTTGCTCGCCGTGGGTGCATCCCAAGTCAAAGCACCCGTGGGACACACTTCCACGCACTTCATGCAGAAGTCGCAATATCCGTTCTTGAAGATGAGCTCCGGGGTACCCACAGTGGGGAAATCCCAACTGAGCGGCCGAGGCTGCACCAGATCGTAGGGGCATGCCTGAACGCAGCGCTGGCATCGGTCGCACTTGGAGAGGAGGCTTGCTTCGCTTTCGGCCCCAGGCGGGCGCAAATACACCGCCTGGGAGTTCTCGCGCGCGAAAGCCCCCGCGCCACCGGCTCCAACCAGCACTGCAGCGGCTCCGCCGGCCAGGCAGAATTGACGCCGCGTCATGTTCGTCATGGGTTTCACCCTCCTTCAGCAGGCCGCGGTTAGGCCAGCATTTCGGCGATGACCTCCGCGTCTTGGGTCACAAACCCCAAGGTGAAATCGGCCAGGGATTCATAGAAGCCCGGTGCCGCTGTGCGCAGATCGGCGCAAAAGCAATCGAGCCAGTTCAACAGGTGCTCGCGAGCGAACGCCAGCTGTTGGGCCAGCGTTTCGGTGGCGGCATCCTCGTAGCCCTCGCGCAAAAACGTTGCCACCCGCTGAGCCAGCGTGGCCATGAACGCAAGCTCAACGGCCAGGTGGTCTTCCGGCTCGGTGAACGAGGCGTCCTTGGCCAGATGCTGGTCGCGGTAAGCATGCACCACCTGGGCATAAGCCTCTTGCATCATGATGCCGCGGTCGCTTGTATACACCGACTCGTAGGGGAAGGCGTGGCGCGCCGTGAGGGGCCCCATACCGAAGAACACGCGATCGAAGTCAACTGCCAGTAACTCCAAACCAGCCTCGTCGATGCCGCGCAGGCTTTCCTGTATGGCCGCCAGAGCCTGGGAGAGCTGCGCATCGGCGCTTTCGAAGGCGAACTCGTCGGCGAGCTCACGAGCGAACTCCGCGTCCACTTCGCACTGGTAACAGCGGGAAAGCAACCGGTACACATTGGCGCGGCTTTCCATGAGCTCCACCAAGGCGGCGGTTTCTTCTGATTGTTGCCGGTCCATGATCCCTGCCTTCCTTATGTTTGTAATGATTGTGGGCCGCTTGCTCGTCGACCTACGACTAGTCGCCAGCCATTCCGAGCCAACCTTCGCCCGCACTCCTCGCTAACGCTGCGGGGGTTGCGGGCTGCGGTTGCTCAGAATAGCCGTGCAACGCAGGCGCGAAGGCTCTGGCAAGAAGGTGACCCTGACGCCGCTTCCGCAGCCAGGCAATGATTGGCTGGTGAAGCCCAAGTTGGCTGGCGAGGACGCTGTAGGCGCAGGGTCAGCCTTCTTGTCAGAGCAAACGAACAACCATTGCCCCTCAACTGGGGCCCAGAGTTGCTTTCGCACACCGGGCCCCATTGTTGGCAATACTAGTAGATCAGATGCTCCACCGAGGTGGCCACGGCATACATGATGACGCGCAGCACCACGTTGCCAACGAGCAGGCAGATGAACGAAACCCACAGGGCGTTACCCGCGGTGAGCTTCGCCGTAGCGCCGGCCGCCGTTGCGCTGCCGTCGGCTTCCACGCCGGCCACGTCGGCACCGCCGTTGGGATCCTGATCGCTCTTGGCGGCATCCTTGCGCACCAGGAAATAAAGTGCCACCGGGGCAACCATGCCCACCAGCACCACGCACAGCCAGAACGGGGCAGCCATGTCACCGGCAGCCAGACGCGCGAAGGAGCGCGTGGGGTCAGCGAAAGGCGCCGCGGCGATCCAGATGAGGTAAGCCACGGACACAACCACCGAGCACAGGATACCCACGCCCGCCAGGGAGAAGGCGAACCGGCGGTCGGTCGTCTCGCCCTTGGCGTACACGTAAGCGGCGGAAAGCACGAAGCCCATGCCAATGCCGGTACCCAGATACATCAGGGGCAGGGTGAAGTTATCCCAGGCCGGGCGCGCCGGCATCATGAGCGACGAGCCTGCCACCAGGGGCAACACGATGCCGCCGATGAGCGCCAGAATGCCGAACACCTTGGTGGGACCGGGGTAATCCTTGCGGGCCAGGATCATATACACCAACGTGACGATCCCCAAAAAGCCCACGGCGAAAAGCTCCCGGGACAGACCGGAATTCAGGTTGCCCAGGATGTAGAAGGCGCGATCGGGATGGCCCAGATGGAACGCCGAAGCGCATCCACCTATAGCCAGCAGCACCAAGGCGATCAGCGCCAAGGGGAAGCGCACCTTCTTGAAAGCACCCTTCACCTCGCCAATGCCCAAAAACACCATGATGCCCGATGACGCGCCCAAAAGAACGCTGAAGATCAGAAGCGGCCACTGCACTGCCATGGCTTACTCACCGCCCTTCCACTCGAATTTATCCAAGCCGTAGGTCACCGAGGGCTTGTTGCCCACATCGGTGAGTTTGTGGGTGGTCTTTTTGGCCACCAGCTTGGAGATGTCGCTCTCGGGGTCGTCCAGGTCGCCGAAAACACGGGCCTGACCGGGGCAGTGACGCACGCAGGCAGGTGTACCGTCGTCATCGACCAGATGCGCGCACAAGGTGCACTTCTCAATGACGCCCTTGTCCGGTGCCGCGTCGTAAGTGCGCACGCCGTAAGGGCAGGCCATGACGCAATACTGGCAACCGATGCACTTGGAGTGGTCCACCAGCACAATGCCGTCGTCGCGTTTGTAGCTGGCACCGGTGGGGCACACGCTCACGCACTGCGGGTTCTCGCAATGCTGGCACGCCACAGGAAGGTAGTACATCTCCAGGTCAGGGTAGGTGCCCGACGGGCCAATGGTGAGCACCTTGCTGTAAAACGTGCCCAGGCCCACATTATTCTCCTGCTTGCACACAACCGCGCAGGAGTGGCAGCCTATGCAGCTGTCAAGATCTATGGCCATACTATAGTGAGTCATGGCTACTTCCCTCCTTTGTCCGGCATGTTCACGCCGTTCTCCTGGCCGTCGCTTGCGAGCTGCTCGCGGGTCAGCGGCAAGAAGATGCGCAGGTCTTCGCTGGTCATGCAGATGTTATCCGGCGCACCTTCGGTGGCCACGTACACCTTGCACAGGCCGCCGTAGTTATCGGTGCCTACAGCCGGGTCGTATGGGCCATCATTCTCGAACAGGATGTTGCAGTTGGCATCCAGCGCGCCATGCAGGTCATCGGTAGCCGCGCGCTCCGGGAACCACCAGTCGTGTTCCACATGGATCGTGTCCGGCTTGATGGCGTTCGTCAGATTCGCGCGCTGGCGGATGCGATCAACATAGGTCTCGATCCAGCACCAGTCGTCCTGCTTGATGCCCAGCTTCTCCGCCGTTTCGGGGTTGATGTCCATAGTGGGGAACATATGCACCTCGCGCATCCACGGCGAGTTGCGGTACTCGGTGTGGAAGAAGGCGTGGCTGCGGCCGCCGGTGATCAGCGTGTAGGGGTATTCCTCCAGCAGATCCTCGCGCGACACCTTCGTGATGGGCGGCTCGATGTACATGGGCAGCGGGCCGTTGCCGTAAAGCAGCAGGTCCTCGCTCCAAAGCTCCATCTTGCCGTTGTCGGACTGCGGATGCGCCGGGATCACCTTGCCGTCGGGCGTGGTGGTGCCGGGGAAGCGGTACACGCTGCCCATCTTGTTGCCGCGGTACATGGTGTTGAAGCCGGGGCGGAAGTCGCTCGTCTTGCGCATGAAGCCGGTCTCGTACTTGGGCTTGCCGCCCTTCACGTCGGTCATC
>CAZKKN010000043.1:0-13481 GCA_964553375.1 uncultured Eggerthellaceae bacterium | reverse complement strand
CGTGGCGGTTGTCCCGCCCCTGTGAGCGGCGCTTCGCTCGAAGCGGCGCGAAGATAAATACTACCCTCCCGCCCGCATGCGTGTCAAGCCGGAAAGGCGATTTTCCCCGTCTCCACAATATCCACAAACTTCTGGAGGGGGTCCGGGCCGGAGGGCCGCCGGGCGCGGATCCGGAACGCGATGCGATCCGCAGGGAAAATGGATAGCGGCCGGCTCGGCGGGGGCTACCGGCGCCGAGGTGCGCAAATCAAGCGGGGATATGGATGGTGAAGGTGGTCTGCCCCTGGGCGCTTTGGGCTTCGATGGTACCACCATGAGCCAAAACGATCTCCTTGGCGATGGCAAGGCCCAGCCCCGCCCTCCCCTCCGAGGAGCTGCGCGCCGAGCTTTCCCGATAGAACTTGTCGAAGATGCTCTCCAAATGGGCCGGGGAGATCTCCCGCCCGGTATCGGTGACCGAAAGCCTCCAACGCGGGGAATCCTCATCAGTCTTCTCCATCGTGATGGAGATAGCGGTATTCGGATCCGCATAGGCGATGGCGTTGCGCACCACGTTGCCGAAAGCCCGAGCGAACTTATCGGGGTCGACGAAGAACATCTCGCTTTCTGGCGCATCTATCCCAATGGTGAGGCCGCGGCTTTCCGCCTCGGGATAGAACTCCTCAACCACCTGCTGGCAGAAAAGGCGCACATCCACTTGGGCGCGCTCGATGGGAATTGCCTGCAGGTTGTAACGGGTTATCTCGAAGAACTCATCGATCAGCTCCTCCAGGCGTTCGGATTTCCCCAAGGCCGTGGCGATATAGCGCTTCCGCGATTCCTCAGGCATATCGGGCGCCTCATCCAGCAAGGACAGATAACCGATTACAGAGGTCAAAGGCGTTTTCACATCATGGGCCAAATAGGCGACCAGCTCGTCTTTGCGGCGCTCGGCGGCTTGGGCCGCCCGCTCATCGGCCAAGGAGGAGAGCCGTATAGCCTCCAATTCCTGCTGGGTGGACAGCAAGGGCTTCGACAGCTTCACCGGCTGATCCCGATGGGCGATGATGGAGCCCACGGCTCCGCTCAACTCATCGAAGTAACGCAGGGAGCGCCCGAACCCGAGGAAGGTTATGATGGCGAAACCCACCAGATACACGATGATCACCACAGGATACTTGAAGGCCTTGATGGCGTTGTAGGCAGAGAGATACCGCGCGGAGACATGATCCTCGCCGTAGATGACCTGCCATTGGTGCGGAAAATCGGGATCGTATGCCGAAAGCGCGTTGGAAGCAGCCATGGATTGAAGGTCCCGGAGCATCACCCAATGGGGGATGGTGCCCTCAAAACTGCAGAGCAACAAGGTGCCAGACCCCAAGGCGCCGCTTTGAGCCAGACGGGCCAGATCCGCATCGGTCAAAGGAGGAAACCCCATATCCGCAAGGCTCCCCTCCACGCTTTGGGAAGAGCCGCCCGTTGCGGAGATCGCTGCAGAAGAAGCCTTCTCAGCCTCTTGGTCTCCCTGAGATTCCACGTCCCCACCCTCAGAGTCTTGCTCTCTCACAATGCCCTGGCTCTCTTCGATCCGAGATACCACCACCTCGTCGCTCATCAGGTCGTTTGCTTCCTCCCAGCTCTGGGCCACAGCGTAAGCCGTAGCGCCCGTAGCTGCCAGGGCCTCGTTCGCGGAGAAATCGCTATAGACGTAGGTCTGCCATTCAGAGGTGGCATCGGCCACGAGGTCGGCAAGGCGAGGCACGAGGAACGTGTTGGCCACTAAGGCCGCCAACGCGAAAACGACCGTGAACACCGCGAGGTCACGGGCGAGTTGGGCGGTGAGCCTGCGGTTGAGGATCTTCGCTTGCTGGGAGCGGGCGGCCATGGGCTGATCCTAGGAATTCGAAGTGGATATCATGTAGCCCACACCCCAAGCTGTGGAGATGAACTGCGTGGAGGAATCCACCTCCGCCAGCTTACAGCGCAGATGACGGATATGGACCATGATGGTATTGGCCGAGGAGCTATCGGGCGGCTCGTCCCAGATCCGGCGGTAAAGATCGGCTGAGGAAACAGGGGAGCCGGCGTTTTCCAGCAAGCAAGCGAGGATATCGAACTCCTTGGGCGTGAGGGAAAGCGCCATGCCGTGGAGCGCTGCAGTATGCTCGCGCCGGGAAAGCTCGATCCCGCGCACCTCAAGCAGATTCTTCGCATCCTCCCGCTGGCCAGAGGCGGAACGTTTGCGCAAGCGCGCCTTCACCCGCGCCACCAGCTCGCGCGGCTTGAAGGGCTTGGTTATGTAGTCATCGGCACCCAGGGCGAAGCCCACAAGCACGTCGGTCTCCTCGTCTTTGGCGGTGAGGAACACCACGGAGGCATCACTGATGAGCTGGAGGCGCCGAGCGAACTCGAAGCCGTCCATCCCGGGCATCATGATGTCCACCACCGCCAGGTCGATGTCCTCACGGGCAGCGGCTTCCAGGGCGTCGAAAGGGTTGTAGAACGAAAGCACCTCGAAGCCCTCGGCGACGAATATGCCCTCCACCAGCTGCGCGATGGCCACCTCGTCATCCAAGACGAGGATCCGTGGCGGGAGAGGCGGAGTGGGCTGGATATTCTGGCTGCTGGTCTCCATAGGGCCATTCTAGCGAATCCTCGGCTTCTGAGCGGAGTTATGGCAGATAAACCGCCGTTTTTAAGGAAACGTTAAGGGTTTTAAGCAAGTCCTAACCTTTCGTTATGGGATTTTTCAGCCACAGGGCGGCTAAAGTGAAGCCAGCGATGGACGCAGAGAACAGGAGGCTAATCATGAATACAATCGCCCAACAGATCTCCCCCGGCGCTTCCGATCGCCTTTTGACCGTTCTGGCCGAAGGCGAGCCCGGCCCGCAGCGCATCGCCGTAAGCTGCATCGACGAGAT
Source organism: uncultured Eggerthellaceae bacterium (assembly GCA_964553375.1). GTDB lineage: Bacteria > Actinomycetota > Coriobacteriia > Coriobacteriales > Eggerthellaceae > UBA9715. Next base: position 10,581 of record CAZKKN010000043.1, on the reverse strand, counting down.
CGACGACCCCTTTCCTCCCCCGCGGCCCTTCGATTGCCGCAGCCAGCGCTGTGATCTCCAAAGCGCCATCATCGCCGATCAGGAACGCTGGAATCATTACCGCAGCAACGCGTTCCTGGAAAAGGCGGCAGCGCGCCTTCGGTGCATCGGCTATGGCCTCATCTCAGCTTCGGTGCTCCTGCTGGTCTTCGAAGGGATCTTCCGAGGTTCCATCGGCATCTGATTGAACGCCTTCGGTGCTTGAATAATGGTTACAATGAACCTGGCGGCGAGCTGGGTTCCGGGCTGCCGTACAACGACCCCTATCACCGACCAGGGATGCTATGGACTGCACGGTACTGCCCGACATAACCCTGAGACTGCCCCCCGCGGCGCTGGATGCCCTGAGAGCTTTGGAAGATGCCGGCTTCGAAGCCTGGGCCGTAGGCGGATGCGTGCGCGACGGGCTGCTCGGGCGCCATACCGAAGATATCGACATCGCCACCTCCGCCCTTTGGGAGCAAAGCGAATCCGTCTTGGGAGCGGCGGGGTTCTGCGTCCATCGCACCGGCACCAAACATGGAACGGTTACCGCCTCCCGCAGCGATGGCCTGGTGGAAGTCACCACATTTCGCAATGACGGCCCTTATCGTGATGGCCGCCATCCCCAAAGCGTTGAGTTCGTGGGCTCCCTTGAAGAAGACCTCGCCCGGCGGGATTTCACCATAAACGCCCTGGCTTATCACCCCAACCGTGGCCTTGTGGATTGCTTCGGCGGCTGGGAGGATCTGGAAGCGGGCATCCTGCGCGCCATAGGCGACCCCGATGCACGGTTCCAAGAAGATGGGCTGCGCATCCTGCGAGGCTTCCGCTTCGTCTCCCAACTGGATTTCAGCTTGGAGTCGGAAACGCTTCAAGCCATGAAGGCGCAGAAGATGATGCTCCAGGCCGTCTCTGCCGAGCGCATCGTCCATGAGATGGACCGCTTGCTTTTGGGAGATGCCGTCTTCGAAGCGCTGATGGGGGCCATTGATGTGCTTGGAGCGGTGATGCCCGAGGTCGTTGCCTGCAAAGGCTTCGACCAGCACACCCCCTATCATATATATGATATCTGGGAGCACACGGCCCGGGCGGTCAGCTATGCCCCTAAAACGCGCTTGGCCCGTTGGGTGGCGTTTTACCATGACCTGGGCAAACCCGGAGCATTCTTCATGGAAGGCGAGCGCGGGCATTTCTATGGTCACGGGAAGCTCAGCGTGATGATCGCACGGGAGATCATGGAGCGGCTGAAGTTCGCCCCCGCTTTCAGGGATCGGGTTTGCACGCTCATCGCCATTCACGACCGGCAAATCGAGCCAACGGCCAAAAGCGTGAAACGGGCTTTGGGAAAGCTTGGCGGTGACGTGGAGCTCTTCCGCACGCTTCTGGGCATAAAGCGCGCTGATGCCCTGGCTCAGTCGGATTTGAGTCGCCCGAGGCTGGAGGCGCTGGACGCCTTGGAGGGGATCTTGGATGACCTCCTAGCCGCCAATGAGGCATTCTGCATCAAGCAGCTTGCAGTAAGCGGCCGCGATCTGCTGGATATAGCCGGGGGCGAGGGGCCGGAGGTGGGAAGGCTCCTGAATGAGCTCCTCGATGAGGTGATCGAAGGCAAGCTGCCCAACGAACGCGCTGCGCTTCTTGATTTCGCTCGGCGAAACGGCTCCTCGCAAACAGGGGATGGGCTTGATGATTGAGGCGAAAAGCGAAGGAAAACCCCTGGCCGCCAGCGCAAAGGCGAAGGAGCGCCGGGGCATCCTTGCGGGTATCGGCTGCTACCTGCTCTGGGGTGTCATCCCGCTGTACTGGAAGCTCTTGGACCAGGTGAACCCCTTCGAGATCGTAGCCCAGCGAATCATTTGGTGCTTCATCTTCACCGCGCTTATCTGCCGCATCGCCAAGCTGGATTTCGTGCGGCTGTTCCACGAGAAGCGAGCGCGGCGTTTCCTCATCCCTGCCGCCATCATCATCACCATCAACTGGACCCTCTATATCTATGCCGTGAGCATAGACCACATCGTGGAAACGGCTATCGGCTACTACATAAACCCCATCGTAACCATTGTGCTCGGCTTGGTGGTGTTCAAGGAGCATATGCCGCTGCTGCAATGGATAGCCGTGGGGCTATGCTGCGTGGGCATAGGGTTCTTCACCTTCAACTACGGCCAATTCCCGTGGATCTCCCTTATGCTCGCCCTCTCGTTCGGGATCTATGGCGCGATCAAGAAGCGCGGAGGCTACCCCGCGACCGAGACCATCGCCGTGGAAAGCGCCTATATGGTGCCTTTGGCCGTCGTGACCTGCATCGTGCTGGCATTCACCACAGGAAGCCACGGTTTTCTGGGCGACGCTCAAACGCCGTCGGGATGGGCCACCACCTTGCTACTCATAGGCGGCGGGCTTATCACCATGGTGCCGTTGGTCCTTTTCGCAAAAGCAGCGAACACCATCCCGCTCACCTTGCTCGGATTCATCCAATATATAAGCCCCACCTGCGGGCTTATCATCGGAGTATTCGTGAACGGCGAACCGTTCACCTTTGCCCACGGCGTCTGTTTCGGATGCATCTGGTGCGCCTTGGCCCTGGTGAGCCTGAACGCCATCATCAACAGCAGGTCCGGGCGCTAGGCCGCAGCGCTGCCACACCGCAGCGCCCTCAGTGCTCCTGGGTTTTGGAGAAACGGCGCTCGCCGTATTCGCCGCGGTCGAAAGCGGCGTCCTTCATGCCGCATCCACCCTGATAGCACGTGGGGCGGAAATCGAGCACCTTCTGGTAGAGCTCCGGCTGATTGCGCAGGTTCACCAACATGTTGTAGACGGCTGCACCATCAATGGAGACGATGCGGTCGTTATGGGCCTTCATGGCGAAATAGACATCAGCCGCCGTATGCCCGGCCACTTGGATGGGGTCTTCCACTTTGTCGAAGAACCGGGGTGCGGGCTGATCCACATAGCGGCAGAACTCCCGGTAGATGTCATCGTTTTCCGGAGCGAACAGCGTCTTCGAATAATCCGGGCGATGCTTGAGCAGCGATTCCTCCTCGCTGTATCCCGCATCGAGTTCCGCGAAGTAATCCCGGGCGGTCTTGCCGCGCTGGGCCTTTCCTTGAGCTATGAGCTCCATCTCTTCTTCGTAAGAACCCATGGGATAGCTCCTTCCCTCACACGTCGGCAGCGCCGAGGCGCCTGCACTGCGACTTCTGAAACTGTCGAACCCGTCCCTTCAACTTATTCCATGATACTGGATTCTCCCCTTCCCACGAAGGCCCCAACCATTAATAATAGAGGGCATCTGTCAGAGATTAGGGGGAGCCGTGCTGACCGATAGCCAACGAAACGTCTATTTGGAGAAGCTGGGATTGGAAAGCGCCCTTGCGCCCACCAGGGAAAACCTTGATAGGCTCATTTACGCGCACCAGACCACGATCCCCTTTTCCACCGTGGAGATGCACCGCGCCCAAAAAACGCCGAACCTCGCCACTGATGCGATCTATCGCAAGGTCGTGATTGAGGGCAAGGGCGGCTACTGCTTTGAGCTCAACAAGCTTTTCCAGGAGCTTTTGAACTCCCTCGGCTATGACGCGCGACCGGTCGTCTGCCGGGCGGTGCGCGGGAGAAGCGAGCGCATGCCCATCAATCACCGCGGTACGCTGGTGTCCTTGGAAGAAGGGGATTTCTCAGCCGATGTGGGATTCGGCGGTCCCATGCCCGCTGGCGCGCTGCAGCTGATCGCCGGCGTGGAGCAAGGGATCCGCGGGGAGTCGTATTGCGCAGAACCCCTCGGCCAGAGCTGGTGGGCTATCGACCGATTCAGCTCCAGAGCCCCTGAGGGAAGCGCAGGTGCTTGCGCAGACGGGCGTGCCGGAAGCGCCCATGATCGCAGCCGCCAAACGGAGCTTGAGCTTTGCACGGCAACCATGGAGGATATTGACTTCGAATCCCTGAATCGCCTCTGCTCCCAGCCTGGATCGCTTTTCCGCGACCACGAAGTGGTGAACATACGGACCGAAGATGGCTATCGCAGCTATAGGGATGGCGTGCTCACCTTGCGCCAAGACGACGATGTTACGGTGAGTGAGCCGAGCACCGATAAGGAGCGCAATCGGGTCTTGCGGGATTGCTTCGGGCTGCGCTGCGTTTAGGGCGGCTTCAGAAGGCTGAGGATTCCTTACGCCGCGGGGAATCGAGCGGATTCCACAAGTTCCTCAACGGCAGCGAAATCCGGGTTGGCAGCCGCTTCGCCCCAGGCATAATAGATGAACCGATACCCGATGCCATTGCTCGTATGCCGGTATTCGATAACGTAAGCGGGCATCCGGCTGGCCCCTTGGCCATCGTCAAAGCCGCTTCCCGTAACGTAGACGAAATCCCGACCGTTCACCGTTACCAGGCTCACGGATTCATCTTCGCAATCCGAGAGGTAATCGCTCACCTCTCCCTCATAGGCCTCGAGGATCTTCATGGCCTCATCGATGTCTGCGCGAGTGAAACGGTGCATATCGTTTTCGTCGAACAGCCAAATGAGGTCGTCTACCTGATAGCCGATCATCTGCCCGCTTTGATTCGTGTTGACAACACCGCTCGGGACGAACACGGCTTCCGCGCTCTCGCCGCTGGAATTGGCGTCTTCTGTCCAGCCCTGGGGGACAAGCAGCTTCACGCCATTCGCTTCATCAACGTAGAGCTCGGGCATCGCATCGGAAAGGGACCTGGCCGCACCGGCGGTCACCGTTCGGGTGACCGAATCGTCGTCTTCCTGGGCGCCAGATCCCATGAGCGGGGACCCCGAAGTTGAAATCGCGGTTCCGAAAACACCGGCGAAGACGACCAAGATGACCACTTCTATCAGCGATACCACGCCCATGGCGATATAACCGCCGCCTTTGGTGCGCGCCGTGAGGTTATGGTTCCACAAAAGCCCGAAGAGCGCGCCTCCGAACGCGGCGTTCATGAAGGAGATGACCTTGCTGGAGTGCAGCCGCGGGTTCGCACCGAAGTAGGTGGGATAGATGAAAAGCAGATAGATGGCACACACGATCACGCCGATGAGCAGGGGCGCCATCCAGAACAGGGGATTGGGAAACGCAAGCACGAGATAGCCCTCGTTCGACATCGCCATGAAGATGACGATGCACAAGCCGGCCAAGGCGTAGGAGATGATCACCGAAGCCACAACGCCTAAAGCCGTGAACCCCGAGTGGGTCTGCCACGTTTCGAGAACCGGCGCAGGCAGCACGGGGGGTTTCTTCTCCCGCGTGAGATCGAAAACGAGAGCGAAGAGCGCCGCTATTGCGAACAGCAGAGGGCTCAACAGGAGAAACATGACCATGACCTCTAAGCCGCCCAAACCCAGGAACTTCATCGCAACCTCCTCGCATCAACCGAGAAAACCGCAGGCGCTGGTATGCCGTATCGCTTCGCGCCGTTGCGACGTCCTGCTTCGCGCCGCTGAAGCCTTGCTTCGGCACGGCGGGCGCCGCTGCACCGCTGGAGCCTTACCTCGGCGCACTGCTGCGCCGTCCCCTGCAAATGAAGCTCTTTTATTTTACCTCACAGGTCAGCATTCGAACAATGCACCCAAACTATATCTCCAATGCCGAGAATCAGAATTGCCGCGTTCAGAAGCTACGCAGCTTTCGCTCCACCTTCCAGATCTGCTCACACCGCATATGGCAGAGCCCGCATATGGCAGAGCCAGCTTGCTGAAAACCGGGGGAGTAGTTGAGTTAAGGGCGTTTATGGGAGGTTTTTTCTGATTCGAAGCAACCCGATGAAAACGTCTCAAGCGTCTGACCTGGTGAAACGAAAATGCGACTTGAAATACGATGCTCTTTTCGCCGCCAAAACCTCCCATAAACGCCCTTAACTCAACTACTCCCCCCATCTTGTGCGCGAGAATCTCAGCGGTGCTATCTTTAATAGGACGCTGCAGAATAGAGCGACGCAAGCCGCGGCGCAGCATTGCGTGGCAACCTACGTTGCAGCATTGTGGTGTAATCGATGGAGGAAAGCCATGAAATGCATCTATACTCAGCCACTTCCCCATAGCGAGGACGCGATTGACTTCCCGGTTTCGGATGTTTGCGATGTCGTCGCCCGCGAAAAGAAGCTCGAGGCTGCCGGCACGTCGCTTTTGGAGCTAATGACCCACGCGGGGAATAGCGTCGCCCACGTTGCCCATGAACTACTTACCCTCAATGGCGAAACCGCCGAGAAACCAATGGTCATCCTTGCGGGATCGGGCAACAACGGCGGAGATGGATGGGTAGCGGCAGAAGCGCTTTGCCGCTATGGGCACGAGGTGATTCTCGTCACCAAGCTGCCCCCGGAGTCCATCGATGCTGAACCGGCGCGATCAGCCGCCCTAGACGCGGCGGGACATCGAGAATTTGAGCTTCACGTTTCCCCTGATGAGGCAGATATCGAAAGGGTGCTGAGTGATGCCGGCATTATCGTGGATGCCATCCTGGGAACGGGATTCGCCCATGACGAGGTAAGGGCGCCTTATGCCCATTGGATCCGCGCAGCGAATGCAGCCGCCGACGAAATGGGGGTTCCGATTCTGTCAATCGATGCACCAAGCGGCCTGAATGCGCAAACGGGCTCAAGCGCCCTCGATTGTATCCGGGCCACTGCGACGCTGACGATGCTCGCAGTGAAGCCAGGACTTCTAGCGCCTGCGGCAAAGCTCTACGTTGGAGAGCTGATGCTCGCCCCATTGGTCGAGGGATAAACTCAGACGATCGAATCCGATAATCGATGTGCACAGCGTTAATGCATTCGAAAAACTGCTTTGCAGGCACGCCTATGGTTATACGCACTCTGCATTCGACCGATCCTATATTATTCTTGAGAATTGCAATGGATTGGAGCCTAATGTCTTTTCAGTCGACCTTCATGGATGCACTCAAGCTTCGCTATTTAGAGGTGATAGGTGATCGCTGCTTTGGGGGATCAGCAAGTAAAACCCAAGCGCCTTACTACCTCAAAGATCTCAATGATAACCTTGTGATTGCGATGTCATCTGAACACCGCGAGAGATATAGCGAAGGTGACGGGAACGAGCTGGAAACAAAAATGAGGTCCCTTCGATCTTCGTCGGCGATGACCTTCAATCTTCTTGGTGATACCCCTGTGGCTATTACAGAAAACCCGTTTTTGCCTTCCGGGGAATACCAAGTCACTTTTGAGTATCAGCTACCTACATTAGCCAATAACTCCAAGAAGGCGAATCTTGACGCTTTCCTTATCTCCGAAGAAGGAAAGACGGAGATCTATTGTGAAATGAAACTTGCCGAATGGATTCTCGGTAAAGCCAGTGGGCTTCGATATCCCTATCTGGATGCCGCAAACTACCTAATCCCAGAGAATGCGGCGTTGAAATTCGTCTCCGCTTTCGGCGATTTATCCACTGAAGCAAGGGATACATCTAATCGTATTGCACCCAAACTGTATCGTTATGATGCATTTCAAATGCTGAAACATTTATTGGCAATCTACTCAAACTGCTACCAACGAAGGATATCCGGCGAGTCGCTTCCTTCCCATTTGCATCTTGTGAACTGTGTTTGGGAAATGGCAAACCCTGAGAAGCTCGGCTGTTACCAAGGAAGATATCTCTCGATGCTTTCTGAGGAGCACGAGCAATACGAAATTCTCCGAGAGACAGTTGAGCCGATTTGTATGTTATTCGCCAACTTGGACATCTGCTTCACTCTCGAATACATCCCCTTTTCCGACTTCCTGAGCTGTTTGTCTCTGCATAAGGAGCATGCCAGAAAACTGCAACGTTATATTGTTTAACGCAAGCCCCTTTCTGCCTTCAATCCACCTGGAAGCACGAATTGAAGTATCGCGGTATGCATTCTATGGGCATTTGAAACCTATCTTCTTTAGGCGAGCATCCACATCGCTCCCTATCGCGTTGTCGGCGGATTCCCGAATCCCGCTAATCTTTCCTTGCGACCCCATGAGCATTTTGACCGCTCTATCCATTTTCCCTGCGGATTACATCGCGTTTTCGCCTCGAAAGTATGGTTGAGCAAGCCACAGAGCGGAAAATGCCATACTTTCGACGGTGATAGTATGAATATCCCGATTCCGACCATACTCTCGAGGCAAAAAGCCAATGTTTCTAGCCCATTTTTCGGATAGCCGGCAAAACCGTGTATCTGAGACGCAGAGTTCGATCGAAGTGACCGCGGTTCCACCGCAGATGACGCGCCTTGGATCAATCATTGCTCACCCCGTCTCCAATACAACCTATGAAGATATGCCAAAGGAAGCCGAAAAACGCAGCGTAGCCAGGTGCTGTCTGATACCATCGGTGCCATGAGACGTGAAGCGCACAGTGCGAAACGGGCTCCCCGAAGCGCCCGGAGCAAGATCCTGCACACCGCGGCCAAAGCCATCGGCGGCTGCGTGGCGCTGGTCGCGGTCGTGCTGGGAATCACCAACGCCGTGGTTGTAGGGAAGACATCCCCGCGTATCGTATCCGCTGATGAGGCGGGCGGCCATGGCGCCGATGCCATCCTCGTTCTTGGGGCCTACGTGCGCCCTGACGGCACCCCTTCCGACATCCTCTGCGACAGGCTCGATAACGCTATCGCGCTTTACCGCGCAGGGGCTGCACCGAAGATCATCCTGAGCGGGGACCACGGCTCTCCATCCTATGACGAGTTGGATGGGATGAAGCGATACGCCTTGGATAAGGGCGTGCCGGAAGAGGACCTGTTCTGCGACCACGCGGGTTTTTCCACCTACGAGAGCATGTACCGGGCGAAAAGCATATTCGGGGCAGAGCGCATCATCGTGTCCACCCAAACGTATCACCTCTATCGAGCGCTCTACGATGCAGCGGGATTGGGAGTTGATGCCGTGGGCGTCCCCTCTGATTTCCACACATTCGCGCAACAACCCCTTTGGGACATCCGCGAAGCGCCTGCTCGCTCGAAGGACTTCTTCTACGTGCTGATGCAGATTCCTCCCACCTTTGAAGGAGAGCCCATTGACCTGCGCGGATCGGGAACCGTCACCAACGGCTAAGACGCCTCGCAGTCACAGAGAAAGGCGCCTGCGAAGGCAGCCCCTGGATCGGAAGCAGCGGGAACGATTCGCACTTTTTTGCACCTAAGGCATTCGGAAATGAGAAGAGGCCAGCAAGAATAACCTGCTGACCTCGAAAGCTTCTGGTAGCTCCGACCGGATTCGAACCGGCGACCTCCGCTTTGAGAGTAATCTTGGTTGAACGTAAAGTAAGAGAGATTATGTCTTTGAACTGGTACTTTGCACTAAGTCTATTACGCAGATTGCGGTATATTTAAATAAATAATGCACCCATGCGCACCCCCATCTCATCACATAAGAAAGTTCATAACGAGCGAAGTCATAATGTCTTTTTCCATTGGCTTCGACTCGGCAATCATGATAGTTGTCGCCACAAGAGCGCTATCGCTCATGATCTTCTGCCCGTCTCTATAGAGCAACCCGTTCTTTTCTAAGAAATACAGAAAGATGGTTGCTGCAATTCGCTTGTTTCCATCGACAAACGAATGATTCTTCACAATGAAATAGAGAAGATTCGCCGCCTTTTCTTGAACAGACGGATACACATCCTCGCCACTAAAAGACTGATAGATTGCTGCAATACTGCTTTTGAAAGACTCGTCCTTCTCGAAGCCGAAAAGATCGCTTTCGTCATTGAACCTTAAGGTCTCGATCAGCTCGCGGCACTCATCGTAATCAAGCGTGTAAACAGCATTGCTTCCCGACGGCTTGACAACGCGCTGGTGGTCGTAATCGTCAAGAAGCCCGAGGGCTGATGCATAGCTTTTTACAACCTCAAGCACTTGATTGGCATCTAATTCGACAGAAACGCGCTCGATAAGGGCAATAGTTTGAGAAAGTTGCTTTAGTCTGCGCTCGTTTTCAGCACGACCGTCGACAATATATCTGCGAAGCACATCATTCGCCCAACGCCTGAACTCGATTCCGCGCTGCGACTTAACGCGATAACCCACCGATATGATGACGTCGAGATTATAGTATTCGACTTCTCGTTTTACCTCTCTTACACCCTCGGTTTGAACTGTCGCAAATTTTGCGACAGTTGAAGCAGAAGCTTCATTGAGCTCTTCCTTCAAGGCATTCGAGATATGCTTCCCGATAGTTTTAACATCGCGGTCAAACAATACAGCCATCTGGCTACGATTCAGCCACACTTCATCTTTGTTGGCATCGACGGTGACATTGAGTTCAACCGCCCCGTCAGCCGATTCGAACAAGACAATCTGATTGCTATTTGTTCGCATGGACATGTGACACCTCCAATCGCTTCTTTAGATAACCCGTTCTTTATTCAAATCATTCCGAAACGTCCACACATGTATCGTTTGCTAGGGTTTTTGATACGCACTCGCTTAAGTATAAGAACATTTGTTCCATTATATACTAGTGGGACAAATGCTAGGCCAATTATTTCTTTAGCAAAACACAGGATGACCCATCGCTTTGGTATTCCCAAGCGTCCTTTCTGTTATTGCATAAACCATCATTTGTCGGGGA
>CAZKKN010000042.1:9706-13694 GCA_964553375.1 uncultured Eggerthellaceae bacterium | reverse complement strand
ATGATCTTGATGGAGTTCTTGTTGGCGCCCACCGTGCCATCGCCGCCCAAACCCCAGAACTTGCACTCGATCGTTCCCGGTGCAGCCGTATTGGGGCAGTCGATTTCCTCGGGCAGGGAGAGGCCAGTGACATCGTCCACGATGCCGATGGTGAACTCGCGACGCGGGTCGTCTTTGGCGAGCTCGGTGAAGATGGCGAACACGCTCGAGGGCGGAGTATCCTTCGAGCCCAAGCCATAGCGGCCACCCGACACGAAAAGATCGGTGCGTCCCTCCTTCATGAGTGCATTCACCACATCCAGGTACAGCGGCTCGCCGCTACTGCCCGGCTCCTTGGTGCGATCGAGCACGGCCACCTTCTTCACCGAGGCGGGCAGCGCTGCCACGAACTTGTCGGTGACGAACGGGCGATACAGGCGCACCTTCACCAGGCCGACCTTCTCGCCGTGGGCGTTCAGGTAGTCGATCACTTCCTCGCAAACGTCGCAGATGCTGCCCATGGCCACTACCACGCGGTCGGCATCGGGAGCACCGTAGTAGTTGAACAGCTCGTAGTCGGTGCCCAGGCGCTCGTTCACCTGGTGCATGTAATCCTCGACGATGGCCGGCAGCTCGTTGTAGCCGGTGTTGCATGCTTCGCGGTGCTGGAAGAACACGTCGCCATTCTCGTGGCTTCCGCGCATGGCAGGATGCTCGGGATTCAGCGCGTGCTCGCGAAACGCTTTGACTGCGTCCATGTCACACATCTCGGCAAGGTCGTCGTAGTCCCATACGGCAATCTTCTGGATCTCATGCGACGTGCGGAAGCCGTCGAAGAAGTTCAAAAACGGCATGCGGCCCTTGATGGCCGCCAAGTGCGCCACGGCAGAGAGGTCCATGACTTCCTGCACGTTGCCTTCGGCCATCATGGCGAAACCGGTCTGGCGGCAGGCCATGACATCGGAATGATCGCCGAAGATGTTGAGCGCATGGGTTGAAACCGTACGGGCGGATACATGGAACACCGACGGCAGGCGCTCGGCGGCGATCTTGTACATGTTGGGGATCATGAGGAGCAGGCCTTGGGATGCGGTATAGGTGGAAGTGAGGGCGCCCGCATCCAGGGAGCCATGGACCGCACCGGCGGCACCGGCTTCGGATTGCATCTCGCATACCTTCACGGTGGTGCCGAAGATATTCTTCTTGCCTTGGGCGGACCACTGGTCAACGTAGTCTGCCATGGGAGACGACGGTGTGATGGGATAGATGCCTGCAACCTCAGTGAACGCATAGGACACATAGGCTGCCGCGTTGTTGCCATCCATGGATTTAAGCGCTCTGGCCATTTATTCCTCCTCTTCGGTATATCCCGCGAAGGCGGGTGGAGGCATGGCGGATTCTCGCCGATGCCCTCAACCATAGTATCAGGGCAGCCTCGAGCCCCCGCCCATGCCCAGGTGAGCGGGACGCTGCCGAAGGTGAGCAGGGCAACGGTAGCATTGGGGCAATGAACGGCAAAGCCGGGAGTTTGACAGGTTCGTGGCTATCCCGTCCATCCTGGCACCGTTAGGGTAAAATACCTTTATTTCACAGGTGTGGATTATTTTGGAGGGGCAGTGAGGAACGTCTTTCGCGTTTTCCTTCAGGACTGGGGGCGTATCATCCGCACCCCTGCTACCTGGACGGTGCTCTGCTTTCTCCTGATACTGCCCTCCCTCTACGCCTGGCTTAACATCTATGCGTTTTGGAACCCCTACGGCAACACCTCGGCCATGGAAGTCTGCGTGGTGAACGAGGACGAAGGGGCCGAAAGCCCTCGCTTGGGCAAGCTGGCCTTAGGGCAGGACGTAGTGGATGAGCTGCACCGCAACGACCAGCTGCATTGGACCTTCGTCGATTACGATACCGCCATGGACCGTGTGGACTCGGGGAAGGCTTACGCCGCCTTCGTGATCCCCACTGAGTTCAGCGCCGATGTTGCAAGCATCGTGACCGACGATTTCCACAGCCCCAAGCTGGAGTATTACGTAAACGAGAAGGCGGGGCCCATCTCGCCCAAGATCACCGACACGGGGGCAAACGAGCTGGACGCCACCATAAACGACACGTTCTTCTCCACGGTGAGCTCCAAGATCGCCGACCGCCTGGATGTCCAGATGGACCAGACCGAGCAAAATGCCGAAGATGCTAAGGAATCCGCTGCGGGCAAGATCCATGAGGCCGCGGAAAGCGTCGAGGAGGCCCGCAATGCCTTGAGCGGCTTAGCCGATGGCTCCCAAGGGGCCCTGGACAAGGCCGCCGATGCCCAAGGGCGCCTCGGCGAGGCGCGCACGCAGCTGGATGATCTTTCCCAAGCCATGGATGAAGCGGCGGGGCTTTTGGGGGATACCAACACCGCCCTGATCAGCGTCTCAGGTCAGCTGAATTCCGCCCTCGATGATGTCTCAGCGGACTTGAGCGGCATCGCGGGCGACCTGAATCAAGCAACCAGCGGCATGGGGGCTGCGATCAACCAGGCGCTGCAGGCCCTGAAGGCCATAGCCCCTCCCACCGGCGACTGGCAAGCCACCATCGAGAGCCTTGAGGCGCAATTGGCCGCTGCGGAAAACGCCACGAACGCCATGGACGAACTGGTTGCCAACAGCCTGGATCGCTGCGATGAATACCGCCGGCAGCTCAGCACCGAAACGGTCCCCGGCTTGAGCCAGGGGCTCTCCGGACTCTCTTCGTCGGCCTCCAGCCTCGCTGCGGCCATAGCGGGCCAGAAGATGGTCGTGGACCAGGTGAGCGCGGTGCTCAGCGAGCTGGAGCAGACCCTCACCCTTAACGGGACGGCCCTGGAGAGCACCGAGACGCTTCTCGCCGATGTTGCCTCTGACCTTTCGAATCTGGAGACCGACATAGGCGCCCTTCAGACCTCCGGGACCCTTGAGCGCATCTTCGGGGAAGACGGCGTGGATGCCCGAACCATCGAGGAGTTCATGCTCTCCCCTACGCGGATAGAGACCTCGGAGCTTTATCCGCTGAACTCCTTCGGCTCCGCCATGGCACCGCTTTTCATCAACCTCACCCTTTGGATCGGCGTGTTCATGCTCATGGTGGTCATGCGCCTGGAAGTGAGCGGCAAAGGCATTCGGCACCTCACCATAAGCCAGCGTTACCTTGGGCGATTCCTCACCTTGTGCCCCTTAAGCGTGGGACAAGCGCTCATCTGCTGTGCCGGTTGCGCCCTTCTGGGCGTGCAGATAGAAAGCCTACCGCTGTTCGTTCTCACCACCGTGGTGGCGGCCTTGGCCTATCTGGCGGTGCAATACGCCCTATCCGTCACGTTCCAGCATGTGGGCAAAGCCCTCTGCGTCATCTTGGTGTTCGTGCAGATCCCCGGCGCATCCGGGCTCTACCCGCTGGAACTGATACCCGATTTCTTCCAGGCGGTTTATCCGCTGTTCCCCTTCACCTACTCCATCAACGCCCTGCGGGAGACCATCTGCGGCTTCTATGATGGCGTGTGGGTGCATTGCCTGATCATGTTGGGGATGTTCTTCGCTTTATTCACGCTGATCGGGCTGGTGGTGCGCCCCTATCTCACCAACCTGAACCGGCTGTTCACGCGCGAGATCCGCGAAAGCGGCATCATCAACGGCGAAGCGGTTGAGCTGCCGGCCCGGCGCTACCGGCTGACCCAAGTGCTCAGCTCCCTGGCGAACCAGAGCGCTTATCGCACGTCGGTAAACCGGCGCGTGCTGCGCTTCATGGACCGCTATCCCCGCTACAAACAGGCGGTGCTCGTCGGCGGTCTGATCGCCCTGGTGGCCCTCACCGTCATCCTGGCCCTCTGCCACTGCGAGAAGGTGATCATCCTCACGGTGTGGCTGGGGCTTTTCATCCTGATCATGGGCCTTTTCATCGCCTTGGAGTACTTCCGCGACTACCTGGGACACCTGGTGTCCCTGGATGGCTTGAGCGTTTCGAAGGCCCAGGAGCTTCTGAGCAATCGCGACGACCTCAC
>CAZKKN010000042.1:0-9606 GCA_964553375.1 uncultured Eggerthellaceae bacterium | reverse complement strand
CCTGACAAGCCCGCCAAGCCCGAAGGATCCGATGAGAGGAGGCCCCGATGAGAAACGCCTGGGCCCTTTTCGTCAGCGACCTAAAGCATATCGCGGGCAATGTGATCACGTTGCTGCTGGTAGTGGGGCTTATCACGATCCCGTCGCTTTTCTCCTGGTACAACCTGCTGGCTTGCTGGTCGGTTTTCGACAACATGGGTAATCTGCAGGTAGCAGTGGCCAATAGCGATGAGGGCTACAAAAGCGATCTGGTGCCGCTCAAAGTGAACATAGGGGACCAGGTGGTCTCGGCGCTGCGTGCAAACGACCAGCTGGATTGGGTGATAACCGATGAGGACGATGCGGTGGATGGCGCACGCTCGGGGCGCTACTACGCCGCTTTGGTGATCCCGGCGGACTTCAGCAAGGACATGATGACGTTCTTCTCCCCTAACGCCGAGCATGCCGCCATCCAGTATTACACCAACCAGAAGATCAACGCCATTGCACCCAAGTTCACCGAAGTGGGAGCCGATGGCATATCGGCCGAGGTCAATAAGGTCTTCGAGGAGACGATCTCCGAGATCGCCCTGGGCGTTTCCTCGGCGCTCATGGATTATGCCGACAACCCTCAGACCCAAACGTCTTTAAGCACCCTGGCCGCGCGCATGGACAGCCTCGGGACCCAACTGGGGCATTCAGCCGTGGCGATGGGGGCCTACGGGGCGGTCTTCGAATCCGCTGAGACCCTGGTCGCCGGCTCTAACCGGCTGCTGGAGAGCGCCGGTGCATCCGCCGGTTCGGTGGACGCTTCTTTCCAAAGCGCTCGCCAAGCCTGTGACCAGGCATTGGTTGCACTGGAGGGAGCCACTGATTCTCTGGAAGCGCTCATAGGCTCATTGGAAGGGGATTCGGAAAACGCGAAGACCGCGCTGGAAGAAGCCTTCGATGCCTCAGCCGCTGCGGCTCAGCAAACCGAAAACGCCCTGAATAACCTGGCTGATAGCTTGGAAGCAGCCGGCGACAGCGCCACTGCCCAGATGCTTCGCGATACCGCCGGGGCCATAGGTGCCGCCCGCGAGGAGGTGGAGCAGGCCCGCCAGGACCTCCTTGAGCGCACCGATGCGAGCTACGAGAAGCTCCAAGCGGTGAAAACCTCCTATGAGCAGGAGCTCAAGCCGCGGATCGATGAGCTCATGGCGCTATTCGAGGAGGCGGGTACCGCTTTGGATAGCACCACCGCCCAGTTGGCCGACACCAACGCCACACTGGGTAGCGCATCGGATTCCCTGATAGCCCAGCTCCAGGATGCCCAGGGGAAGATCGGGGATGCGAGCAGCCAGCTTCAGGAATCCGGAGCAAAGTTGGGGGACCTGGGCAAACGTTTAGCCTCGGCTCTGGCCACGAGCGATCGGGAGCAGATCCGCTCCATCATAGGCACTGACCCGGCCGCCTTCGCCAGCAAGATCGCCTCTCCCATCGGCCTTGACCGCATCGTAGTCTATCCCGTGAACGATTTCGGGTCGGCCATGGCACCCCTCTACACCTCTTTGGCCTTATGGATCGGGGCGCTGCTCATCATGGTTGCGCTTAAACCCCAGCCCAGCGCCGAAGCGCTGGGGAAGCTGCGCAACCCCACCGACCGCCAGATCTTCTTCGGGCGCTTCCTCACGGTGGGATCGGTCTCATTGCTCCAAAGCACGCTGCTCGCTCTGGGCAACCTGCTGTTCATCGGGGTGCAGGCAGAGCATCCCTTCCTTTATATGCTCTGCTTCTGGGTGGCCGGCCTGGTGTTCGCCTTCATCATGTACACCCTAGTGGCGCTTTTCGCGAACCTGGGTAAAGCCCTGGGGGTGATACTGCTGGTCGTGCAGATCTCCGGCGGCGGAGGGAGCTATCCGCTCAGCGTGCTGCCCCAACCCATCCAGGATGTCTCTCCCTACCTGCCCATCACCCATGCCATAGACGCCATGCGAGCGGCGATGTTCGGGATCTACCAGAACGATTTCTGGATCGAGTTGGGACAACTGGCGTTGTTCGTTGTGCCCTTCCTACTCATGGTGCTGCTGCTCATAGGGCCGCTGAAGCGAATCGTGCCCCGCTTCGTCGCACGCATCGAGGCCTCCGAGGTCATGTAGGCTCTGAGACTCTGGCCTCCGAGGTCATGCGAGGCTTGTGGCGGCATCAACAGCGGACGCGATGTTCCTCCCTTCGAGCTATCGCTCGGCTCTTCTGCAATATAGAATGATTCATCCGCCTGCGCCTGTGCCTATCACGTAACGAGAAACTCCCCTCCAGTTTGCGATTCCGCTGCTTCTCCCCCCCATTTCTGCCAAAAAACTTGAGTAAGTTGTCTGTTAGACATGTCTAATTTTTCCGCGACCTGGTCAAACGTGACGAAGAAGCCTTTTTCAAGGCTCGAAAAGCATCCGAAAGTTCACTTTACTCAAGATTTCTGGCAAAAACGGTAACCAGAAGGTGCACGTTGCCAGTTTTTTCGACTTAGGAGAACCGAATGCGAGGATACGCACCGCTCGTTTGGTTCGAACGTATCGGATGCGGTATAGAAACGACCTCCGAGCATGGTCGCAGCGTCGTTGCAACCTAACGGCATGGTCGCCGCATGCAAGCACCTTCGTCATAGCATCCGTTGCCAACAGGTACTTCGCCCCCAGATATCAGCCATGAAACCGCGCCAATGACGAAAGGCGAGGACGCAGGGCTAGGTCCAGAATTCCACAGCCTCGATGACGTTCTGGTATGCCCAGCCGTAAATGTCGGAGTACCAACCGGTCTCGGGCACGAAGCACAGAAGCGTTATGTAGACCAGGGAGATGCCCACGGTAAGGGCGAGCCCCTGGCAAAAGAGGCGCCACAGGGTGGAGCCTTCCCGCAGATTCTCATTGGCGATGAACGCCAGAAGCACCGCAGCCGCCAGGAACATGAAACTGAAGTCGGCGAAATAGCGCTGCAGTATGCCGGCCAGCTCCGCATCGAAAAGCGCCACGAGCACACCGCTTGCAAGCAGGATGCCGATCACCCCCGCAATGGTGTGGGTGGAGCGCTCCGCGATGCGCAGCCGCAGAATGGGCCGGGCGAACACGAGGATCCAAAGCACCGGCAGGCAGGCGAAGGCGCCGCCATAAGTGGCCTCGCGCACCGTCTCTCCCATATAGGTGCTGCTGAAGACCGCAGGCAGAAGGAACGGGAACGTGCCGTCCACCGTGGGCGGCTGGATGAGGAAGGCGAAGAGCGCCGGAGCGATGCGTCCGGCCGAGAGCCCGCGCTTGGGCATATCATGCACCGTGAGGTTGTAGTTGGCACCGAAATCGGTCGGAGAGCCGAAGCGGGCGACGTTATAGCCCATCAGCCCTGCCGCCACCACCGCATAAGGGGCGATCAGGCAGCAGAATTGCCGCAGCCCGGCGCCGGTGGTGATGGCGCGCTCCTTGATGAAATGGCGCCAGAACAGCGGGAAGGCCAGAAGCGAGAGCACGAGCAGCTGCGGACGGCAACCAGCCACCAGGGCCATGCACAAAGAGCCTGCCAGGTAACAGAGCTCGGGGCGGCTCGATGAGCGTCCGCGCACCCAAAGATAGAGCCCCCAAACCGAAAAGGCCAGGCCGCACATGATGGGGAGCGAGTAGAAGTTGGGGAATTTCACCAGATAGAGCACGCCGCTGCAAAGCACCAGTGGAATCTGCAGTAGCAGGAAGACCCCTAAGCTCACTCGTCGGAAGTGATAGCGGGCGAAGCGGTCCAGCAGTGCGGTGCAACCCAAGATGAAAGCGATCAGCGCCAACCACACACCGATCGCCGTGGGGAAATCCGCCCCGGTGAGCAGGTAGAACGGCAGGTAGAAGAGCAGCTCGGGCACCACGCCGAAATAGACATAGTAGTGTCCATTGTAGTAGGCGGTGTCGAAGAGGTAGTCCTCCCCCGTTGCCTTGACCATCTCATCGCGAGCCGCTTTGTCATAAGGGTCATCGAGCTCCTGGAGCCACTGAGGCGGCTCCTCGTCCAGATACAGATGCCCCTCGGCCATGGCCCGTGCGAGCATGGCATATTGCTGGGCGTTGGCGCCGCCGGCATCGTAGGTGTTCACGATGCTCTTCTGATCCCACTCCCCGTAGTTGTAGACCTTCGTGGATATGCCCACCAGATTGGAGCCGAAAAGCAAGAAGGCGGAGGCGATGTAAGCTTCCACGATGACCGCCGCGATGATGGCCCGCTTGGTGAAAACCGGAGAGTCCTTGATGGTAATGGCGTAGATCCGCGAGCGCGGCCTGAATGTCCAAACAAGGAACAAAACGAGGAACGCCGCGATGAACCGCAGGAAGTTGAACGCAAAGGGCTCCGGTGCGTTGAGGTAGAGCCCTTCCAGCTTCACCGGATAGGATGCATCCTCGCTCACCAGCTCGATACGAAGGCTTCCCACCTTCCCCGAAGGGCTCAGGTGCACATACTCGCTTTCCTTCGACTTCGTGGACACATCCACAATCGGCACGCCAACGGTGTATTCCGTAGTGTTGAAATAGGACTGGTGGGCCTCGTCGGTGAATTGGATCTGGAATTGCAGCAGCTGAGCGGGTTGCTGTTCCATGAAATCGAAGTAGATGTTGTGCACCTCGGTATCCAGGTTGGAGAACTCCATGGTGTGCTGGAATTCCGTGAGCCGGTAATAGCCCTGGGAATCCTGACTGAGCTGGAGACGGCTATCCAGGGAGATCTCCTCATAGCCCATGGTGCGGAAGAAGTTCATATTGAACAGGAACACTTCCAACAATGCGGCGATGGCAAGGGTTGCCAGGATGCTCCGGATGAGATGGCGCAGAGCGCCATCGTTGCCATCCAGGGTGGCGCGCACCGAAGAGGATATGTCAGCAAGCAGATGCATGGCCCTTATTCTCCCATAACCCCCCGTCGGTGCAAAAGAAAACCCGCCCGGATGAGCAGGCGGGTTAGGTGGTTGCAGCTGCCGCACCTCAAGCGGCGAAGCTTGGCGCAGGACGGCTAGACGCCCAGGGCCTTCTTCACGTCAGCGAAGACCTCATCGGCATCGCGATCGCCATCGATGGTGACCAGAAGCTCGCTGCCGCGGTAGTAATCCACAAGCGGGGCCGTGGACGTCTCGTAGACCTCCAGGCGGTTGCGCACCGTGGCTTCGTTGTCGTCGTCGCGCTGATACATCTCGCCGCCGCACTTGGGGCAGGCAGCGTCAGCCTCGGAGCCGATATAGCCGCAGGCGCGGCACATGCGACGGGAGCAGAGGCGCTTCACGATGACCTCGGGATCCACGTCGATGAGCAGGGCGGCATCGAGCGGACGCTCCAGCTTGCCCAGCTCCGCATCAAGGGCGACCGCCTGAGCGGAAGTGCGCGGGAAGCCATCCAGGATGAAGCCCGCATCGGTATCGGGGTCTTGCAAGCGGTCGATGACCAGGCCGATGATCACGTCATCGGGGACCAGCTCGCCCGCGTCCATGTAGGATTTCGCCTTCTTGCCCAAAGGCGTACCCGCAGCCACAGCCGCGCGCAGCATGTCGCCGGTGGAGATATGGGGCGTGGAGAATTCTTCGACGAGCTTGGCTGCCTGCGTGCCCTTGCCGGCACCGGGGGCACCCAAAAGTACGATGTTCATGACAGAGATTCCTTTCATTGAAAACAATGCTTCCGCTATTGTAGCGAAAAGGCGCCTGGCCACCCCCGGTTTGCATGAGATTTGCAGGTTTCCGCCAAGAAAAAGCGGTTAGGGGGCGTTTGCGACAGCTCAAAGCCCTTGAGAGAATCCCGCTTGGCGAAGGGCCTCATAGACGCCGATGGCCACGGCGTTGGAGAGATTGAGGCTGCGCAGACCGGGTCGCATGGGAATGCGCAGGCAGGAATGGTGATAACGCTGCAGAAGCCCCTCCGGCAATCCGGCGCTCTCCCGCCCGAAAAGCAAATACGGGTCAGGGCCGAAGGCCGCTTCGGTATAGAGCCGCTTAGCCTGGCCGGTGAAAAGATGAAGCTCATCTTCTCCATGGGCCTCCAAAAACGCCTCCAAGCACGACCACTGGATGATCTCCACCTCATCCCAATAGTCGCAACCGGCCCGGGACAGATTGCGCTGGGTGAGGCGAAACCCCAAAGGCTCCACCAGATGAAGTGCCGCGCCCGTGCAGGCGCAGGTGCGGGCGATATTGCCCGTATTCTGTGGGATCTCCGGCTCCACCAGCACGACATTCAATGCCATAGCCACCCCGCCCTTTACGCCTCAGCGGCCTGGCGGGCCATCTCGGCCTCCAGTTCCTCGTTGAGCTGCAGCCATTCTTCCTCGGCTTTGGCAAGGCGCTGCTTCAAAGCGCTGTGCTCGGCGATCACATCGCTTGTGTCTTCCTCCCTGGTGTAGAAATCGGGGTCGGCCAGAAGCTGGAGCACCTCATCCATGCGCTTTTGGTCGCGCTCCATCTGCGCGTCCAACTCCGCAATGCGCTTCTTGTGGGATTTAAGCGCTGCATAGGCCCGGTTGCGCGCCTCGGCCTCCCTGCGCTTCTGCTCTTTGGTCTTCGGGGCGGACCCGCGCTCGGCGGTAAGGGGCTTAGCCGCAGGTCGCGCTCCATTGCGGTGGCGGTTCACCGTGATCTGGGGCTCTTCGGGCCCAGAGGCCTTGCGCCCCTTTCCCGCTCCCTGGCTCGAAGAATGGTTATGGGCCAGCGTGCCTGCCTTGCCGCCTCCTTGGGCCTTGGTCTCATCCACCACGGAGCGGTCCTCGTCCACCTGGCCCGTCTTGTAGAGGTAATAGTCGTAGTCACCCGCGTAGTCCACCAGCTTTCCCGGTGTGACCTCCACGATGCGGTTGGCCACGCTGCGGATGAGATGGCGGTCGTGGGTGATGAGCAGAATGGTGCCATCGAATTGCTGAAGGGCCTGCTCCAGCACGTCGGCGCTGGAGATATCCAGATGGTTGGTGGGCTCGTCCAGGCAGAGCAGCGGCGTGGGAGCTACGAGCATCTTCGCCAAGGCCAAGCGGCTTTTCTCACCGCCGGAAAGCACGCTCACGCGCTTCTCCACATCGTCGCCATGGAACAGGAACGCCCCCAGAAGCGACCTCACTTGCGAGATGGTCCAGCCCGGTGCCACGCGGTCCAGCTCCTCGAACACCGTGTTGCCGGAGTTCAGGTCTTCCAGCTGATGCTGAGCGTAATAGGTAAGCGAGACGTTCTGGCCGTATTCCACCGTGCCGGCATCGGGCGCAAGCGCCTGGGCAACCATCTTGAGCAGCGTGGATTTACCTGCGCCATTGGGTCCCACCAGGGCAACCTTGTCCCCTCGGTACAGGTGGAAATCCTGACCTCCGTAGACCTCATGGTCGCCATAGCGCTTCACGAGCCCCGTGGCGCGCACCACCTCATCGCCGGTACGTGGCGGCTGGTTGAAGTTGAAGTGGACGGTCTTGCGCTCTTCGGGGATCACCGTGAGGTTCTCCCGCAAACGCTCAAGCTTCTTCTCGCGGTCTTGGGCCTGACGGGCCTTTGTGGCCTTGTAACGGAATTTCTCCACGAAGGCCTCCAGGCGCGCGATCTCCTCGAGTTGCTGCTTCTGCTCGGCAAGGAGCTGCTCGCGGCGCAGTTCCCGCGCCTTCAGGTAGGCGGAGTAGTTCCCTTTGTAAAGGACCACCTTGCCGTTGTCTATCTCGGCCACGCGGTCCACCATGTTGTCCATGAAGGCCCGGTCGTGGCTGACCACGATCACCGTTCCCTCGTAGCCGCGCAAGAAGCTCTCAAGCCAGCGCACGCTTTCCAGGTCCAGGTGATTGGTGGGCTCGTCCAAAAGCAGGACCTCCGGGTTTCGCACCAGCAGTTTCGCAAGAGCCACACGCATCTGCCAGCCACCGGAGAATTCGCTGGTCAAGCGCATCATATCTTCCTCTTTGAAGCCCAGGCCGAAAAGAACGCTGCGCACCTTGGGCTCCAGAGTGTAGCCTCCCAGCCGCTCATAGGCATCCCGAGCTTGGCCGGCTGCGGCCAATTGGGCCTCGGTGGGATCGGCGCCGAGCTCCTCTTCCAAGCGGCGAAGGCGGCGCTCGGCGGCCAGCACCTCGGTTTGGGAGGAGAGCACCTCCTCGAAGATGGGGTTATCCCCCATTTCGATGGCTTCCTGTTCCAGGTAGCCTATGGAAGCGTCTTTGGCCAGCACCACCCGGCCGTCATCGGCATCCTCCTCGCCGGTGATGATGCGCAGAAGCGTGGTCTTCCCTGCGCCGTTGGGGCCCACCAGTGCCAGATGGTCGCCCTCCTCCAGGCGCAGGTTCACACCGCTGAACAGCACCCGGCCCCCGAAGGATTTCCCTATCTGCTCTAACTGAAGTATCAATGCGACTCCCTGCTGCGGTTCGCTTACGTTTCATCACATTCTATATACAGTTCGGTTCGGAAGCCATCGCCGGTCCGCCGAAGCGCCCGGTCTGGGCTACCATCGAACCAATGCTGCGGGAATGCGAGCAGATCGGCAGACGGCGGGTAATCGCCGAGGCACACGGACAAGGAGGCCGGAAATGGCAGCGGATAGGGAGCTTCTGGACAAGATCATCGCCATGCAGGACAAGGTATTCAAGGCCATGGAGCCGTTGGAAGCCGCAGGCAAGGTGCCTGCCGACCTGCGGAAGGCCGCAGAGAATGCGAAGCATTGGGAAAAGACGGTGGAGGGCGATTTCGGCAATGACGAATCGTTCCGTGAATGGCCGCCCAAGCAGCTGGCAACCAAGCTGCGGAAGCATATCGGCATCTTCGGCAACCATGAGCACACCCAGCTGGTGCAGGAATACGAAGAGCTTGTGGGGAAGCTTCCCTACGATGCCGACCGCGAGCACGTGTAGCGGCTGCACCCTTGAGCGCCGTGGAAAGGAAAGAGGCCGGAGCAACCGCCCCGGCCTCGTTGTTTATGGTGGACGCTACAGGATTTGAACCTGTGACCCCCGCCGTGTGAAGGCGATGCTCTCCCGCTGAGCCAAGCGTCCGAATGCGTATCGTATTCTAGCGCCCGCGGCGAAGCCATGCAAGACGGCTTCGCAAAATCGCCGCAAGTAGTTCCCTAACCGTTATACTTAGATGCACGTTCGAACACGACCTGAAAACGAAGGGACTCCCATGGCCGAGTACTCCGATACGTTCCTCGCTAGCAAGAAGCGCTCCGATGAAATCCGCGCCGACCTGGCGATACACCCTCAGAAATACACAATGCTCACCGGGGATCGCCCTACCGGGCGGCTGCATCTGGGCCACTATTTCGGCTCCATTCAAAACCGAGTCGCCTACCAGGACCTGGGAATCCAGTGCTATGTGCTCATCGCCGACTACCAGGTGATCACCGATCGCGACACCACCGAGCACATCCAAGACAACGTGTACAACATGGTGATGGACTACCTGGCTGCGGGCATAGACCCGGAGAAGACGCCCATCTTCACCCACTCGGCCATTCCTGCCCTCAACCAGCTCATGCTGCCATTCCTATCGCTGGTGAGCGAAGCGGAGCTCCAGCGCAACCCCACGGTGAAAGCAGAGCAGGAAGCAAGCGGGCATGCGCTCACGGGATTGCTTTTGACCTACCCGGTGCATCAAGCCTGCGACATCCTGTTCTGCAAGGG
>CAZKKN010000041.1:0-14437 GCA_964553375.1 uncultured Eggerthellaceae bacterium | reverse complement strand
TTATGTCAGGGGACGGGGATGATGGCATGAAGCATGCTTCATGCCATCATCCCCGTCCCCTGACATAAAACACCCCGTCCCCTGACATATGCCATCATCCCCGTCCCCTGACATAACCTACTTGGGCGAGCGATCTTAGCGGGTGCCGGCGAGTTGACCGCATGCACCAGCAATGTCACTCCCGCGGGAGCGGCGCACGGTGGCCGGAATGCCTGCTGCTTCAAGAGATTGCTGCCAATGTTCAACAGTCTGGGGAGAGGAGGGTGAGAACTCCATGTCGTCTACAGCATTGAGCGGAATGAGATTCACATGGCAAAGCATGCGGCGGCAGTAGGTTATAAGGGCCTCTAGATCCTCGGAAGAGTCATTCACGCCCTCCATCAGGGCATATTCCAGGCTGTAACGGCGTCCCGTACGCTCTCCATAGGCAACGAGGGCTTTTCGTAAGGCCCCAAGGCGCTGGTTCCTCATGGCGGGCATCAAGCGGTCGCGGACCTCTTGGCGTGCACCATGAAGCGAAACTGCCAAGGTGAACTGCTCTGGTTCCTGGGAAAAGCGCTCAATGCCATCGATCACCCCGCAAGTGGATACGGTGATATGGCGCGCTCCCAGGTTAAGGAGCTTCGGATGGTTCAAGATGCGCAGGGCACCCAGAACGGCATCGTAGTTCGCGAAAGGCTCTCCTTGCCCCATTACCACCACATTGGTAACGCGCTCCCCGAAGTCCTCTTGCACCGCCAGCACCTGGTCCACAATCTCGCCGGGCATCAAGTTGCGCTTCAATCCCGCTTTCCCGGTAGCACAAAACGCACAGCCCATGGCACATCCAGCCTGGGATGAGCAACATACGCTCAGACGTCCATCCGAGGAGGGGAGTCCTACGGTTTCCACCACCGTACCATCATGATATTGCAAGAGATACTTACGTGAACCGTCTCGTGATACCTGCTTGGTGATCACTTCGGGTGTATACAAAGGAAACGCCTCGTGAAATTGCTCCCGTATCACCTTGGGAACATCGGTCATCTCATCATACGTCTTAACGCCACGTCCATACACCCAAAGGAGCAGCTGTTGGGCACGAAATGGGGAAAGCCCCGCGTTAGCTACGAGGCTTTCCAATGTTTCAATGGTGAAGTTCTTAAAGGGTTCGACCATAGTGTTTCACGTGAAACATCTACTCATTAAGCAATCGCCGATAGAGCCGCTCCAGGTCCGCCTCATCCTTGAACGCAATTTCTATCTTGTTCTTTCCCTTAGAGCTCTTGATCCGCACATCGGTTTGAAGGGCATCGCGAAGAGCCCGAGCCACCGTTTTATAAGACTTGGGGGTTTGGGGCTTCTCAGTCTTCTTGGCGTCCTTCTTTCCAGCCATCAAGCGGGCGATAGCTTCGGTTTCACGGACGGAGAGCTTCTCTTCCGCAAGCTTCTGAGTGAGCTTCGTCCGACCCTCTTTATCAGGGACGGAAAGGATAGCCCGGGCATGACCTGCAGTAATAACGTCTTCAAAGAGCAGTTCCTGGGCCTGTTCCGGTAACTCCAGCAAGCGCAAGGCGTTGGCGATGGTGGAACGTCCCTTGGATACTGCTTGTGCCACCTGGGTCTGGGTCATCTTGCCGCGTTCCATCATGCGGCGGTATCCATACGCCTCTTCGATGGGATTCAGGTCGCTGCGTTGGATGTTCTCAATCAATGCCAGCAGAATAGCTTCATCGTCGTCAGCTTCGATCACACGCACCGGAGCAGTAGTCGCCTCAATGAGATTGCAGGCCTGCCAACGGCGCTCACCAGCGATTATCTGATATTTATCTCCAACCTTGCGCACCACGATAGGCTGCAACAGCCCGTTTTTCTGAATGGACTCAGCCAGCTCCTCCAACTCCTCCTTCTTGAAGTTGGTTCGGGGCTGATCAGGATTGGGCTCGATCAGCTCAAGAGCAACCTCCATCACCGCGCCTTCTGGCTCAATAGCCGGTTCAGGCTCTGGTTGGGGTTCGGGCTTTGCAACCGGGCGCGATACCTCTCGTTGAGTCACACCTTTAATGCTGATGTTGTCTTCGTTGATCTCATAGGAATCATCCAAGACCTCATCATTGTCCATATTTGTTTGTTTGACCGGCAATTTCTTCTCAGCCCTGTCTTTTTGGGGAGCAGGCTTCGGCTTCTTTTCCTGATTGGCTGGAGCACTCGGAGTAGCCGTCTCCACAGGAGCGCTTCCGAGAAGGGAGTCGAGACCTCGACCTAAACCGCCTTTTTGCTTAGCCACGGTTGATCACTTCCTTCGCCAGTTCAACGTATGCTGCCGCACCTTTACCGGTAGGATCATATTGCGTGATGGGAATCCCATAACTGGGAGCTTCTGAAAGCTTCACAGTTCGGGGAATAATAGTATCAAATACCTGCTTGCCGAAGTAATTACGAACCTCTGCCGCCACCTGACGGGAAAGGGTGGTACGGCCGTCATACATCGTGAGAAGGATTCCGAATATATCCAGAGTGGGATTCAGCAAGCTTTTGACACGTTTCATTGATTCAAGGAGTTTTGTCACACCTTCCAGTGCGTAGAACTCAGTCTGGATAGGAATGATGAGCTTATCGGCTGCAACAAGGGAATTGACTGTTAACAAGCCTAAGGAAGGGGGACAATCGATCAAAACATAATCGTATTTCCCACGCAGTGAGCCAACGGCATCTTTTAAGCGGTTCTCGCGGGCCATCTCAGAGACCAGCTCCACTTCAGCGCCTGCAAGATTGATGGTGGCCGGCACCAGGTCAAGACCTTCACAGACATCCGGGATTATTGCATCTTCTATCTTGGTGTCATCAAGAAGCACATTGTAGATGCAACGCTCCAGTGCGCCTTTATCGATACCTAAACCGCTCGTAGAATTACCTTGAGGGTCTAAATCAACCAACAACACCTGTTTTCCCTGTTCACCAAGGGCAGCAGAGAGGTTGATAGCAGTGGTGGACTTACCAACACCGCCTTTCTGGTTGATGATGGCGAATATCTTCGTTGTCCCAATGGTGTGATTCACAGGCTTCTTATCCTTATAGGATTTGATTTCCGGCCGTGCGGGGACATCCTCGCTCACTGGCATCTCAACTTCAACCTCTTCTGCGGATACCTCTTCTGTAGCCGGCTCTTCAGTGATCTCAGTGATCTCCTCCTCAAGGACCTCCTCGCTTTGAGCAGTATCCTCAGGAACATCTTCAGTTATCTCAACAGCAGTCTCAGCGGCAGGAATCGTTTTGATCTCTACGATTTCTTGATCACGCTTATCCTTTTTCAGACCATCGAATAGACCCACAAAACCCTCCTTTTAGGCTGAATCTATAGTTCTTTATCGTTAATGTTTCACGTGAAACATTGAAGTACGGGTCTTGGGTAACGAAGGGAATCAACTTGAACCCAATAGTAACAAAGTATTAGCGAGTATAAAGAGAGAACCCTGTTATTTCAAGCTAATTCATAGGTTATAGGGGATTTTTCTGCGCCATACCCTCTTGCCGGGGAAGTTTCCTCTTCGGCTGAAGTTCTTTACGGAAAACGAGGATCCTGCGGGTTATATCATCACCTAAAACGAATTCACGGTCGCTTTTCAAAACCATGCCAGTGGCCTTTTCAACCTTTTTCGCATCTTTGAGCTCTTGCTCGTCTAGTTGGGATTTATAGCAGATGAGCTCGCCATTCCTCATCAATAAAGGGCTTGCTAACTCCATAAGCACTGGAAGTTTCGCAAGAGCACGGGCAGTGATCACCGCAAATGATTCTGGTTTTTGACGGGCAAGGAGTTCAGCCCTGCCGGCATAGGTGCTTATTCGATCCTTTAATCCTAAATCCTCAACGATAGAAGCCACTACGTCCATCTTCTTCTTACGGGCATCGATAAGCACAGTCTCCCTACCAGAAGCAATAGCAAGGGGAATCCCTGGGTATCCACCGCCACTACCGATATCCCCATACTTCCCTTCTGGAGCATCATTAAACTCCGGCAAAGCAGAAAGGGAATCTTCAACATGGAGGAGGTAACCATCACTCTCATCATCGATACGGGTGAGATTCACTTTCTCATTCCAATCAATGACAGCATTCAGATGCTTCCGTATAAGCATCTGCTGTGAGTCATCAAGCTGTTCCAGATACGTCATAGCTATAATCCCCTCATTGATCTCCTTCATTCTAACAAAAGAAAAGCCCTGCCTAAGCAGGGCCTTCATCCTGAACAATGTAAGGGATAGCTTACTTTATCGGAACCACTACCACATGCCGAGCGGGGCCTTCACCTTCCGATGCGGTATCCACCCGGGCATCATCACGTAAAGCGACATGGATGATACGACGCTCATAAGGGGTCATGGGGCGCATTTTAATGCTCCGACCGGTAGAAGCAGCCTTATTCGCAGCGTTGACAGCCATAGACTCCAGCTTCTGACGCTGGCGGTTCTTATAGCTTTCCACATCCACTACCACCGGATAACGGAAGCCGATCTTGCGTACCGTGATGGCAGAAACGAGGAACTGCAATGCATCCAGGGTGCGACCATGGCGACCGATGAGCACAGCCAGATCATCACCGGTGATATCCAGAATCAACTCACCCTCGTCACCTTCATATTCATCTATGGTCACTTCACCCACATTGAAGTACTTCAAAACATCGCGGATCACAGAAATAGCCGTGTCAGCAATCTCATCCAGTTGCTCATCGGTTATCTCGCGCTCTTCCTCATCTTCCTCAACGACCTCAACTTCCACATCTTCTTCCTGGTCATTGAGATCTTCTTCCACTACTTCCAAAGCGTCGTCAGAAGTCTCTTCTTGCTCCAGATATTCCTCAGTATCGGTAGTCATAACAATCTCCTTGAGTCTTTGATCAAACCTTTAAGAATTATCAGAATGAAATGATGCTTCTCTTAACGCTTCTTGGTGGGACGCTTTTTCTTCACCTTGCGCTCCACTTCAACCTTCACCGGTTGCACATCGATGACCTCGGCCACCGCATCAGAATCGCGCTTGCGAAGGATGCGCATGTAGACTTGCTGGGTGATTGTAGCGATGATGCCTGAAACACCCCAGAACAGAAGAACGCCAGCAGGAGAGCCCCAACTGATGAACAACATCATGATGGACATGATGACGGACATGAGATACATCTGGTTTCTCTGTTTCGGGTCCGTATTGTTCTTCTGCTGAAGCAACATAGGCAAAAACGTTGCACCAACGAAGATGATGATCAGAATCGCATAGGGAATGAACTCTAAAAACCCTTTCCCCATCATCTCTGAGGGAACCGCCAGAAGATTCGGAACCAGATTATAGAATCCGAAATGATCATATTGAGGCAAGTAATTCTGGATGTTGCGAAGCACCGTGAAAAGCGCGATAAAGATCGGCATTTGGATCAACATAGGTACGCAGCTCGCGAGGGGATTGAATTTCGCCTCAGCGTAGAGCTTCTGCATTTCCTGCTGCATCCGCACGGGATCGTTAGCATAGCGCGTTTGAAGATCCTTGATCAGCGGTTGGATCTTCTGCATTTGGAAACTGGATTTCGTCTGACTGAGCATCAACGGCATGATCAGCAAACGAAATACCACCGTAAGGGCGATGATAGCCATGCCCCAGTCGTGGAAAGGATAGTAGAACACCTCTACTATCTTCGCCACTATCTTACATATCTCTTCCCACATTCACATTCCTCCTTATATACCAAAGAGACCTCTTAGGGTACCGGATCGTATCCGTAAGGGCCTCCCGGACGACATTTTGCAAGCCGCTTCGCTGTCATCTTGAATGCTTTAATGAATCCATAACGCTGAAATGCAATTAATCCATATTGGGAGCAAGTAGGTTCGAAGCGGCAACACCCAGCAAGATGCGGTGATATGGCGAACTGATAGAACTTAATGAGAAAGAGCGCAATGCGACAAGGAATGGATACCTTCTTATTCCCTTCCTCAGTCATCATTCAATCCGCTCTTCTTAAGGGCATGCAGCATATGTTGCTTCATCTCAGAGAATGCCACATCGTTTACTTTGTTCTTGGCTAAGAAAATTACATCGAAGGAAGGGAAGGGGCCTCCCACTTCCTGGCATAATGCCCGCATCCTCCGTTTAGCTCTATTGCGCCAAACTGCATTTCCTAGCTTTTTACCTGCAATAAAAGCAACACGACCAAGTTGGCCGTGTTGATCGTTCACCTTCGACGCTATTAAGATGATCTCCGGTGTGTTTATGCGCTTACCTTCTTTGAAAAGCCTGCTGATCTCCAAAGAAGATTTAATCGTCTTCACAAGAGATTAGACGGTAAGGCGCTTACGACCCTTAGCACGGCGACGGGCCAGAACAGCACGACCGGCCTTGGTGGACATACGAGCACGGAAACCATGGCACTTCGCGCGCTTATGGGTGTTCGGTTGATAGGTGCGCTTCATAGGTAAAACCTTTCATCAGTAATATGAGCAACCGTTAGATTATAGTACGTCCTAAGGCTCCGTCAATAGGTCTTTTTTCTTCAAAAAGTCTTTATAACCTGCAGATACTCCTAGTGAACACTACATCCTGTGGGATGAGAATCACGGCTCACAAGATAGGCAATCTCCATCGAACCAAGGATTTATGAACCTTTGATTCATTTATCTTCTCAGCGCTTTCCTAAAAATAAGGTTTTGGAATTGCAGTAATAATAAAGGCGGTGATTTTGGGGATAACTTCTAAATTCCCTAATCAACCCTAAAAACTTAACTCGTTCAATCGGTGCATAACCTAAAGCGTTCTCAACAGTGGAAAGCAGTGGAAAACGAATTAAGAGGTTTTCCAGAAGAAGTTACCTGGCATTTTCCCAAGTTTTCCACTGAAGGATCGCTAACAAGAAGTAGACGAAAATGGACTTACATGTCCTTCAAACGGCGTTTGATATTCTCAATCTCTTCTACAAGTTCACGATTGATCTTAAGCATCTCCTCGATCTTCGTCACTGAATGAAGGGCAGTGGTGTGATCGCGCCCACCGAAGCACTGACCGATGTAATCATAGGGAAGCTCCAGGAGTTCACGGGTGAGATAAATTGCCACGTGACGGGCATAGACGATCTTGCGCACCCGCTTATATCCCACCAACTCCGAATGGGAGATATCGTAGTATTCCTCCACCTGTTTTTGGATGTCGGTGATACTGAGCTTTTTCATCGCACCGCCTGAGAAATGATTCTCCAGCAAGCGGGAAACATCTTCTACGGTTATAGAACCATCCTTTTTCGCAGCCATGGCGTAGATCACCTTGGTCACGGCGCTTTTCAGCTCACGAATATTGGAGCTTGAGTTCTCCGCGATATAACGTTCGATCTCCTCAGGGAAAACGAACGGCTCCTTATCGCTTGTGGTGCAATATTCCTTCACGAAGCTCTTGATGATACCCAGTTTCGTTTCCACCTCCGGGGGTTGGATGTCGAACGTGCCGCCGGAATTGAACCTGCTTTGGTATCGCTCGTCCATGGTGATGTTCTTCGGTGCGCGATCCGCCGAAAGCACTACCTGTTTTCCCTGGTCTATCATGTAATTGAAAATCTGGAACACGATATCCAAGGTCTGTTCTTTACCTTGGAGGTATTGGATATCATCGATCAGCAGAATGTCTGCTTCCTGATAATTGTTCTTGAAGTTCTTGAAGCTGGATTTCTCTTTGTCATGGATCAGAGTAGCTTCCACGTATTCATTGAGAAAATCTGCCGAATCCACGTAGACGGTTTGCATGCCGCTGTGGTTCTCATGCACGTAGTTTTGGATCGCGCGCATAAGGTGCGTTTTTCCTAACCCGCTTTTCCCATAGATGAACAGCGGATTCAACATGGAATTCCCTGGCTCTTCTGCCACAGCCACTGCCATGGAGTAGGCCATTTGGTTCGAAGCGCCAATGACGAAGTTCTCAAAAGAGAGGGAAGAAGTGGGCATGAGCCTCCCGTGCGCTCCCTCTTTCTCTTCGAAATCTTCTATCTGGGTTGGCATCTCCTTCGCCGGCACAACTTCAACCTGGGGTTTTTCTTCCTTCTGTTCTTTTTCGGTCACTACCGGAGTGGGTTGTTGGTTCGGATCAACTTCAAAGGACAAAACATACGGAAGCCCATAGATATCCTGCAGCGCCTCCTGGATGACATCCGAATAATGGGACTTGATGAAATCCCGGATGAATTCCGTTTCCGCCGTGAGCATGAGGAATCCCTCGCTCATAGCCTGCGGTTGCAAACGGGAGAGCAAAGCGCTCGTCTGAGCGCGATCAGTAGAATCATAGGAAAGGATGCGGTCATAGACCTGCTTCCAATTATTCGCAAGCTCTTCGCTATTCATCCTGACCCCTGAATCCTCGTTTTCCACAATGGCTGGATGGAAAAGTATACTCGATGAAATGGGAATTGTGGAAAACTTTTTAGAATCCTAGAGGGTTGAAGCCACGTCAGTGCCAAGGGTGGTAAGGGCACGCTTCTTCCCTAAGGAGTGCTCTACCAAGCCCGCTTCCTCAAGTTTTCGCAGGGTGTTGTGGACAGAGGAAGGTGCCACACCCGTGAGTTTGTTGAACTCGGTCACTCCCAAATCCCCCTCTTTCAGCATGAGGCGCAGGAAAGTCCTCTCCCGATCGGAAAGCGGAATATGGGGGGTGAAAGAGGTCGGCTGCGTTTGGGATTCGGATTTGGAAGCGCTTTTCTCCTGTTTCTTCACCAGGCTTATAGTCACTACAGCGCCGCTTTCCAGATTATCCTCGATTACGATTGAGCCTTTGCGGTCGTCAAGATAATCCTTCACGATGGGAAAACCCGATCCAACACCGCGGATGTAGTCTTTCATAGGTTCGATTGCCGAAGAAAAGCCCGGCTGCGTAGCCTTTTCCTTTTCTCGGATGCCCGGTCCCTGATCGGCGAAGCGAATGGTGTTTCCCTCATCGAGGATGGAAACCACTATCTCGCGGAACTGGGCATGGATGAAATTCTCCGATACCTCACGGATTACGCTGTAGGGGATGCTTCCCCCTAAAAGGCGGCTCTGCTCATAAACCGTGGTGGTGAGGTTCTCAATATAGTCTTGGGTTTTCGCTGGCTCAATCTTCGTTACCCGCGGCGTCGATTTCATATCGTCATAGAGGGCTACGCGGGCAGGAGCGCCCACGAAGGCATAATCGAACGTTTCTTTTAATCCCGCCTCGGCCATAGGTGCGTTTTTCGAATCCCCAACTGTTTTTCACGGTTTTTCAAGTATTTCGAAAGTATAAACGCACTTTTCGAATTCCATCGAGGAATCTTTGGAATTCAAATAATAGATTGAAATGGGGTTTTCAAAGTTATTAACAATTAGTTCAGGAAAAGTGGAAAACTCAGGAAAAGATGGAAAACCAACGGTGAATAACTGCCAAAAATTGTTGAAAACCCGCCAACTGGGAAAACAAACCATATGCGCAGGTGGGTGACGTTACCTTTTCGTAACTTTTCCATGAAAACCCCAGGTCGTGTTTTTCGAACTACTCAATTAGCTATATTTAACAATAAGTTACCCAAGGTTTCAGCAGGTCACAACGCTAGTACAGGGAAACGGTTTTTGGTAAGCGCAGGTGAGGAACAAGTTTGGATATTTTCGAATTTTGGGTTGACAAACGCTTTTAACAAGGGTTTTCCACAACGCAATACAGGCAAAACGGCAGTTATCCACAGTTTCCACCATTCATAACCGAACACATGTTTTCAATTCCATCTTTTTCGAAAATCTCCGCGTTCCTGGAACCCCACCTCTCCTTATAACCCGCTGGGGCGCTGCAAGCCCCGCTGGGGGAAGAAGCATCTATAATGAGCGCTACAGAATCTATCCCGGGAGGCGACCCATGAAATTCAGCATCAACCAATCCGAGCTGCTCAATGCGCTCACTATTGTGCAAAAGGGCCTGGCCCAACGTGCAACGCTGCCCATCCTTGCTGGAATATATGTAGAGGCTAAGGGCGATTCGGTGCAATTCCAAACCACTAATCTGGAGATGTCTGTGGAATACACCACGGCGGCTTTGGTGGAAGACGAAGGCTCCACGGTGCTGCCCGGTAAGTACTTCATCGACATCGTGAAGAGCCTGCCCGATGCCGCAGTGTTCGTTGAGACCACTGAGGAAGGCGCAATGATCGCCTGCGAATCCTCCTCGTTTTCCATCCGCACCCTCGACCCGGCGGATTTCCCGGGCTTCCCCCAGGTTAATCCCGAACAGCAGATCAAAGTGCCCTTCGAGGCGTTTTCCTCCATGGCCCGCAAGGTGTGTCGTTTCGTATCCCGCGATGAGACGCGCATGATCATGACAGGCGTGCTCATAGAGGTGGAAGACAACAGCTTGAAGCTCGTGGCTACGGACTCCTATCGTTTGGGAGTGACCGAACAACCTCTGGAGCAGGCTTCCGAGGATTTCAACGCCGTATTGCCGGGGGACTTCGTGGCGGATCTTGCAGGGTTGCCCCGCACGGGTGGCGATATAGCAATCGCCTTGGCCGAGAATCAAGTCATCGTCTCCTATGCCGATACGGTGTTCATCAATCGCCGCATCGAGGGGAAATATCCCAACTACAAGCAGCTCATCCCCACCGAGCATGAAACCCGTTGCGTGGTGGATCGCGGCAACTTCGCCTCAGCGGTGAAGCGCGCCTCGCTGCTGGACACAAGCGGGTCCCAGGTGCGCTTCAGCATCAATGTGCCGTCTCAGACCATTCAGCTGAACACCACCCAAGATGCCGGTTCCACTCAAGAGATCATAAAGGCCCAGATAGAAGGCGAAGATGTGGAGATAGGCTTCAAGAGTAACTACATCACCGACGGCCTGACCTCCATGGATTCCAAGGATGTGGCCTTTGAG
Organism: uncultured Eggerthellaceae bacterium; assembly: GCA_964553375.1. GTDB lineage: Bacteria > Actinomycetota > Coriobacteriia > Coriobacteriales > Eggerthellaceae > UBA9715. The sequence goes on along the minus strand of CAZKKN010000041.1, from coordinate 3,564 downwards.
CTTCTGGGTGCCATGAAGCCCGGCGTTTTGAAGAGCATGGCCGAAGGGGAGAACTTCCTGTACCTGGTCATGCCGGTTCGCCTCTAAATGACCGAAGCTCCCGATAAATCCCTGCGTCTCACCAGCTTGCGGCTGCGGGATTTCCGCAGTTATCACGACTACGCCTTGGAGGGCATTGGCAACCTTACTATATTTGTAGGGAGAAACGGGGTGGGGAAGACCAACATCCTGGAGGCTATCGCCCTGGTGACTTCCACTCAGTCGTTTCGCGCGGGGCAGATCGTCCAATTCGTGTCAGATTCTGCGGAATCCGCGTTGATCTGCGCAGAGCTTTCCGATGAGAACAGGCTCCTCACCACCGAATTATCGTTGGAGCCGGGTAAGAAGAGCTATCGCGTGAACGGCAAGGCGAAAAAGACCGCCGACATCCGCGGCATGCTGCCTTCTGTGGCCTTCACCCCCGACGACCTGCAGCTGGTCAAGCGCTCTTCCAGCATGAGGCGCGATGCGCTGGACAACCTGGGGTTGCAGCTTTCCGCTAACTATTATGTGGTGCGCAAAGACTACGAGAAGGTCATTCGTTACAAGAATCGCCTTCTGAAAGACGAAGCGTCCCCTTCGCTCATCGAGAGCATCAACGAAACGCTGCTCACCTGCGGCTCTCAGCTCTTCTGCTATCGGGTGGCTCTGATGCAGCGGCTCATGCCCTTGATCGCCAGCAATTACAGCGTCATCGCCCAAGATGGGGAAAGCGCCCCTGGCGAAGGCGAGCCGGTGGCGGAAGGTCGCCAAGAACCCTTGCAAGGAAGCTATCAGGCCTCTTGGCAGCACCTGGCCGAAGAAGGGGAGGTTGACCTTTCAAGTGAGCACGTTCCCCACCGCGAAGAAGTGCGCGCGAAGATGGTCCAGGCCCTGGAGCGTTTCGGTCCTCAGGAGCTGGCACGCAAACGCAGCTTGGTGGGCCCCCATAACGACAAGATCTTCTTCAGCCTCGCCGGTCGCGACGCCTCGCTTTTCGCAAGCCAAGGCCAGCAGCGCAGTTTGGTGCTTGCCTGGAAGCTCGCCGAGGTGGAAACGGTGCGCCAAAGCACCGGTGCCAGCCCGGTGCTGTTGCTAGACGATGTGATGTCCGAGCTCGATGCCACCCGTCGGGACATGCTCGTGCGCTTCGTGACCGACGACACCCAAACGTTCATCACCGCCACGGACCTCTCCGGTTTCAACGAAAGCCTGCTGGCGCGGGCACAGGTGATAAGGCTATAGTGGCACCATGGGCAAGCTGGGAAACGACATAGCGAAGGCCATCGCCGCCATGGGCGGCAACAGCCAAGCTGCCCGCATCAACATGCGCGCCCAGGAAGTGCGCCAATGGTATAAGGAGGCCCTGGAGAAAGTCTATGGGCAAACCGCCGCACTTTTCTTGGCTCATACCAACAATGTGTACATCATGGACAAAGACGGCGTGCGCACGCTGATTGTATATGTGGACGAGAGCATCTTCGCCGCCGACCTCAATGCTCAGCGCGAGCTCATAAAGCTGAAGCTGCTCGAGCTCTTCGGCGAGCCCATAGAAGAATTCGAGATCTACGTCTCTCGGGCCAGCTATAAGAAAAACCACCCGTATCTAACAGAAGACAAGCAGGAATCCGACGAACCTATCCCGTCCATCCCCCTGGACTCTGACGAAAAAGCCCAGGTTTCCAACACGGTTTCCGTCGTTGATGACAAAAAGCTCCGAGAAGCCATCCAAAAAGCCATGACAGCGGATTTGGAGTGGAAAAAGGGCGAAAAAGCCTGCAATCCCGCAAAAAACGCCAATTAGTATCTTGCAGCGCTTCTAAGGTGCTTCAAATGCTAAAATTTTCACTGCTGTGGCTTGTCGCTATCAATTAAGCGTGATACAGTACAGATGTTCGTATCCACGAGACAAGCTAACGCTGTTCTGCTTTAAGACACGCAATCTTCGGTCTTGAGCAGAGCTATGCCAAAAAACGGAACAGAAGGAGAACACGTGGCTGCAGGTTCTGAGAATTACGGTGCCGACGCAATCCAAGTCCTGGAAGGGCTTGAAGCGGTTCGCAAGCGTCCCGGCATGTACATCGGCTCCACCGGCCCCCGCGGGCTTCACCACCTGGTCTACGAGGTGGTGGATAACGCTGTGGATGAGGCCCTGGCGGGCTACTGCGACAAGATCGAGGTGACCATCCATCCAGATAACTCCATCACCTGCGTGGATAACGGTCGCGGTATCCCTGTGGAGAAGCACAAGAAAGAGAAGATCCCCACGGTGGAGGTGGTGCTCACCATCCTCCATGCCGGCGGCAAGTTCGGCGGCAGCGGCTACAAGGTATCCGGCGGCCTCCACGGCGTGGGCGTGTCGGTAGTGAACGCCCTGTCACAGCGTGTGGTGGTAGATGTACGCCGCGACGGCGCAGAATACGAGATTGCCTTCGCCCGGGGCAAGACCACCGACAAGCTGCATCAGATCGGCAAATCGAGCAAGTCCGGCACTACCGTGACCTTCTGGCCTGACCCGGAGGTGTTCACCGAGACCTGCGTCTACGACTTCGATACCCTGCAGACCCGTTTCCGCGAGATAGCGTTCTTGAATAAGGGGCTTAAGATCGAGCTCATCGACGAGCGCAGCGATCCCAATGCCCTCATCTCCGAGCCGGCTGCGGAACCGCGGGTCGTCACCTTCAAATACGATGGCGGCATCGTGGACTTCGTGAAGTACCTCAATTCCGGCAAGGAAACGCTGAACAAGCCCATCTACTTCGAGGCGGAAAACGACGACGGCACCGTGGAGATCGCCATGCAGTGGACCTCGTCTTATTCCTCCAACGGCGTTATGGCGTTCGCCAACAACATCAACACCGCCGAGGGCGGCACCCATCTTGACGGCTTCAAGCAAGCCGTAACGCGCACGATCAACGATTACGCGCGCTCCAAGGGATTGCTGAAGGAGAAGGATTCCAACCTCTCCGGCGACGACACCCGCGAGGGGCTGGCGGCCATCATCTCCGTGAAGCTCCACGACCCGCAGTTCGAGGGCCAGACCAAGACGAAGCTCGGCAACACGGAGATCCGCGGTCTGGTGCAAACGGCGGTGACCAAGGGGCTTGCAGAGTATTTGGAAGAGAATCCCGCCCCGGCCAAGCGCATCGTGAACAAGGCGTCCCAAGCGCTGAAGGCGCGCGAGGCCGCCCGCAAGGCGCGCGAGGCCACTCGGCGCAAGGGCGTGCTGGACTCCTTCAGCCTGCCGGGCAAGCTGGCAGACTGCTCCTCCAAGAACCCGGAAGATTCCGAGATATTCATCGTAGAGGGCGACTCGGCCGGCGGTTCGGCCAAGCAGGCCCGCGATCGCAAATACCAGGCCATCCTGCCGTTGCGCGGGAAGATCCTCAACGTGGAGCGCGCGGGCCTTCACCGCTCGCTTTCCTCAGACACCATCAGCTCGCTCATCACGGCTATCGGCACGAACATCGGCGACGACTTCGACGCCGACAAGGCGCGCTACCACCGCATCATCATCATGACCGACGCCGACGTCGACGGCGCGCA
>CAZKKN010000040.1:0-14801 GCA_964553375.1 uncultured Eggerthellaceae bacterium | reverse complement strand
GGTGAGCGAACCGATCTGGTTCACTTTGATCAGAATCGCGTTGGCGCAACCCAGCTCGATGCCCTTGGCCAGGCGCTCGGAGTTGGTCACGAACAGGTCATCGCCCACCAGCTGCACCCGATCGCCGATGCGCTCGGTGAGGGCCTTCCAGCCGTCCCAGTCCTCTTCGGCCATGCCATCCTCGATGGAGATGATGGGATATTTGTCCACCAGGGCCTCCCAGTAGTCCACCATCTCGTCGCTCGTGAGTTCGCGGCCCTCGCCAGCCAACACATACTTCTTCTTATCGGCATCGTAGAACTCGGTGGATGCGGGGTCCATAGCGAACATGATATCGCTTCCTGGCTCATAGCCCGCAGCCTTGCAGGCCTTAACGATGTATTCCAACGGCTCCTCGTTGGTCTTGAAGTTGGGGGCGAAACCGCCTTCGTCGCCCACACCGCCGCCGAGGCCCGCATCGTGGAGCACCTTCTTCAGCGTGTGGTAGATCTCTGCGCACCAGCGCAGGGCGTCAGCGAAGGTCGCAGCGCCCACGGGCATGATCATGAACTCTTGGAAGTCCACGTTGTTGTCGGCATGCACGCCGCCGTTCAGGATGTTCATCATAGGCGTAGGCAGCAGATGGGCCCCCACCCCGCCGACATATTTGTAGAGAGGCAGCGCCGCCTCCTCGGCTGCGGCTTTGGCCACGGCAAGCGACACGCCCAGGATGGCATTCGCACCAAAAGCGCCTTTGTTGTCCGTGCCGTCCAGGGCAATCATGACCTCATCGATGCAACGCTGGTCATCGGATTCCAAACCCACAAGCTCGTCGGCCAGCTCGCCGTTGACATGATCCACCGCATCCAGCACGCCTTTGCCCAAGTAGCGGTCCTTGTCGCCATCGCGCAACTCAACGGCTTCGAAGGCGCCGGTTGACGCTCCGGAGGGAACCATGGCGCGGCCCATAGCGCCGCTTTCGAGCACCACTTCCACTTCCACCGTGGGGTTGCCGCGGGAATCCAAAACCTCACGGCCATAGACATCAACGATCATGCTCATAGGTGCCCTCCTTAGGGTCCGGTTCGTCGGATGCTCCCATCTTACCAAAACGATGGAGATAGAGGCATCCTCGGCGCAACTTGGCTATAATTCCAGTTGTTTCTCCCGAGGAAAGCACAGACCGGATTTGATGCTGAAAGCGCTTGGAAATAGGATGCTGGATGTCCTGCTGCTGTTGGCGGCGGCCATCCTGGCAAATCTGCTATGGGTGCAACAGGCCCTCGCCTATGTTGACCCCTCGGTCATGACCTATACCATCCAGGCGGTGGCGGGCGCTGCCGTGGCCTTATCGGCGGTACTCAGCGTGGCATTCCGTCGCACGCGGAAGGTGATCTTCCGGGTGTTCAAGATCGACGAGAACGCCCACAAGATCGTAGAGCCCGACGTCTGCGCCATCGATCCGGGCTCCCCCCAAGCCTCCGAGCGGCTCGCCCAGGCCAAGGTGGGTGCCATGGAGATGACCCAAGCGCTGGAAAACGGCCGCCCGGCCAAGGAGCTCGATTGGAAGCGCCGCTTCCTTCGCGCGCTTCTAGCCTGCCTGCTCCTCGCTGTGACGTTCTTCATCGCGCCGTCGTTGGAGATCGTGGCAGGTGGCGTTGATAGCCTCAACTTCACCTACAGCGACGTCTTCGGCATCGTGGTAGCCGTCGGCCTCATCAGCGCTGTGGGGCTTGCGTTGCTGGTCTCGCTCATTCATGGGAAGTCCTTCGATGTCATCATCACCCTACTCGTCGCTTTGAGCGTATGCGGCTATGTGCAGGCGCTTTTCCTGAACTACTCCCTGCCCGCCGCCGATGGCAGCGCCCTCAACCTGGATGAGCACATGCCCATAACCCTTCTAAGCTCCCTGATTTGGATCGTCTTGATCTTCGTGCTCCTCTATCTCGCGCTCCATCAGCGGACCGCCACCCGCGGCATCTGCATGATCCTCTGCCTGGGGCTCGTGATCGTGCAGGGGGCTTCGGCGCTCAGCGTGAATCCGGGTGAGGAGTCCTATAGCGAGACGCGATTCACCGGCTTCATCGGCTCCGAGGGCCTATTCGACCTCAGCGCACAGAACAATATCGTGGTATTCGTGCTGGACACCTACGACACGAAATTCATGGAGCAGGTCCTCGAAGAAGACCCTCACGCCCTGGATGGCTTCACCGGCTTCACGTTCTTCAAGAACGCCACGTCGGCTATGATCCCCACTCGCTATGGCATCCCCTATCTGCTTTCGGGGAACATGCCGAACCCCGGTGACGACTTCAATCATTACAAAGAGACCCGCTACCAAACGAGCAACTTCATCCCCGACATCAAGGAAGCCGGCTACGACATCGGCATCTACTCCGATTCCATGATGACCGACCACCTCACCCCTTATGCAAGCAATCTCCACGACAAGGTGGAGTTGGAGATCAACACTGCGGGGATCTTAGGCGCCCTGGCCAAGGCCTCGCTTTATCGCGATGCGCCCTGGGTGCTGAAGCCGATGTTCTGGTTTTACACCGACCAGTTGAATCGCAGCTCCTTAACAGGGGATGTGGTTCCCTATACCATTGATGACCCGCGGTTCTTCGATCAGCTGAAGCGCAGCGGGCTTGCGCTGAACCAGCACGAGAAGAGCTTCCGGTTCATCCACCTGATGGGCCCCCATTACCCCTATGTGCTTGACGAGGACGGCAACCAGGTGCCCGAGGACTCCGTTTCGCTGCTGCAGCAAGCCCGCGGCGACCTGCACATTCTGGATCGCTATTTCAACGAGATGCGCCGCCTGGATGTCTATGACAACGCCACAATAATCGTGACCGCCGACCACGGTGAGTTCTATTGGAAAGACGGCCCCCTCTATGGCCCGTCAAGCGCACTGCTCATGGTCAAGCCCGCGGAGACCGCCGAAGAAGCCGCCGCGCCGCTTAAGGTCTCCACGGCTCCCACCGGTGCCTTGGACTTCGTTGCCACGGTGATCGATGCCGCCGGGATCGATCGCGCGGGATACGGACCCACGGTTTGGGAGATTGACGAGGACGCCGAGCGCAAGCGCTATTACTGGGATACAGTGCACAATAACAATATCGACCACTACTTCCAGCAATACGTCATAGATGGCGACGCGCTGAACTTCGATGACTGGGAACGCACCGGCGAAGAAATATACATTGAGCAGCATGATTAGGCGGCTCGACTACTGAGCAGTGCGACTGGATGATGCGACTTAGCAATCAGACGTAGCAGTCAATTTTGACAGCATCACTGGCTTCTCCAGACCCCTATGGTCAAAAATTCCAGTTATTCGCGTTTTTATCCACGCGATTCATCGAATTAGGGGCTTTGGAGTAAGTCCGGTTTTTTGCGACCTGGGGAAACGCAAAGCAGCACCTTGATGCACCATAACAAAAACGCGAATAACTGGAATTTTTGACCACGGCACCCACTGTGCGACACCGAACAGCCAGTTGCATCCCCGCTGCACGTGGTGAAGGACGACTATTGAGGCGATATTGGGCTTTGGCTATTCGACTTCGAGCTTCTTCTCTTCCTGCTTTGCGAGCACCGCGTTCAGCAAGTACTCCCCGGCAGCCTTGCCGCCCTCACCCAGATTGAAGATGAAGCCGGCGCGGATCTCTGCGATGCGCTCACGCCAAAGGGCCTTGTCGGTCAGGATGTCTGCCACCACATCCCCGAAGCTATTGGCCTGATCAAGGGGGATGGACTTGCCCAAGCGATTGCGCAGGGACACATCAGTGGAATCGATGCCGAAACGCTTGTAGTCTGGGTTGCGCACTTTCGGCGGCGTGTCCATGAACACAGCCGGTCGCAACGTGGTGAAGCAGAATTCGCAGAAAATCGAAGACCAATCGGTGACCAGCACATCGGCACGCAGGACGGAGTCGTTGCTGCCGAAATCCTCCTCGAGCACCAGCTCATCGGCTGGCACGGAGTCGTAGCGGGCCTTGAATGCCTCCCAGCGGGCGTTGAAGCGCTTGATGTACTCGGGATGGGGGCGCACTACCACTTTGTAGCCACGACCCAAGACCGACTCCAGCATGGGGTCGATGCAGCTATCCAGGATGTTATCCTCCTGCCAACTGGGAGCGATGAGGATCATCGGGCGCTCACCGGGCACCTGGAGGTCTTCGCGGCTCTCGTATTCGGCGATGTTCCCATCCAGCAGATCATAGCCGCAAGCTACCAGGTTCTTCGGGGGCGCCCCCTTGACCTTCTCGATTTGGCGCATCTCCTCGATCTGGTGCGGCCCCACGCAAAGCAGCGTGTCGTAGTTGTCATACTCCCCTTCGGTGGAGGTCATGTCCAGGGATGTCATATGGTGGAACATGTACACGTACTCGATATCCTTGCGCACATAGGAGCGTTTGATATAGAAGTTATCCAGATCGCCCAACGTGGTCACAACCACATCGGCGTCCATCTTCATCATGAGGGTGATGGCCTTCTTCTCGCCGATGTAGTAGGGCAGGATGCGCGGCTGCTGCTCGGCAAGGGCGAAGATCTGGTCGTTGGGGTCGTTGGTCACATAATGAATGCGGATATCGGAATTGGCCAGGAGCCACTGGATGGCCCCTTTGAAGTACTTGTAGAAGCCGCTGCCTTCGGAATAGAACACGATGTGCTTGTTGATGATATTGAAGAAGCGCTTGAAATCCTGCTTCTCGCGCTTAGCAAGCGGGTCGCGCTTGTACCATTTGGTGCCCTTGCGGCTTAAGGCGTTCAGCCCCTCCAGGTCTTCGCGGCTCGCCTGCAGATCCTCGTAGTCGATGTATTTCGCCGGCTTGATGATGATATTGCAGGCGACCTGCACGAGAATGGACATCAGATTGGAGCAGATCCAATAGAACGCCATGCCGGCGGCAACAAACATACCCAGGAAAAACGACAGGGCGATGGAAAGGCCGTTGGTGGTGTTCTTCTCGGCGCGGGACTGCTCCTTTTGCAGCGGGTTGATCACGTTCTGAGCGCAACCCATGATAACGGCGGAAAGACCGGCCAAGATGGGCATGACCCAGGACAGACCGCCATCCTCCACGGGAATGGCGCCCAGGAATTCCGTTCCCGGTGCTCCGCCATCGGTTATCCCATGGATGACATCCACCAAGCCGAACAGGATGATGATCTGGATGACCAGCGGGATGAGGCTCAGCATGGGATGGTAGTGCTTTTCCTTGTACAGGGCCGTCTGCTTCTCGCCGATGGTCTCCGAATCCCCGAAATAACGCACCTTGAGGCGATTGAGCGCGGGCATGAGCTGCACCATGTTGATGGAGTTCTTCTGCACCCAAAGGGCCATGGGCATGAGGATGATCTTCACGATGACGGTGAAAAGCAGGATGGCCATCCACCAATTGCCCGTGAGTGCATAGCAGGGATCGACGATCAACGACAATATATCTGCGAGGACTTGCATAGATGCTGGCTCCTTTTGAATGCTTACCCTGTGGCTTTGTGCAACCTTATGAATGATACCGCAAAGCACCGAGGCACTGGAACCAGGATACCGCCAGGATACCGCTTACGGAGATGCTTGCATTGGCCATCTTCCCCACAGGAGCCTCCCTGCAACTTCTCGCAGTCGGCCAACTCCCCCATCAAGGAGGGCCCTGTACCTAGGAAAGGGCGGTTAGGGTGGCGAGCTTCCGGAAGATATCGGTGTTATCGTACAGCCCCGCGAAGGCCTGCGCCCCGCAGCCGAAGGCGAACACCGGGACCGCAAGGCCGGAATGCGCATAGCTGGCGAAATCGATGCCGGACTTGTGGCTGAGCAACCGGGCCAAGGTAACAGTGAAGGGCTGGTAGCTCCCATAATGCACGTACTGCTCGGGAGTCATGGAGCTTTGGTCGGCAGGGCCCACGGCACAGGTGCGTTCGTAGGCTTCACGCAGATCCTCAAGCTCATAGGCCGTAAGCGTAAGGGTGTCACTGGGGTCCCCCGCTCCCGGCAATGAGAAGCCGAAAAGCTCGCAGGCGGCGGCCATGGCTTCGTTGAAGGAAGTCCCCTCAGCCACGAAATGGGAGCTGTAATCCGTGTTGAATCGGCTGGTGGAGATGCGCTGACGACGGATGTTGTGCAGGAAGGTCTCATATCCCGTCTCCGCATATCCTAAGGTCAGACCTCCGGTCTCGTGATCACCCGTCACGATGATCAGCGTCTCATCGGGGTGGTCGGCCGCAAACTCCAAAGCCACCGCAACGCTCTCTTCGAGCGCCCGGACCTCCCCTATCATGGCGGCGCAATCGTTGCCATGGCAAGCCCAATCGATCTTCCCGCCTTCGCACATAAGGAAGAATCCCTGGTCATCGGCGCTGCCAGCGCCCCCGGGAAGAAGAACCTCCAGGCCTTTGCGCAGATAATCCGCCAAGGACCACTCGCCTTCCGCGCGGTCTAAGGCATAGGAGAACGCCTGGTTGTCGGCGAGCACCTCGGAGATGGCGATGGCCTTGGACCACGGTTGGAGGGATGCGGCCTGATCGTAGGTGCAGGCCACCTCATAGCCCGCTTCCGCTGCCAACTGGTGCAGATCGGCCTCTGCGCCATCATCCCCCCTGCGAGCCATGAATTCCCCGCCAGCGATGTAGTCGAAGCCGCTGGCGATGAGATCGCACCCTATGGCGTAGGAATCCCCGCGCCCGGGGCGATGGGCGTAAAACGCCGCAGGAGTGGCATGGTTCACATTCACGCTGGTCACGATTCCAACGCGATAGCCCTTCTCCCGTTTGAGCCGCTCCGCGATGGTATCCATGCGCCGCTCCCCATCCGCCGAGATGCTCAGATAACCGCTGGCGGTCTTCTCCCCGGTCGCAATGGCTGTAGCGGTGGAAGCGGAATCGGGGCAATAGGAATCGGTGTTGTAGGTATATTGAGCCCCTGCCACCGGGAAGCCCATGAAATTCAGCGGGGCGGGCTGGGGGCTTTCCCCGGGAGTTGACCCAGCCGCATAGGCTGCCGCCTGGATCTGCGGGTAGCTCATGCCATCCCCGATGAACAAGAAGATGTACTTGGGAACCGCCGGCGCTCCTGTTGCAACTGGATCCCGGCCATCAACGGGCGCCTCAGAAGCCTCAGAAGAAGCCTGTGCCTCCTCTTGGGCTGCCGCAGAGGGCGAAAGGCCCAGGCCCATGCCTAAGGATCCCAACAAGGCTCCCCCGGCTAAAGCCCCGCCCCCCAACATGAAATCGCGACGAGATAGTCCGGCCATAGTCTCCATCCCTTGGATCCGAAAGAAAGCCCCACTATAGCAACCATCTGTGATGGGACCGTAGAAGGCTTATAGGCAAGTCATGACCGAACGGTGACAAACTGCGCTCGGCCGCAACCGCCTGCCCGCTACCCGTCCCGCTCAATTGCGCAAACCCCTTCACAAGCTATAGTGTAGGAGCATCTTATCTGCGATAATACTGGTACTGATGCAATATATGACCGGTTCACTTTGCGAAAGGTAGCTGCGAGGCTGCATGTACAAAAGGGATTCTGACAGCTGGCTCAAGCATTGGGACTTCATCCTGCTTGACCTGCTCTGCCTGCAGGCGGCCTTCGTGTTGGCCTACGCTATCAGCGGCTACGGCTTCTTCCCTTATGATCTGCCCCTTTACCGCAACATGGCCATCTTCCTCGTGGTAGCCGACTTCCTCACCATCATCTTCACCGGCACCATGCGCGACGTGCTGAAGCGCGGCTACTACAACGAATTCACCAAGACCTTCCAGACCGGCTTCATCGTGGGGGCCGTCTCCATCCTCTATCTCTTCCTCATCCAGGAAGGTCAGAACTTCTCCCGTATGACCCTCCTGCTCACGTTCGTCATCTACGTGCCGCTCACCTATGGGGTGCGCACCCTGTGGAAGCGGCTGCTTTTGCGCAAGATGCGCCGCGGCGGCGACCGGTCGCTTCTGGTGGTTTCCACCGCCGGCTCCATTCGCAAGGTGCTTGCGAGCCTGAAGGAGAACAACTACGCCCGCTACCGCATCGTGGGGGCCGTGGTGATCGACCGCGACGCGGTGGGCCGCACCATCGACGGCGTGCCCGTTGTGGCCAACCGCGATACCATCGGCCATTACCTGGTGCAGGAGTGGGTGGACGAGGCGCTGGTCATCGTTCCCGACTCCCTGGAATTCCCCCGGGACCTCATCGATGCCATAGCCGAGACCGGCGTGGTGGTGCACTACAACCTGGCGCGCCATCTGTTCTTGCCCGACCACGAGCAGTTCATCGAGAACGTGGGCCCCTTCACGGTGGTCACCACCTCCATGAACTACGCCACCTCCATGCAGCTTTTCATGAAGCGTGCCATCGATATCATAGGCGGCCTGGTGGGGTGCGTTGCCACCGGGGTGATCTTCATCTTCATCGCTCCGGTGATCTACGCTAAATCCCCCGGGCCCATCTTCTATTCCCAAGAGCGGGTGGGCAGAAACGGCCGGCGCTTCAAGATGTATAAGTTCCGCTCCATGCGCACCGATGCCGATGACCTCAAAGCAGAGCTCATGGCGCAGAACAAGGTGAACGATGAGCGCATGTTCAAGATGGATTTCGATCCGCGGGTGATCGGCAACGTAACGCTGCCCGACGGCACCCAGAAACGCGGCATCGGGGATTTCATCCGCCGCACCAGCCTTGATGAATTCCCTCAATTCTTCAACGTGCTCAAAGGCGACATGTCCATCGTGGGAACGCGACCGCCGCTGGTGTCGGAGGCCAACCTCTACGAGTCCCACCATCGGGCGCGTCTGGCCATCAAACCGGGGATCACCGGGCTTTGGCAGGTCAGCGGCCGCAGCGACATCACCGATTTCGAAGAGGTGGTGCGCCTGGACAAGGAATACATCAGCAATTGGAGCAACCATCTGGACCTGAAGATCCTGCTGAAGACCATCGTCATCGTGGCTAAGGGCAAGGGCTCGATTTAGCCGAGGGCTCGATTCAGCGCGACCGGAGCTGGAAGGTGCCGCACCGGTTCGTCTTCCGGGCACCCCCCCCAGATGCGCAATCGCTCTCAGATCTCATCGATAACCGGCGGATAACCGATCCCATACCAGCCGATGCCCTCATCACGCCACCCAACGCTCACGATGTCGTCGCGTTCACTCGCAGAGGTCGTGAAATTATGGCACCCGGTTCTAGCATACGGGTTGTACTGACGCAGCAGCGGCACGGCAGCCCCGCTATCGGAATACCAACCGATACCCTCGTCATTCCAACCCACGCTGATCAGATGATCGCGCTCCGAGGCGTCAACGGTATAGTGGTGATCGCCCGCATAAGGGTTATAGAGCCTGTATACGGGGATGGACGACGTCTGCGGCGCGATCCAACCCACCCCTTCGTAATTCCAGCCGGCGCGAACCACGTCATAGCGCTCTTTGAGGTCTGCAGTATAGAAATGCTCCCCCGTATAGGGATTGTACAGGCGATACATCACCTGGCCGCCAGCGAAGCCCTTGATCTCCTGATCGATCCACTGGAACCGCGCTTGGGCCCAAGACCGCAAATCACTCAGCGCCGCGTCATAGCTGCCATAAGCCGTCATGGTGTAAAGCGGCGTAGCCACGCCCCAAAGCTTCGCGTTCATCTGGCGCGACCGGTCATCCTTCGCAGCATAGTAGGCGATCGATCCCGGCGAATCCGCGCCGCCGAAAGCGAAGTTATAGGCGGCATCCCTCATAGAGGAGCCATAGTAGGCGCAAAGGGCCTGGCGAAACTCGCTGTTCTCAATCAGATTCCCGAAGCCGTTGCGCCCATACCAAGACTGGGCGTTCTTGAAGCGAGGCAGATCGCAGCGGATGCCGAAGGTGCTGTCGCAATCCCAAAGCGGTCCGAAATAGATTTTCCTCTGACCTTGGGGGATGTAGATATAGGTGGACGAGAAGAACATGTCGGCGTTCTTCGAGAACTCCTGTAAGAAGAAATACTTCACCAGGGATTCTTGGTCGAAGTAATCGAATACCCCTTTTCCCGTATAAGGGTTATACCCTTTGTTCATGAGGCACACGAACGCCTCATCCACAAGGGCGCTCACGTAGTCCATCTGGTTTTTCGAGAGGGATTCAGGGGACTTGGAGACGAATCTATGATGGAACCCCGTGCTCGTCTTGAACCAGCTTCTCTCCTCGTTGTAGAAGACGGCATCGAGCTCCAACAGATAGCCGCCCGTATAATCCTGGGGGTCGGCCACGCCTTCCACGTACTGCATAGGCTCGCCGGTGGGGGTTGTACCAGCCCTGACCGGCAGACTCTCCAGATCCACACCCGGATTGGCATCCTCTATGTCCCCCTCCAAGTCGTGGATGTCAACGCGGCCTGCGCCTATCTCCGCCTTCTCGGTCAGAAGATACGAACCCCTGTATTCTCCGTCGTAGTAAAGATCAACAGCCTCTGCATCGATGGCAGTGGGCATCCCGATATCCTTTGCCAGCTGATAGGTCGTCTCGTTGCGAATCAATGTGGGGTCGAAGGGATTGCCTATCAAAAGCCACTTCTTCGACTTCTCGGTATTACCTGCGTGGCTTGCAGCCTCCAGAAGATCAGCCTTACTTGCAAGCTTCACCTGGTAGGACTTCTTCCCCGAATGACTCCAAGAGGAATTCCCCCGCCCCTTCACCGCCGTGAAGACCCCGCTATAGCGCATAGACGAGTCACTGGAGAGGACGGAGATGCTCCCAGGAGCCTTCGTGCTGTGATCAGGGCTGCCATCGATGTAGTCACGCCCTTGGTTCACCGGATCATCGCTTGTGAGGAACACCGAGGCGATATGCTCGCTCTGCATCACGCTATAGCGCCTCTCGCCGCCGAAGGAACCTCCCTCTGCAACACCCAACGTAAGCGCGTATTCCACATCCGAAACAGATTCGAGCACCTGGCTCAGATCCACTTTCTGCCCGGGAGCCACGGCTTGCCAAGATCCGCCATCCTTATTCAGGATGCCCAAAGCCGGGCCGTCGGCCCGATAGTCGAATACAGCATCTGCAAGGGACACACCAGCAGGCAAGAAGAAGCAATCCTTGCCTTCAACGGTTTGTGGGGAGAAGCGGATGACCTCACCGCTTGCAGTCGTGAAGCCAAGCTCAAAGGATGGAATGGCCACCGAATCGAAGGTTACCACTGCGGCCCCGAGGGATGCCGAAGCTTCGGAATCCTCCCGGGAAGGGGCATCTGCCCAAGCTGGCTCGAACGCAGCGAAGGGTACGAGCGCACAGGATAAGGCCGCGCAAAGGATGAAGCGCACAAGCACCGAGATATGATCCGAACAGGTCCGCACCACCGAAGAGCACTCCTTTTGCCCCAAATCCGAACGGCCGCCCCGCAAGGCGGCCGAATCCGAATAGATGATCAGGGAAGCGATTATAAATCTAATTACCACACTTATATTTTTGAATCATATAAAACACTGAACCTTTTTATTCTTACTCCACTACGGCTCCATGGCGCTTTGCGAAAAACAGCCGCCTACGGAACCCGGGTAAACGAAAACCGGTAGGCCTTTCGGCCTACCGGTTTGCCGGGGTAACGGCGGGGGTGGGGGAAGGAGAGCCGCCGTTACCGTAAACGGTGAGCGCTTATCCGCTACATCAGAAGCGCCGCCACCGTGTCGGCTACAAGATCTGCATGGGTGCCCGCCATGAGCACCAGGAAACGCAAGGCGCAACCGCCGATGAGCGCTCCGGCAGCACCGGACATCACGATCATGCTCACGTTGCGCCCGCGGGACTTCATGGCCAGAAGGCTCGCCGCAAGAGGAGCGCCCAAGCCGCAAAGCACCACGAGGCACCAGAACCAAGGCGCCAACTCGCCGGTGGTCACAGCGGCCACAGAGGCAGCTGCAGCCTCGCCCACGGCTCCTTCGCCGCCCGCGCTCACCAAGAATGCGATGAGAACGACCACTTCCAGCACCACCATGACGATGATGGACTTCTCAAGCAGCGATGCGCAACGCTCGCTCATAGGCTGGCGCTTGCCTACGGCCACGGAGATGATCTCCACCAGGGCAGCGCCGGTGTCCAGCGCCGAGATGGTGAAGAGCAGCGGCAGCAGCACGGTATTCCAGAACGGGATACCCGGTGCGCTCATAAGCAGCACGCCGGTGTAGACTGCCACGAACATGCCCAGCACGATGCCCAGAACCGCGAACACCTTGCAGATGGCCGGGCGCACCTTCTTGAATCCGCGCCAAAGCGCTGCGATGCCGGCAGCTGTGGTGCGCATGGTGCAAAGCGCCGCCAGCGCCGAAACCACGATGGCCGCAAGCACGCCCCAGGCGCCCCAGGTCATCCACGACGAGAAGTTCACGAAGCTCTCCCAGGCCATGATGCCGCGGGCGGGATTCGTCAACTCCGAGAGCAACAGCAGCAAACCGACGGCCATGAAGATCGCCGCCGCCCATTGGGAGAAGCCAATGGTCATGCTGTGCTTCTTGCGGTCGATGAGCGTGAGCACGCTGGCGAACACCAGCGCTCCGGCGCCCATGCCGCCAAGGAAAAGATACAGGGCAGGCTGCCAGCCCCAAACAGTTTGGAATTCAACCATGGTTACCTGCCTTTCCTACGCCAACCACGCGCACGGCCCCGTAGGACCTGCAATGCGTTTCGCGCGATCCCCATAGGCATCGAGGAGCTCATCCACCGGCCCATAATGGAGCGCGTCGTACTGACAGGCATCAACGCAGTGCGGCGAGTCGCCCAGCTTCACGCCGGAACCCAGGCAGCAATCGCATTTGTCCATGCCCTTCTCGTTGTAATGGGGCACACCATAGGGGCACGCCTGATGGCAGTACTTGCATCCGATGCACTTCTTCTTGTCCACGGTGACCACGCCGCCTTCGCCTTTCGAGATGGCGCCGGCCGGGCATACCGACAGACAGGAGGGGTTCTCGCAGTGCATGCAGGAAGTGGAGACGAAGACCTTCTTCCCGTTGGATTTCTTATAGGTGGTCACATGGCGCCGCCCGACCTCGTCGTCGGGGATGTTGTTGTAGTTGCGGCAGGCCGTGACGCAGTTCTTGCAATTCACGCAGTGCGCGGTGTCCATGAGGAACCCGTACTGCTTGGCGGTTTTCGCGTCGGCAGCGGCAGCCCGCGCTCCAGCGGGCATGGCCACCGTGGCGCCTCCAACCGCCAGGATGACCGCGGCAGCCGAGGCGGTCTTCACCGCGTCGCGCCGCGAAACGTTTCTCTCAGTCATAGTCAGTCCCTTCGTTTTCGCGTCGGCTGCGCTAGGCTGCAGCGCCGCTGGCAGGTTCCGTCGCTTCGCCGACGGCGCGCCTATCCCGCACCGCCTTCGCGCACCGCATCACCGCATACACGCCGAAGAGCACGGTATACACGATGAGGCTCAGCATGGCGCGCTGGCCGGTAGACGAAATGGTGGGCACCAGCATAAGCACGATATGGACATAGGTAAGGCCGTAGAACAGGTAGGACAGCTTCTGCAGCTTCTTCCAGGAAGCCGGCTGCATCTTGCCCTTCACGCTGTTGAGCGACGTGATGGCCAAAGGCACCAGCAGGATGATGAGCACCGCAGAGACGAAAAGCGATACCACCATAGCCACGGGCATGCCGAAGAAGCCGCCCATGATGTCCTGGATGAATGCGCGCAGATAGTTGATCACGTGCCCGAAGGTGAGGATGCAGGCCATCACCGAAAGCTCGCCGCGGATGGGCATGAGCATGCGGCGGATGCGGTTGCCGTCGCCCAAAGCCCCGATGTACATCACTATGACGAACAGGCTGATTCCCACCAGGCAACGCACGACATACGGGTACCCTATGGTGGCGGCTTCGCGCGATACGCCGAAGAGCACGCCGGAAAGGAACAGTATATCCACTGCGACGAGCAGCACGTAGAAGACGATCGGATAGTTCTTGATGGGCTTCCTTAGCAGAAGCACCAAGGCGAACGTGACCACCAAAGCGATGATCAGTTCCATGGGGCACCCCCTTTCATTCGATCCGAACCCGCCCCGTGAAGCGCAGGTCGCTTCACGGGTACAGGTTCTCCAACGTTACGCAAGCTCCACTTCGCACAGGGCGGCGCGGAAGGGCGGATATCCGGTCACAGGGTCGAAATCGCGGGGGATGAGCTCGTTGATGTTCGCCTGATGCCAGCCGTGGAAGATGTCCACCACACCCGGGAGCACGATGTTGGAGACCTCTGCCTTCACCAGTATCTCGCCCAGATGGTTGTAGAGCTTCACATCGTCGCCCGTCTTGATGTTGCGCGCCTTCGCGTCCGTGGGATGCAGGCGCACCACCGGCTCGGGCATGAACTGATTGAGCCAGGGGATCTCGCGCAGCTTGGAGTGGGTGTAGTACGGCAGGCGGCCGCCGGAGTTGAGGACCAGCGTGTAATTCTTGTCCTCGCCTTGCGGGTCAACCGGGCTGTGGATGGGCTCCTCGTAAACGGGACGGCCCTCCAAGCCGCAGTTCTTCAGCAGCTCGGAAACGAACTCCACCTTGCCGGAAGGCGTGGCGAAGCCATCCTTGCCGTTGCCGGCGAACTTGGCGTTCTCGTATTTCTTCTCGGAGTTCTTCTCGCCGGGGATGGTGACGCCTTCTTCCTTGCCAGCGCGCAGGTCGGCAACGGTAACGCCCACATTGCCGGTCTCGAGCACGTACTCGATGGCCTTCTCAACGCTGCCGCCGAAGCACTCTTCCTCGAAGCCCAAAGCGCAACCCAGCTCCAGCATGATCTGCCAGTCCTCGCGGGCCTCGCCCAAAGGCGTGATGACCGGGTCGCGGAAGTAGACCGTACGGCCGAAGGTGGCAAACGG
>CAZKKN010000039.1:0-15563 GCA_964553375.1 uncultured Eggerthellaceae bacterium | reverse complement strand
TCATGCCATCATCCCCGTCCCCTGACATGCGCTGCACCCCGTCCCCTGACATATGCTGCACCCCGTCCCCTGACATATGCTGCACCCCGTCCCCTGACATATGGCCGTCCCCCGGCATCCGGGCGGAATCCTCGGACGGCGTTTTCGCGGATGTTCCGGCTGCGCTCACGTATGCTCCTTAAAAAAGAATCATCTTAAATGAGGATTATACATGATGAAATATAATATGGCTAGTTTTAACGTGGATGATCGGTTGCCTTCCCATCGTTTGCGGACAATGGGGAGCATCCCTTTGATGCGCCACCGTCTGACTCGCATGCGAATCGCACACGACCTCGCTTTTTGTGTCACTTTTTCGGAGAAATGACACAAAATGACAGGTCGTGTGCGCTGGAGAGCCATGATTCTTATGTGTGAATCCGTGTTTCCCTAGGTCGCAGAATATGTATCCGTCCGTGGGAGGGCTTTAGGCGCACACAACTTATGATTTCGTGCCATTTTGAGCGGAAAGTGACACAGAATTGCAGGTCGTGTGCGCTTATGCGTCAAGGAATCTGTCCCCGTCGTCCTTAATCTTGCATGTTGAAGGCGCGAAGCACTGCGCTGCACCCCGCTTCATCGGGTGAGATGCGCGCGATCTCTCCCCAGCTGGAGGGGATGATTCGCTGAGCGTCGTTTAGCAGGGAGTTGCGAACCACTATGAGGGCGTGGGGGATGGTCTGGCTAGGTCCCGCTTTCAATAGTGAAAGCGCCTCGGTCAGGCCCTCGTTTCTCAGCAGCTCCAGGCGGCCGAGCTCATCTACGATAAGCAATCCTGGGGTTGGGCTTTGCATGGGATTTTGAGCCGCCAGGCTGGGAATCGATGCCAGATGGCCGTTCACCCGCTCAATGGCAGCATCGGGGATGTGCCAGGTCAGCTGTGCGCGACCGCTTTGGCTTTCCGCGTCGTAGCTTTGGGCGTTTTTGGCCAAGTCCACTCGTGTAGCGAACGGGATTGTTTCGTTCTGAGGCAAAAGGATGTTCTGAATCCCCGTTTTCTCAAAGCCGTTTGCGTCGGCGTGAGGGCCGTCGGAAGGAACCCAAATGCCTGGAGCCAGCACACCATAGACGGGAATGCCCATTTGAGGGAGCGCCTGCGCAACCCTCTGCAACCAGCGGCTTTTCCCGGTTCGAACTTCGCCTGTTAGGATGAATATCATCGATTGCCGCCTTCGACGCCTTTTACCCGCGGTCTTCGTAATTATTCTCAAGAATAGCACATTGCCTTTAGATTCTTCGTAACATAGCATAATCCTTGAAAGAGGATTATTGGTCAGGTCATTTTGGCCTGCGGAGAAAGGACAAATGATGCCTTGGGCTTTGTATGACGAGCTGATAGCCGGGATTCCTGAAGACGTTCAGGTGCGCGATTATTGCCTGGGCATCAGCTGGAGCTACGTGGAGGCGGAAAGCGGCATGGGGGTTTCCTACACGTGTCGCGGTGGTGCGAAAAAGCCTACGGATGCGCGGGACTTCCGCGGTTTGCCGCTGCGCGAGTTGGCGGCGCTGGCGAAATCCTGGCGGTTTGAGGAGGCCACACTGGGGGTGGCTGCCATGAATGCGTGGTATGGGCAGCGCGAACTCACCGATGCCATGGGGGCTACCTATGACGAACCGGTGGAGTTGCCCGACGGTTCCATCCATAAGATGGATGCGTTTGAAGCCATGCGGCCGCGGATAGAGGCCGCTGGTGCGGGGCGCCCGGGTGGTGCAAGCGTGGTGGTTGTGGGGCACTTCCCGCATCTAGAGCGTGTTATGGAGTATGCTCAGCTCACGGTTTTGGAGCGCAATTGCCGCGACGAGCTGGATTATCCCGATCCCGCTTGCGAATACGTGATGCCCCAGGCGGATTTCGCGTTCATCACTGGCGTGACGTTGGAGAATAAGACTGCGCCGCGACTTCTGCAACTTGCGTCGGACACGGTGGTCACCATGGTGGGGCCATCTGTGGTTATGGCGCAGCCGCTTTTCGACCGCGGCGTTGATGTGGTTGCGGGAAGCCTGGTCATCGACCCCGATCGCGTCCGTCTTTCTGTGAAGTCTGGGGGCGCTATGTCCTTCGGCGGCGCGTTGCAGATGACCTTCATCGACAGGTGCGATCAGTAGCTGCGATCAATAGGTGCGCGACATCTTGCTTTTGTTTTCGCATTCACCCGCCTTCGCTTTTGGTGAAAACGGGGACGCATTCGGATTCGAGGCTACAACTGCCTGATATGCGACCACCCGCTGGGACCGATAAATCCCGGCGGGTGGTGTTTGGAGTTTGCAGGATTATAGTAGCAAGCGTTTGCGCGAGCGTCAGCGTTATCTGTCGATAGACAGAATTCTGTTTCCATTCCGAAAGAATCCATTCTGTAGTTGCATGGGGTTAGAGGATCCGTTCGAGGATGCCACGCTTGGGGCGTTGCTATGGACGCGTGGTGTGGTTGAGTTTAGGTATCATAGTGCGAGCAGGAATGCTTCGGATGAGGCATGTTGTGAATGAGGCATGTTGTGAATGGGCGGGAATGTTACCAACGAGGAGGCATCGATGATACGAGAGCTCGTAACCGACGAGGAGATCCTTTCGAAACCTTGCGACAAAGCGACAGCGGATGACGCGTCTATTGCCCAGGATCTCTTGGACACTATGGCTACCATTGAGGACGCTGCCTGCTTGGCTGCTAATCAGATCGGCGAAACCAAGGCGGTCATTGCCTATCTCAACGAAAACGATGAACCCAGCATTATGTACAATCCCTCGCTTAAGCAGGCGCTTCATCCGCTGAAAACCGAAGAGATGTGCCTTACTCGTGAAGGATCATCGAAGGTCACACGTTTCCAGGACGTGGTGGTCATCTATGATGAGCTCGTAGATGGTGAACTCGTGCCGCGCAAAAAGAAGATGCAGGGTTGGACGGCTCAGATCGTCCAGCACATGATCGATCACTGCAAAGGGAAGCTGGTTTAGGCCGGGTTCTTGTTGCAGGGTGGATTCTAGTGTAGGGCGGTGTGGGTTCGCTCTCTGTGTTAGGAGCCGGCTTTCAGATGCTAAACCGGTGCCGTCATGCGGTTCGGCATGGTAGTGACAGATTTTGAATACGGGAGGAACTATGGGATCAATGGATGCTTGCAATGTTGAGAGCACGCAGCAAGGTGGTACGTTCCAGGAGCTTTTAAGCGATATGCAGACCGATGCTTACTGGATTAGGTTCTTCGTCAGGCCGTGCTGCCCTGCCCCTTCGCTTGATGGTGCAGTGGAGATGCTGGACAAGCTGCGAGATGAGGTGCTGGCCGAGGAGCGATTCGCCGAGGATGAGAAACGGCAGCTGACGGAGCTGATCGAGGCGCGCAAGGAATGGTATCCGACCTCCGGTTTGTGTAAGAAATAGCACACACGGAAGCTGCGGTTTTCAAGTCGGGTTTGATGGGTGGATGGAGCGCGAAGCGGCCATGGTGGAAGATAAGAAGGAAGGCTTTATCGCCTGGTTCTTTGCGAGCGATACTCGTTCCTATTACTTTAAAGCGATTGGATTGGGGCTGCTGATAACGGTCGTGGGCACGACGGCTCCAAACATGTCATCATTCGATGTTTTGGTGGTATTGGTGGTCTATTCGACCATTTCGCTTATCGGCATGTTGTATTACACAATGGCGAAGCGAGCGCAGAGGCAGTACATTCTGGAAAGGGATGGGCAGTTCTCGCGAATCAATCGGAAATGGCCGGTTAGGACCGGAGTTTATTTCGGTGTGTTTTTCGTCTCGGGTCTGGTTTTTCTGCTTGAAACCCCGAAATGGAACCCAATGGAATGGTGGATCTTATGGCTTGCGCTTATAGCCTATTATCCGGTTTTTGTGTTTATCCGTCGCCGCTTCAGTAAGGAGCTTACACCGAGGTTCAGCAAAGCAGCAGCCATACGAGCAAGCTTTTATATCATGGGTGCGGTGCTCTGTGTTGTGTATGCTGGTATTACGCTCGCGTTTCCACCTGAATCATTTGACACCCTGAAAGACGCATTCGACAGTACATCGAACCGGTTTGACTCAGCGAATTGCGCACTACTCTGTGACGTGTCGTGGATTTCAACGTTTACTGACGGGCTGGCGGCCTATGGGTTAGGAAGGCTTACCGACAATGCTCCGATTATCGTTGTAATAATTTGCGAGTTCATTGTCTATGCGTTTGTATTCTTCGGCTTGGTCAATCAACTTAGTGCTTGCCTGTTGAGTGTCAAGGAGATAAAAAGCGAGTTCCAGCTTCTACCCGCCAATGGTGAAAAGCAGGCTGAGCAACCTATTCTCAAACGATATTTCGTCGTAATCGGGGTGGTGGCTGCGGTACTGATCGGTGCTTTTTTGCTGGCAGATCATTATGTTGCTGAGGCTCGCGAAACCGAAGAACATACTTGGATCGAAGTTACGGTTACTGGGTGGAGACAGGCACTCATAAATGAATTCGATGACATTAATAAACAAACGGAAGAGAGGGTGCAAGAGCTGGAAGAGGAGAAACAGGAATGGGAAGAGGAGAGTAACTCGAAGGATTATGCCCACAAGCAAGCGATACGACGTAGCGTTGATGAATACTATGACAAATGCATCGAGAATATCGATGCCTACATCAACTGGTTCAACAACCCATTTCAAGGTGGAATTGTGCGCCTGGGAAACAGCACATTCTTTTCTCAGGATGGACAAGCGAGCATCGAAAACTTTAAGAATATTGTTACTGAAGGCACCAATGCAGGTGTGATTGAGGGCCTCTATCGACTCGACTTGGAATACCAAGGAAAGTCAAATCAGGAGCCGATCGAGTCGATTCTCTGGGCAACTCTTTCGGACGCGAACATTGATGATTTGGTTCAACGTATCTTGCCAAAATTAGGTGAGCCGATAAATGGCGACGAATTAAAGGCGGGTTTGACCGAACTGATCGAAGAGGCGCGTCAACATACGTATTCCGAACTTGGCATAGCCGACGAGTCGGCGGAGTAGCTTACCTCCCGCAATCTTATTCTACGCATGATCATGCCGACCGAGCACCAGTAGGGCCATAGAAGTTCAAAGCGCTATTGCGGCATAGTGATTATTGTTTCGTAGCAGGAGATTATTGATTTGCAATCGCCGACTTAATTCCTCGCTCACCTCAAGTAAACTACGCGCCGTATTTAGCACCCTGCCGTAGGGATAG
Organism: uncultured Eggerthellaceae bacterium; assembly: GCA_964553375.1. Classification (GTDB taxonomy): domain Bacteria; phylum Actinomycetota; class Coriobacteriia; order Coriobacteriales; family Eggerthellaceae; genus UBA9715. The sequence goes on along the minus strand of CAZKKN010000039.1, from coordinate 10,354 downwards.
GGGTGCACTATTCTTCAAATTTGCCAACTGTATCTTCGGGTTCAATATCGATGATGTATGTGGCTGGATCGGCGGTCTCGAGTTCTGCCAAGTAGTCTTTCAGTTTTAGGCACATGGGAGCATAGGTGCCTAATGTTATGCCCCCGGATATGACACCGCCGATTACAGGTACGATTTTGGCGACAGCTTTGCCGAAGATTTCTTTGTTCATTTGAATGCCCAGATAGATTGCCACTTTTTTCACAATAGGATATATCGCACCTTTCATAAGGGCTTTTTGCGGAACGCGTTTTGCAACAGCTTCGGCAACCTTGGCGGAGATGGCCGCAACAGCATCAATTGCTCCTTGTGCGCCGAACATAACTCCAACGAACAGAATGAGAAGGCTTCTTGTTTCGTCATCTATCATGTCTTTGTCGGAGAAGATATCATCCCATCCATAGAGATATACGAGTTTCTGCGTGATGCGTAGAACATGCGCAAAATACTGTGCAAGATCCGCCGGAATGGTTCCCGCCATAGCAAGGCCACCCGGTATGCCGGCCGCTGTCGAAAGCGCCGTGACTTTTAGTGATTCATATCTAATAGATGCGTCTGCGATAGAATCTAGTTTGTCTGGTGTTATGCCAGCAGCTGCGGGCGATGTTTGTATCGCCAGTTCTATTATTTCGGGAGAGAAATGTTTATTAAGTGCGCCAGAAAGATATTTTTCTCGATCGATCTTTACGCCAGGCAATTGGATGGCGGCAGTAAACACGTTTTCAAAAGTTTGTTCAGGGGTGTTTTCAATTTCTGGCATCATGCGGTCCTTTCGGTGTAAAAACTCATCGTATGAGATATCGAGTCATAGTTTATTAGTTGGCCGCTGACATTCGCCGGGTCAAATCAGGCAGGCGATAACAAGCACAAAAAACAAGAGCCCTAGGCAAACGCCGACCGCTATTCCAAGTACCGTGCTGCAACCGCAGCCACCCTTTTCGCTCAATTGCTGCTCCTTTCAGTGAGGGTTTACAGCTCAGCCTTTTTGAACGAAATGGATTTCCGTTCCTTCTGGAAGTGCCATCTCAAGCATATTTCGTATGCTTTCTTGGGCGTTTTGTGCCGCCTCTTCCATTACGCCGGATTCGTAGGCGCGCTGCTCCATAGCATCCTTTTGAGTAGCGCGAAACTCTTGCATGTCTTTGAGTTTTATTGAGCTGAAAAGGGATTCATGTTCGCGCAATACTTCAAAGCTGTTTTCGTCGATTTCATGGGAAACAATATAGGGAGCTGGAAGAGCCACTTGAATGGACCCATCATCTCCTTTTTCAATGACGGTTTCATCAAGGCTGACACCTGCTTTGATGATTCCGTTGAATTTGACGATGAATTCTTTTCCGGTCAAACCTGGTATATCGAAGAGTCCGAAAATCGCATTGTTCCATTCCACCATTTCAGCGGTGGTATAAAGATATGACGCTGTCGTGATCTCGTTACACCGCTCTATTCGTTCTTGAAGCACTGTCAAATCATATTGAGAAGCATTGTTGTCGGGATTGTAGTTGCGACCAATGTCGAATACGATGGCGCATACAACGAGTGAAGTCGCGGCACCGATTGCGAAACCGATGAAACCGTGGAGCAAAGTTGCCGCTATTCGTTTTCCTGTCTTTGCTGCCTTTCGCTTTATGGTTTGCCCCTCTTTTCTCATGTTGGAGAAAAGAGGTCGCCTTTTTTGCTTGGTTCCAGAAGTGTTCTTACGAAACGCATTGCGGGTACTTTGCTTGTCCGTGCATTCATCGGGTGAATACATATCGGACTCAGGCGAGGCAGTCTGATTGTTCGAGTTATCCATACTCCACCCCTGGTAGCTATCCGTTGAGCGCATTGAAAGCTATGGTTACTACCGAAATGCCCAAAATGACACCGATGACGAGGCTGATAACAGTCTTACGTTTCGTTTCGGATTTCTTTTTCATGTTGATGCCACCTTTTCATGGCGATTGTCAGTTAGGATTTTTTAATGCTGTATCCGCTCAAAGAGACTTTGATTTCAGAAGCATCCATATCTGACACTGCCTCGAATCTAACTTTTTCTCCTGGAGCCCATCCGTTTGTACTTGCGTAAGCTTCATCTGCTTTTACTCCATCGCTGTCATAGAGCGCTAAAGTGACAGAAAAATGTTCGAAATCATATTCCGAGGTATTCTGGGCTGTGCAGATGTATTTGTAATATCCATATCCGTCAGATTGCTTCTCAAAGACCATGCTGCTGACAAGGGCTTCAACAGCCTGTGTTTCTTGGCTCTTTTCAGCGTTGGTGTTGCCTTTCCGGACAATTTCTTCCAAAGATGCAGCATGCTTGTCGTCTACTGTAAGGCCATAATCGTTGACGAAATTCATTAGAGATTGCGTGCGTTTTGCGTATAGCTCACTCCATTTTTTTGAACCTTCATAGGAGTCCATATCGTAAGTACTGGCAACCTCACGCATGTCTTCCAAAAGATTGATGTATGCCAATACAGCTTCTTGTAGTTTGGCATCTTCGAATTCCCTGGATCGATATGGTGAGAGCGCATCGATTTCAAGCTCACTGACTTCAATTTTCGTTTTAGAGCCATTTCCGTTTCCGGTCGATGCATCAGCAATGTCAAAGCGTTTTTCCAGGGTATCGCCCATTACTCTTATGACTTCTTCATCGGCGTATTGTGGTTCAGTGTTCTGCTGGGCTGATGAGCACCCTGCTAGCAATGCGAGAAGGGCTGTGAAAAATGCTGCAGTAATGAATGCGCGGATCGATAGTTTTGTTTGTGTCATAGGGATCCCTCTTTTATTCGTTGTTCAACTTATGAAAAAAGTCTTCCTCTTGTTTCGATTGATTGTAGGCTTCAAATATGAAGCCGCAGGCCATAGTATAACACCTACGCTTACCCCATGAATACGCAGGAGAAAAGGCTCGCCCTTGGGGCTGCTATCCGCTCACGTCGAGAAAGTCAGGGGCTTTCCCAAGCGCGTCTTGCCCTCATGATCGGAAGCTCAAAGTCTCACATTTGGCGCATCGAGACCGGGCGCGTATCAGTGGGCGCTGACGACCTTTTTCGCATCGCCGATGCGCTGGACATCCTTGTGTCTAAGCTCTTCTCGTTCTAGGGGGGTTGCTGCGTTTCGCAGCTTTCCGGCTCGCGTCTTCTTCGCTCACTTCTGCACTCCCGTCTTCCTCGCGCGCATCTTCCTCAATCAGCTCGCGAACGTGCTTCTCGATTCGGCACGATTCATCCTCTGTGGCCCAGCATGCTTCCGGCGGATCGGCTAGCAGATTCGCGAAGCGATCCCTCAACCACGAGATGAACTCAGGGTCACGCGCGTCATCTGTCGCATCAACCGCATTCGCCCCGCTCACCCCACTCGTTGCACCAGCACCGTCCGCATCGCCTCCGCGCTCCATCAGCCACTCATCTTCCATACAGTCCAGCCACTCGGCGCGTCGCCGTTCGATTTGCTCCTGACCGCCCCGCTTATACCACTTGTCAAACTTTCCCTCAGCAAATGCGCAGGTCAACTGCTGGAACGTATCAAGGGAAGAACCATCCACCGTGGTGAAGTCTTCCAGTTCCAAGAACCCCTCCAGCTCTTCGCTTAAGGCCGCCTCCGCCATGGTCCCGAAAACAGCCTCCGAAAGCTCAGCCACCTGTTCGCCCCAGTGGGGTACCGAATCGCTTTCGGCCAAATAGGGCCTGCCGCCCGAATCGCAAACATGGGCAACAAGCACTTCGGCAGCCCGGCGAGCCGGAGCCGACGAAGAATCTTCCAGTGACTCCATGTAGAGGCAGATCAAGATGTCATCAAGGCAATTCAGCGAAGCCGAAACCCACCCCAACAGGAATGCCCGCGCCATCATGGCCGAAACGCCATCGCCAAGGGAGGCATCGATTTCCTCGGTCAAAGCATTGGTCTGGGCAAACGTGACGTAGAGTCCATACATTTCGCCCACTGTGGGCCAACCCATGCGTGAGCCCCAAACATCGCAGAATCGCCCGATTTGCAGCTGTAGCGCATCCCAATCGGCAGCATCTTCCAGCTCGGCGAAACCTTCCGCAACCTCCAATAACTCTTCCGAGAATCGCTCAACGTCTCTGCTGGTGTGGCTTTTCAGCCAGCGTAGTACTTGCTGTAGGTTCTCGTCTTTGGAGTAGGCATCTCCCAAAACATGTGGCGAACCCAGGATGTCAGCACTGGTCCTCAGGTGCTCCAGCCCCAAGGTATCCGCAACGATTGAGAGCAAGATGTTGTGCTGAAGCGCGGTGTACTTCTGCTTCAGCTGCTTTTTATGCTGCGCCAACAGCGCTTCGCGTTCGCCTTCGGGAGCGTCAAGAATCTCGCCGATCTGGCCCAGGGTGAGGTCCAACTCTTGCAAAACATATATGTTGCGCGCCCGCTCTATGTCGTCAGGGGTGTAGAGCTTGCGGTTGTTGGCAACATTGTCCCCAGTGCGCTGAACGCGCAAGACGCCCCGCGTATCCCAGTTCCTCAGTTGGGCCGGAGTGACGCCGATGACCCGTGCCGCTTGAGAAACCGTGAGCAGTTTTGGTTGGGGCTTGGGTTGTTCGCGGTCTTTGCCTTGCTCAGGCTGTAGACCATCTTGCCGTTCCGGTTGGCTCGGCTTTGCCATCTCGATCACCTCCTGACACCCCAGTCTAAACTCGGATACTATGTCAGGGTCAAGGGGATTGTGCGAAAAATGTTACTCACGCTTTTTGGACGCGACTAGCGCTCAATAAAGTTATACTAATCGTAAAAAAGTATAAGTTAAATCTCAATTATCGAGCGCTTCTTATAGTGAGGGCCAATGGAGTATAAGGAACTGGCAAAACTCTACCATGCGAATTCAAGCGCTTCGCGCGATACGGAGCTTACAAACAACGAGCAAAAGCGGCGGTCGGCAGACTCTACGTTTTCAACGGGATTCACCACGCCGCAAGGTGAGTTATTCTTGGCGGTTCCACGTGAGCTTTCCATACTGAATGAGCGCGCTCTTCGCACGGAGCGCAAAGTATCCCAACTAATTCGCAGTATGCCGCCCATCGCGAGCAACGCAGTTATGCGGAGCATAGTTCTTGATGAGGTTGTGTCGACCAACTCGATAGAGGACATCCATAGCACGCGTCGCCAAATCAAAGATGCGCTTGAGTCGGAGCGTGCCGGTGACCCCCGGCAAAAAAGATTCAAAGAGCTTGCAATGCTGTACCTGTCCATCCTTGAAGGGTCGGCGCAGGTTCCCACCACGCCAGAAGATATTCGCACGATCTATGACAAGGTGATGGACGGCGAATTAGAGCACGAAAAACGGCCTGACGGCAAGCTGTTCCGCAAAGAGGAAGTGAGCATAACCGCAGGTGGTGTGCGCGTGCTTCATGAGGGGCTTCAGCCGGAATCTGCCATTGTGAATGCCATGGAGGCAATGCTAAGAATCGTGGAAGATGAAAAAATCCCTTCAACATATGCCGCACTGGTTTCACACTACATCTTCGAATATGCGCATCCCTTCTACGACGGCAACGGAAGGACGGGTCGGTATCTGCTCTCGTTGTTCCTCAGTGAGCCTCTTTCTGCGCCTACGGTGCTTTCGCTATCCCGTACGATCGCCGAGAACCGCGATGTATATTACAAGGCGTTCCAGTCTGTCGAAAACCCACTGAATAGGGGTGAATTGACATTTTTCGTGTATACGATGCTGGAGCTAGTGCGCACCGCTCAGCTGGGGATCATTGAGCGCTTAGAAGAGAGCAAATCAATCTTCCAGGATTTAAATGAGAAAATCGAAACCATCAAAGAGGATTTCGACCTGAAACCGCAGCAGGCCGAAGCGACGTTCATCTTAATGCAGTATGACTCTTTCGGGTTGCTTGGCGACGTTACGATTGATGAGCTCGCGCGCTATCTAGAGGTCGGTCGACAGATGGCGCGAAAGCATATGGGAGTGCTTGAAGAAAAAGGTATCGTGGAGAAGTGGTCGCCCAGAAAGCCACTCTCGTTTGCGTTGGCACCCGAGTTCAAAGAGCGCTATGGCATACAGACCCCCGATTGGCGCATTCCGGCTGTGTGATTCGCGGTTTGTCCGGGGCGCTGAGGCCGTAAATCGTTGCTGTTAAGGCAGCTTATTATCGTGCGGCTTTTGAGCGCCGTCTACTTCAACCCGCGCCCCAGGTTGTAGGCTTCCTCCAAACCAGGGTTGCCCGCGATAGCGCCCTTCTCGTAAACGTTGTTCACGATGACCTCGCCTACGACCTGCTGCTTGCAATACTCGGCCGCCACCTCGAAGCTGCGGATGGCAGGATCGGCGGTGGAGGCGTCTTTGTCTTCGAAACACAGCAGCAGCGCCGTCTCTTTAATGCCGAATGGATTGGCGATGCCGCAGAACATGCGATCTTGGAAAGCGCGCAGCTGAGCAGGGAAGTTGTAATAGTACATGGGAGTTGCGACCACCAGCATATCCGCGTCGTGCAGCAGCGGATAGAACTCCTGCATGTCGTCTTTCTGCACGCATTCGCCATCGTGCTTGAAGCAGTACTCGCACGCTTTGCAGCCGGAGATGTTCGCTCTGCCAGCATCTACGCGCACAACGGTATGCCCTGCCTCTTTCGCACCGCGCTCGAACGCGTCGGCCAGCATGTCGGAATTGCCGCCCGTGCGCGGACTTCCATGAACGATCAAGATATTCTTTCCCATAAGATGCCTCCGATAACGGTTGATATGGCGCTTTTCGCAGCGCTGCTTCATCGTAGCACACTCGCCCCGGCCAAAGGTGAAATCGTCACGCGCTTGCGAGTTGAAGCGCCGAACAAAAGAAGGTGCCGCTGAAACCAGGGCACCTTCCGAAACGCATCAAGTTGGGTTGTCTTACAGATCGAAGCCGTCTTACTTCTTCGCAAGCTTGCGAACAGGGCTTGCGGCGATGGCGAGCAGAAACAGGATGCATGCCACAACACCCGATGCCGCAAGTACGCCGAAACCCATGGCGAAGCCGACGTTTTGCATGATGGCCGCTGCGATAAGGAATACCGCGGTGCCGCCCAGGTAGAAAGCTCCCATGCCAACGGCGTTTATCGCGGTGTAATCGCGCATGCCGAAAAGCTGCGGGATGAACAGCGCCGGAAGGATCTGCACAGGGCCGATGAGCGCACAAAGCACCAGGCCGCCGTAAAGCATGGGAGTGCCGGCGTTGGAAAGCCACAGCACCAGAAGCGCGATGCCCGCCGCGAAGCCGGCAAACACGATGATCGACGAGATGGACGCCCCAAGCTTCTCGGATATCTTGCCTGCGAACAGACTCACCACGGCCACTAGCAACGCGAACACCGAAAGCAGTGTTACCACGAAGGCGGGATCCAGGCCGCCTGCAGCCAGGAAGTTCGACGAATAGGCCGAGAATCCGTTCAACGGGAACGAAGCGAACACCATTGCCAGGAAGAACAGATAGAGCGCCGGCGTGCGCATCGCTTCTTTCAGCGTAAGGCCGGTGGGGGCAGGGGGTGCAGCCGGTGCGGCCCCTGCGGCCTCACCCTGAGGCACCAGCTCCTGTTCGGCGCGGGCCTCGGCAGCACCGAGTTCGGCGGGGTTGTCATCCACGGTAGGTGCTGGGGCGCCAGCAGGCATGGCGGGCACCTTCCCGATGAGCACTACATTGGAGAACACGCCCAGTATCACCACCAGCACGGCATAGCCGTATATGATGGTGCGGTAATCCAGCACCTGCAGCAGCAACGATTCGATGAACACCAAGCCGGCGATGATGAAGCTCATAACACCCACCACCACGCCGAACACTGTGGGGGTGCGCTCGCCGTAGAAGCGCGAAAGCACGCCCGCAGCCGATGCATGGGCGCCGATAGCCAACACGATGCCGTTGATCACGTTGCCGATGTACCACATGACCGGTCCTGTGGCCATGGCGAACAGCGTTAGAGCGATGGCTGTGCATATGCTGCCGATAAGCAGGCAGCGCTTCGGGGTGATCTTATCGATCAGCTTCGTGCCCACCAGGCTGCCCAAGAATGCGAAGATGGTGGCCAACATGGGGCCGAATGCGTAAGTGACAAGATCGATTCCCATGCCTTCCACCAAAAGCACGGCGATAGCATTCAGAAGCGATGTGGAGCCAAGCCCCACGGTGAGGATGATGGCGCAGCCTATGGCGGCCATTAAAGGTCGTTTACCGGAGGTTTCCATAACCCCTCCTTACGAAAAGGACTTATTGTGAATCGTTAGAGTGTGAATCGTTAGAGCGCAAGCGGTTGGGCCCTTGCTGGCGGTCAGATGCTTGCGCTCTAACAACGAGCGATCAAAACGATCAGGCAGTGTAGATGGCGCAGTGGCGCCCGGCTGCCTCTTTCACGATCTCCTCGAAGGGTCCGATCTTCAGGCACTGGGCGGCGCAGCCCGTGACGCACAGAGGATTAGGATCGGAGTCATAGCACGCTTTGCACTTGTCCAACACAGGTGCTACCTGGTGATACTGCCTCAGTTTGCCATCAACCAGGAATGGCTCGCGGCGCACGACCTTCATCCAGTCCTCGTGATAGGGATAGCGATAGGTTTCCCGACACGCTGCCTCGCAGCCGAAACAACCGATGCAGTCGTCCAGGTCCAAGAGCATGGCGATTCCGCCACCATTCACACGACTCATTACAGGTCACCCCTTCCGGGCTCGATTTTGCAAAGGAAAGAACGCATGGCAGTGGCACCGTAGCCGGGCTCTGCGGGCTCGGAAGGCACCAGCACGTTGCCGTTGGCTTTATCCCACCCGTAGCCGGGCAGGCCCAGGGCCTTGCATTCGTCGCGCCAGGCGGGACGCGGAATGAACACGACACCCTTCTTGGCCTCGCGGGAAACCAACGCCTTGGAGATGATGGAGCCGCGGGGCGACGAGATGGTCATCCATTCGCCATCGCTGATCTTGTTTGCAGCGGCATCGTCGGGATGGATCACCACGAAGGGCTCCGGGTAGAAGTAGCGCTGGGCCGGAACGTTGGTCCAGGCGGAATGGAAGAAGCTGTACACGCGATGGCCGGTGGTGCCAATAAGCGGGTATTCCTTTGCCAGTTCGGGGGTGGAATAGGGGCTTTCCGCCGGCTCGGTGTAATCGGGTACGGGGTCGTAGCCGAAGGCGGCCATGGCCGGCGACGAGAACTCGATCTTACCCGTTACCGTGGGGAAGCCGGGCTCGCCGTCGGGACGCAGCAGCCCTTTCTCGTACTTCTTGCGTACGGGCTCGGCGGTAAGATCGGCGCCGCCCACGATGCGCACCGGGACCTCCTGGAATTCGTCCCAGGTGAGGTCGAAGTCGTAGAATTCCTTCAGGCGCCAGAGCACCATCTCCTTCTCGTCTTTCCAAGGCCACTGCTCCGGGTTCATGCGCTTACCCCATTGCAGCCAGAACCACCAGTCGTCCTTGCACTCGCCGGGGGCGGGAACTGCCTGGTCGAAGGCGAGGATGAAGGGGCCGTCCAACTCCTCATCGTAGGTGCAGCGCTCGGACCAATCGGCCGTGGGCAACACGATATCGGCCAGCTTGGCTGTGGGGGATAGGTAGAAGTCCTTCACCACGATAAGGTCCAGATTGGGGCTGGTCATAGCCTCGTAAGTGAGGTTGGCATCCTCATAGCACAGCAGGGGGTCGTCGGCTACGGCTACGAACATCTTCACGGGACGCGGCTCGCCGGTGATGATGGCCTTGAACACCGAATTGGGGTCATTGGAGCGGCCGAACGACTTATACAGCGGGTGCTTCTCACCGCCGAAGGTGAACAGCTCGGGCCGGCCGGGATCCTTCGTGCCGTCCCACAGCGTGATCTTGTCGTCCAGCATGACCGAAAAAGCCACCGGCACGTTCACGCCGCCAGGCACATCAATGTGGCCTAAAAGCCCTTGGAGGCAGGCGATGGCGCGGCCGTTCTGAATAGCGTTGGTGTGCATGCAGCCCGGGCCTAGGCCCACCATCATGCCCACGGGGCCGTCCTGGCCCATCATGCGTGCGGCCTCGCGCACCTCGTCGGCTTCGATCCAGCATACCTCGGCCGTCTTCTCGGGCGTCCATTCCTCAACGCGCGCTTTCAGGTCCTCGAAGCCGTAGGTCCAGTTATCGATCCATTCCTGGTTGTACCAGCCGTTCTTGATGATCTCGCGGATGATGCCAAGGGCCAAAGCGCCATCAGTGCCGGGGCGTGGCTGAATAGCCAGGTCGGCGTGTTTCGACATGTCCTGGAAGCGGGTATCGATGACAATCAGGTTGGCGCCCGATTTCTGATTATCCAGGATGCGCTTCATGATGCCGCGCTCCATGGCGGGGTTTTGGCCCCACAGCACCATGGTGCCGGAG
>CAZKKN010000038.1:0-15742 GCA_964553375.1 uncultured Eggerthellaceae bacterium | reverse complement strand
CAGGCACGATGAAGCCATAGCTCGACCCAGCGATGAAGACGAGTAGGGGATATGCGAGGTTCGCTTTCAAATGGGCCTTTCGGAACAACTTATATGGCAGTGTGAGAAAGGATACAGCAAAGAGTCACGTAAGAGGGCATCGAAAGATTCCGCTCATCGGAAAAAGCTTGAAGGCCAATCAAGCCGGTGATTGGATGGAATTACGAATAGAATGGTAATATAATAGCCGGATAGTCATGATATGAAACCGAGAGGAAGGAAGGCAATGAATCAGGAATCATGGCGTGGTGAGAGGCCCCTTAACGCAGCCCTATCCGTTCTCTGCGCGCTGATCCTGACCTTCGGTCTGTGCATGCCGAGGTTTGCTTTGGCCAACGAGGAAGGCCTGTCCAATACTTCTGATGGCGGCGCAGAAGAGGTCACTCAAGCAGAAGCAGATGAAAGTGAAACCTTCGAAGGGGACATCCTGGATCGCACTGATGGGGGGATTGCAGGGTCTGAGACTGCAGAGCCGATGGAGCAGGATGCTGAGGGAACCGAAGGGGCTTGTGATGAATCCCGGGACTTAGAGGAAGCTCCGGAGGGGTCTGCTTTGGTTTGCCAAGGAGAGGCCAATGATCTCACTGGATTCGAGTCAGAAGAGGGCCTTCACACCGCATCCGCTAATGCCATCACGGTGATCTTCTTCGCCTCCGATGGCGGAAAGGTGGTCAAGGCGATCGAGCCTGATGCTTCAGGAAACTATATCATCACCAGTGCCGATGTGCCGACAGCTCCCGCTACCCGCTCGTTCCATATTACGTCCGATATCGGTGTCGACTTCTCTGTGACCGGTGCTTTCGAGGGATGGCATAAGTGCTTTAATGTGTTTTCTGCCAGCGAGGCGGGAAGCATCCCTCCTATTACCGAATATTCCAACGTCTACCATGAAGGTTATTCCACCAGCGATGGCGCTATCGCCTATTCGAGTTATTTCCCTCCTGGTTGCGATGACTTCAGTGCTGGGCTGGATTTGAATCGAGGTTCCTCGAATCCTCTGAATCCGGGAGCTACGGTGGTTTTCAATCCGATATACAAGATCGCCGATAACGATATCGCCCATATCAGCTTCATCGGGATTTCCTACGAGGGAGGTGAAGCTACGCCGGGTATGGAGCGGCCTGAATTCGAATATCTCACTCCTAAGAACTATGTATTCACCGACGCCCAGATCAACATGATCATCGCCAAGGCGAAGAATATCTTCGGGGCAGACAAGGCGGCAGGGTACTCGGGAATCTATGGGGATATGAAAGGGAACACCGTCGCTTCATTGAAGGACCCTATAACCCTCGTTCCCATGCAGATGCCTAATCTGCTTGCCCAGAAATGCATCCTGTTCTATTTGGATGATCTTGTGCGGGATGAAGGCCCCACCCAAGCCATCGAGGGTTTGGACAATGCGAAGGCGGATGTGGCCAATGTATTCGACATGAATAATCCTGGGACCCCAACGGTGGAGGTGAAGGCGCAGAAGGTAGCTGCTAGCAGCCCCGATTATCAGGCGTTCAAGCGAGCCATCCAGGTTGAGACCATAAGCGATATCTTCGATATATCCTTGTTCGTGAATGGTACCGAGAAAACCGAGATGTTCGGAACTTTGAATCTTTCCTTGCCGGTAGATCCCAAATACAACGGTCACACCCTCCGCGTCCATCATTATCATGATGATGGGTCCATTGAGACCTACGATTGCATCGTCCGCGATGGATTCATCACCTTCGGTGTGAGGAAGCTATCCCTGTTCGGGCTTCAGGACCTCGGTGTTGCGAACGTCTATACCGAACCGGTTGTTTCCGATAACGGTTCCGGGAACGTGACCACCCCGCAGGAGCCCGGGGTTTCGACCTCCCAGCCAGCCGATGCCGCCTCGACGGGCAATCAGACCGCGGCCGGTGCCCTTCCCGCAACGGGAGACGACGTTTCGGCTGCGGGATTCGCCCTCGCCGCATTGGTTGCAGCGAGTCTCGCTTGCTTAGCGGGAATGAATCTTCGGGTTCGCAAGCGCGGCGATCACGTACGCTGAGGATCGACGCATCGAGTACTCTAAGCCCCTGTTAGGTAATCGACAGGGGCTTTGCTTTGCCCTTGACATGAAGAGGGATGAACAGGAAAGTGGTGCGGGCGAAAGGACTTGAACCTTCACGGGGGTTACCCACCAGAACCTAAATCTGGCGCGTCTGCCAGTTCCGCCACGCCCGCATGGCATCCCATGTTACCAGATTACCGGAAGATGGGCGTGATGCTTGGCTTTTGTGGTAGCAAGGTTTGCTATCATGGTCGGGTTGTATCCATTAAGGAGATGAATGCCGTGAAAGAACTCGTTAGGAAATATAACTCGGTCAGTTTGGTGCTGCGCATCGTGGTCGGTCTGGTCATCGGCGCGGTGTTGGCGTTGCTCATCCCGTCGGACGGCAATGCAGCTGCCGTGGTCATCACGCTTTTGGGCACCCTGTTCGTGAACGCCTTGAAGGCCGTAGCGCCCATCCTGGTGTTCTTCCTTATCATCAGCGCGCTTTGCAATGCCAAGGCACCGAAATCCATGGGCACCATCATCGTGCTCTATCTTGTATCCACCCTGGTGGCCGCTGTGGTGGCGGTTCTGGGCTCGTACATGTTCCCCATGGAGCTCACTCTGGCAACCCCGGAGGACATCACGCAATCGTCGCCGGCCGGCATCGGCGAGGTATTGAACACCCTGCTTATGAACGTCGTATCGAATCCCGTGGATTCGCTGGTGAACGCCAACTACATCGGCATCTTGGCATGGGCGGCGCTGCTGGGTGTTGCGCTCCGCGCAGCAGGCCAGGGAACGAAGGGTGTATTCGAGGCCATCTCCAACGCCATCACCACGGTGGTGCGCTGGATCATCAACTGCGCCCCCTTCGGCATCCTGGGCTTGGTATACAACGCCGTGGCCACCAATGGCATGGAGATATTCGTGGAGTATGGCCAGCTCATCTTGCTCTTGGTGTGCTGCATGCTCTTCATCGCCCTGGTCACCAACCCGATCATCGTGTTCATCTGCACCCGCAAGAATCCCTACCCGCTGGTGCTGCGCTGCTTGAAGGATTCGGGTATAACGGCATTCTTCACCCGCTCCTCTGCTGCGAATATCCCGGTGAACATGGAGCTCTGCGAATCGCTGGGGCTGGATAAGAACCTCTATTCGGTATCCATCCCCCTGGGCGCGACCATCAACATGGCCGGCGCTGCGGTGACCATCACCGTGATGGCCATGCAGGCGGCATTCACCGTGGGGCTTCCCGTGGACATCCCCACGGCTATCATCCTGGCATTCTTGGCCGCCATCTCGGCTTGCGGTGCATCGGGGGTTCCCGGTGGCTCATTGCTGCTCATCCCGCTTGCCTGCTCGCTTTTCGGCATTTCGAACGACATCGCCATGCAGGTGGTGGCTATCGGTTTCATCATCGGCGTGATCCAGGATTCCTGCGAGACCGCCCTCAATTCCTCTTCCGACGCGCTCTTCACGGCCACGGCAGAGTACAGGATGTGGGTCAAAGCGGGGCGTAAGTTCAAGATGGGCGGTCAAAACGAGCCCATGGCCTTGGATCCGTCTTTGAAGGTCAGCGCACAGGAAGTCGCCGATTCCTCAGAATTGGTGATCGATGACGACCTGCATACCGATATGGCAAAAGACGACCGAACCCCGGGAAGCGAAGGGTAGCATCGCGCAGGGCTTGTGGATACGGCGAAGAACCTGAAGCCCTCAAGCCGGATATATGGGATAATCCTTCTTTGCGTGCCTGAACGCATAGGAGAAGAAAGCTAAGTGGAGGAAGCAAGTGGAAACTAAAGTTGAACAGTTAGACGGCGACAAAGTAAAGGTCACGGTGACCATCGACGAGAAGACCACCGCCGACGCTGTGAAAAAGCAGTACAAGAAGGTCGCGAATCAGTACAGCATCCCGGGTTTCCGGCGCGGCAAGGCGCCCCGGCCGGTGATCGACAGCGCCTTGGGAAAGGACTACGTACGCGCGGTGGTAACCGACGAGTTGGTAAACGATTCCTATCCGCTGGCCGTTGATCAGTGCGGTATCTATCCCGTGGGCAAGCCGGAATTCGGCGAAGAGGACATGGAGCTCGTGGAGGACGCGAAGCCCTACACCTTCGTTTTCGAAGTGGCCGTGAAGCCCACCTTGGAGCTCTCCAGCTACGAGCCGGTCTCCATCGAGCTTCCCTCCACCGAGGTAACCGAGGAGAGCATCGACGAAGAGGTGGAAAACCTCCTGGGTCACTACAGCGAGCTGGTGAATGCTCCGGCCAACACCAAGGTGAAAGCCGACAACTTCGTTGAGCTGAAGATCACCGCCACCGATGACAAGGGTGAGCCCATCGCATCCATCACTACCGACGAGACCCAGTACGGCCTGGGTTCGGGCATCTATCCGCCCGCTTTCGACGAGGAGCTTTTGGGCCTGAAGAAAGGCGATACGAAGCAGTTCGCCATCGATGTGCCCTCCGAGAGCTACGCCATGACCGCCACTTTGGCCGGCAAGACCACCCAGGTCCACTTTGACGTGGAAGTGCTGGCCGTGCTGAAGCAGAAGCTGCCGGAGCTCACCGATGAGTGGGTGAAGGAGAAGATCGGCGTGGAGAGCGTAGAGGAGCTGCGCGGTGAGCTTCGCGAGGAGATCGAATCCCAGATGTCCACCATCATCCCGCGTTTGAAGGAGAGCCGTATCCTGGAGGCGCTCCAGGAGCGCATCCAAGGGGAAGTGCCCGCCGACGTGGTGGAGGACGCAGAAGCCCAGCTTCTGCAGGACTTCTTCACCCAGCTCCAGCGCCAAGGCTTGACTTTGGATGTGTACCTGAAGCAGCAGGGCATCACCCAGGAGCAGTTCCGCGATGATGTGAAGCATCAGGCCGAAGACGTGTCCAAGCAGGATATGGCCCTGGATTCCTACGCTGTCCATCAGGGCATGGAGGCTACCGAGGAGGATATCCGCGCTGAGTTCGAGCGTGCCGCCTCCGATGCGGCTGCCGCTGAGCGCATGATGGACGAATGGCGCCAGAACGGTCAGATGTATCTCATCCGTCAGGGTATCCTGCGCCAGAAGGCTGCCAAAGAGCTCATGGATACCGCCGTGGTGGTCACCGAGGAGCCCAAGGGTGCGAAGAAGGCCAAAAAGGACAAGAAGGATAAGGCCGAGGACGATAAATAGCGGTTGTTGTCCTTTAGGGTGAAGGGTTTCAAGGCGGGTGCGGCCCTCAAGGCCCGCCCGCCTTTATCCATAGGGTAACGGCTCTATGGATTTCCCTTAGATGTTCGCGCTTACGTTTACCATGAAGACAAGTATGGATTAGCGAAGAAAGAGGTAGTAAATGGCTTCAGTCAATTCAGCTCTCATTCCTTATGTCATCGAGCAATCCCCCCGGGGTGAGCGCAGCTACGACATCTATTCGCGCCTGTTGAACGATCGTATTGTCTTTCTGGGCGAGCAGATCGACGACAACGTCGCCAATTCGGTGGTAGCTCAGCTCCTTCACCTGGAAAGCGCCGACCCGGAAAAAGACATCTCCCTTTACATCAACTCTCCCGGGGGCTCCGTCACCGCAGGCCTTGCCATCTTGGACACCATGAACTTCATCAAGTGCGACGTTTCTACCATCTGCCTGGGGGAGTGCGCCTCCATGGCGGCGGTGCTGCTTTCGGCGGGCACCAAGGGCAAGCGCCTGTGCCTGCCTAACTCCATGGTGCTCATCCATCAGCCCTCTGGCGGTGCCCAGGGCCAGCAGACCGAGATCCAGATCGTGGCCGAGTTCATGTTGAAGACCCGTGACCGCCTGAATAAGATCCTGGCGGAAAACACCGGCCAGTCGTTGGAGACCATCCAAAACGATACCGAGCGCGACAACTACATGACCGCCGAAGAGGCCCTGAAATACGGCCTGGTGGATCGCATCACCACTTCGCGCAGCGGTGCTTAAGCCGAATCGGATCCAGAGCCTTTGCAACAGTGAGGATTGATGTGAACACGCGGGATACCAACAAGAGCACCCCTAAAGACATCCATTGCACCTTCTGCGGGAAACCCGTTGAGGCCGCTGCGGCCATGGTTTCGGGTCCGGAGGGGGTCTACATCTGCGAGGAATGCGTGGCCACTTGCGCCGAAGCCATGATGCGTGATTTGAACATGCACATGACTTCCCGCGGGGATGGAACCTTGAGCTGGGCGGATTCCATGGAGGAGAGGGATTTCGCCGAAGATGCCTTGGCTGAGGCCAAAGGCGCGCCCACTCCTCAGGATGTGTTGGCGAATCTTCCCACGCCCCATCAGCTCTATAGCGATCTCTCGGAGTATGTGGTGGGTCAGGAGGCTGCGAAGCGGGCGCTTTCAGTGGCGGTTTACAACCACTACAAGCGCATCGGGCTTGAGGCTCAAGACGACGAGGTGGAGATCGCCAAGAGCAACATCCTGCTTTTGGGCCCCACCGGCTCGGGCAAGACCCTGCTTGCCCAAACGTTGGCCCGCACTTTAAAGGTGCCCTTCGCCATCGCCGATGCCACCACCCTCACTGAAGCGGGTTATGTGGGTGAGGATGTGGAGAACATCCTGCTGAAGCTCATCACCGCGGCCGATTTCGACGTGGACCGCGCCGAAATCGGCATCATCTACATCGACGAGATAGACAAGATCGCCCGTAAAGCGGAGAACCTCTCCATCACCCGCGACGTGTCCGGCGAGGGCGTGCAGCAGGCGTTGTTGAAGATCGTGGAGGGGACCCAGGCTTCGGTGCCGCCCCAGGGGGGGCGCAAGCATCCGCAACAGGAGCTCATCCCCATCGACACCACGAATATCCTGTTCATCTTGGGTGGGGCCTTCGTGGGGCTCACGGACATCGTGGCCGAGCGGGTGGGTTCTTCCACCATAGGATTCAATTCGGATCTGCCCGAGAGCAAAGAGGAGAACGACGCAGCGCTCTTGGCCCAGGTCTTGCCCGAGGATCTGAACAAATTCGGCATGATCCCCGAATTCGTGGGCCGCATCCCGGTCATCACCTCGCTTTCGGCGCTCACCGAAGACGATCTGGTGCGCATCTTGGTGGAGCCGAAAAACGCCTTGGTGAAGCAATATGAGCGCTTGTTCTCCTTCGAGGATTGCGAGCTCACCTTCACCGAGGAGTCCCTGCGGGCCATCGCCAAGGAAGCGGTGGAGCACGGTACCGGCGCCCGAGGTTTGCGCTCCATCTGCGAGCGGGTGCTGATGGATACGATGTATGATCTGCCCGAGCAGAAGAATGCGACCACCGTCACGTTGCGGGCAAGCGACATCACCGGCCAGACCAAGCCCCAAATCGTCCCCATGGCCGCTTAGACGAGCTCTGCGCAAGGAGTCTTCCTGTTGAGGTATCATGGTCAGATACGTCAACTACCTGAGGAGACCCTATGGCGGACAAGAAGATAGAATACGATTTCGCGGCCCATGAGGCGCCGCTTTTCAAGGCATGGATGGACCATGGCTATTTCGAGCGCACCCCGGGCTTCGGCAAGTACGCCGATGTGCCTTTCACCATGGTGATCCCACCGCCGAATATCACCGGCGTGCTGCACATGGGCCACGCGCTCAATGAGACCATCCAGGACACCTGCATCCGCCATGCCCGCATGCAGGGAAAACCCACTCGGTGGATCCTCGGCACCGACCATGCGGGCATAGCCACTCAGACCAAGGTGGACAAGAAGCTCGCCGATGAAGGGGTGTCGCGGCTGCAGATCGGCCGGGACAATTTCATAGGGGAGTGCTGGCACTGGCGCGACGAGTACGGTAACACCATCGTGAACCAGATCAAGGGCATGGGGTGTTCTTGCGATTATGCCGATGAGCACTTCACCCTGGACCCCGATTACGCCCGAGCGGTGCGTCAGGTGTTCAGCGATTGGTATCACGACGGGCTTATCTATCGGGGAAAGCGCATCGTGAATTGGTGCCCGCACTGCACCACGGCCATCGCCGATGACGAAGCCGAATACGTGGCCGAGGCGGGTCATATGTGGCATCTGCGCTATCCGCTCACCGAGCCGGTGGACGGTCAGGACTACATCGTGGTGGCCACCACGCGCCCTGAGACCATGCTGGGAGACACCGGTGTGGCCGTTTCCCCCAAAGACCCCCAGAAGCAGAAGTTCGTCGGCGCCAAGGTGCGCCTGCCATTGGTGGATAGGGAGATCCCCATCTTCAGCGATTTCGCGGTCGATGCGGATTTCGGCACCGGTTTTGTGAAGGTGACCCCCGCCCATGATCCCAATGACTGGGCCATGGGCCAGCGCAACGACCTGCCCCGCATCAACATATTCGATGAGACGGCCCATGTGGTGGAAGGCTATGGCAGGTTCTCGGGGATGGACCGCGACGAGGCCCGAGCCGCCGTTGTGGAGGCGTTTGACGAGCTGGGCTTGCTGGAATCCGTGGAGGACCACGATCATTCCGTTATGACCTGCTACCGGTGCCACACGAAGCTTGAGCCGTGGGAATCCGAGCAATGGTTCGTGGCTGTGGATGCGCTGAAGGCCCCGGCGGCACGTGTGGTGGAAGAAGGACGGATCCAGTTCCATCCGCCTCGCTGGAAACAGGTGTATCTGGACTGGATGGAGAACCTCAAGGATTGGTGCATCTCCCGTCAGCTGTGGTGGGGGCATCGCATCCCCATGTACTACTGCGACGAGTGCGGCTGGGAGGATGCCTGCGTGGATGAGCCGGAAAGCTGCCCACAATGCGGCTCGCCGGTGCGTCAAGACGACGATGTGCTGGATACCTGGTTCTCAAGCCAGCTTTGGCCCTTCGCCACCCAAGGGTGGGCCAACCGTCAAGAGGTCTCGGAGCAGATCGCCGCATACTATCCGACACAGGTGCTCTCAACGGCCCGGGATATCATGGGGCTTTGGGTTGCGCGCATGGTCATGGCCTCGCTTTACTGCACCGACCAGATCCCCTTCCAGCATGTGATCATCCATCCAACGGTCATGGGCGCCGATGGCAAGCCCATGAGCAAATCCCGTGGCAACGGGGTGGATCCTTTGCGCCTCATGAGGGATTACGGCGCCGATGGCATGCGCTTCGGCATGCTCATGCAGGTCACGGGTACTCAGGATTTGAAATTCAACGAGGAGAAGCTCGTTAGCTCCCGGAATTTCGCCAACAAGATCCGCAATGCCGCGCGCTTCGTCGCCATGAACCTGGAAGGGTATGCGCCTAGGGCTCCCGAACCCATAACGCCTGCCGACAAGTGGATCTTCAGCCGCCTGGCCAAGCTTGTGGCCCAACTTGACGGGCTTTATGAGGAGTTGGAGTTCGGTGAGATCACACGCCAGCTCTATGGATTCTTCTGGAACGAGTTCTGCGATTGGTACATCGAATTCTCCAAGAGCCGCCTGGATGACCAGGCGGATCCAAGCGACCGCGCCGCTTGTCAGCGCAACCTCATGTTCGTGTTGAAGGAGGCCATAAGCCTGCTGCATCCCATCATGCCGTTCGTGACTGAGGAGATCTACCAAGAGCTTCCCTTCGACAAGTCTGACTATCCCTATCTCATCGCTGCTCCTTGGCCCGATGCCCAGGCGCTCTCCGCCTTCGCGGATCCGCAGTCCGAGCGTGCCATCGCTTTGGTATGCGAGGCGGTTTCGGCCATACGCTCCACCCGGGCGCGCTATGGCCTGTCGCCCAAGACGCCGCTCACAGCGGTGGTTTCGGCGGCCTCTGAAGAGGATCTACGTCTTTTGGAGGCACAGCGGGGATTGATCGAGGCCATGGGTAATACCCAAAGCCTCACCTTGGAGGTGGCAGCTCAAAAGCCCCAGCAGTGCGCCGTGGTGCTGGGAAGCGCCTTGGAGGTCTATCTGGAGCTTGCAGGGCTGGTGGACTTCAAGGCCGAGAGAGCGCGGCTGGAAAAGGAACGTGAGAAGCTCGCCAAAGATGAGGAGCGCTTGGCTAAGAAGCTCTCCAACGAGGGCTATCTGGCGAAAGCGGCACCGGAGATCATCGCAAAGGACCAGGCGAAACACGAGGAGTTGGCTGAGACCATCGTCAAGATAGACCAGCAGCTCGCGGAGCTTCCCCAGGCCTAAAAGGGCTATCTATGGCTTCTTCGTTGAAATGGGGGAGAGCCCATTTATTACGTTATAATGGCTAACCGTTAGCCGGAAGGGTTAGATGAGGGGTTTTCAATGACAGAACTTCTATCGCAGCTTTGGACGCCGGAATTGCAGGCGGTGTTCTCTTTCATCGTCATCTGCTTGGTGATCCTGTATGTGCTCAGCATCGTCTGGGTGGCGCGTGACGCTTACATGCGCGGCACGCTGTGGTATGTGTGGGCCATCGTGGCTTTGGTGCCTCTGCTGGGCGTCATCGCCTATTGCCTGCTGCGCCCGCCTCTGCTGCAGATCGACCGGGATGAGCAGGAGCTTGAAGTCGCCCTTAAGCAGCGTGAGCTCATGAAGTATGGCGAATGCGCCGCTTGCGGCTATCCGGTAGAGGCCGACTACGTGATCTGCCCCAATTGCCAGCAGCGCCTGAAGAACCTCTGCACCACGTGCCATCACGCTTTGGATCCCTCCTGGTCCGTCTGCCCGTTCTGCGCAACCCCTGTTGCCCCTAAGGCTTCTTCCTCCCGGCGCTCCCACGCGCGAGGCTAGAGGACCTGTGACCCATAGATTTGTTGAAGAAAGCCGCTCTTCGGAGCGGTTTTCCTTATAATCAGACGACGTGCCGGAAGGCATGTCATATCCAAGCAGGTGCTTTGTATGCACCCGGCAAGAAGCAGGCGCTTTGTGGGCGCCCGGCGGAAAGGAATCGCAATGAACGTTATTCTTCCCGATGGAACCGAGAAAGAGGTGGCCGCAGACGCTACGGTTGCCGATGTGGCGGCAGCTATAGGGGCGGGCCTTGCCAAGGCGGCTTTGGGGGGCGTTGTGAACGGCCAAGCCGTGGACTTGAGCGCTCCGGTATCCGATGGCGATGAGGTGGCCATCATCACCTCGAAATCCCCTGAGGCCCTTGACCTTCTGCGCCACTCCGCAGCCCATGTCATGGCGGCAGCGCTGGTGGATCTGTTCGGCGATGTGAAATTCGGCGTGGGCCCCTCCATCGAGAACGGCTTCTACTATGATGTGCTGCTTGATAAGTCCCTGAGCTCTGAGGATTTCGCAGCCATCGAGGAGCGCATGGCTGCGATCATCGACGCGGCTGAACCCTTCGAGCGCCGCGAGGTCACCCGCGAAGAGGCTTTGGAGCTTTTCGCCGACCAGCCTTTCAAAGTGGAGCTCATCGAAGAGCTGCCCGAAGGCGAGACCATCTCCACCTATACGATCGGCTCCTTCACTGATCTGTGCCGGGGGCCGCATCTACCTGATACCTCCAAGATCCCCGCGGTGAAGCTGCAGAAGATCGCCGGGGCCTATTGGCGCGGGGATGCGGAACGTGAGCAGTTGCAGCGCATTTACGGCACGGCCTTCTTCAAGCAGAAGGAGTTGGACGAGTATCTGCATAACCTGGAGGAGGCCGAGAAGCGCGACCATCGAAAGCTCGGACGCGATTTGGGCATATTCATGATGGATGACCTGGCAGGCGTGGGGCTTCCGCTCTATCTCCCCAAGGGTGCCCGCATCATCCGCACTATGCAGGAGTGGCTGCGCAAGGAGCTCTATCGCCGTGGTTACGAAGAGGTCATAACGCCGCATATCTATAAGGCCGACGTATGGAAGACCTCCGGCCATTATGATTTCTACCACGAGAACATGTACTTCTTCAACATCAACGAGGGCACCGATGAGCAGCCGCGCATGAGCGAATATGGCGTGAAGCCCATGAACTGCCCGGGCCATGTGATGCTCTATCGCAACGAAGTGCATTCGTATCGCGATCTGCCGGTGCGCTATTTCGAGTTCGGCACCGTCTATCGCCACGAGATGAGCGGCGTGGTTCACGGGCTTCTGCGTGCCCGGGGTTTCACTCAGGACGACGCCCATGTATTCTGCCGCAAGGACCAGGTGGTGGATGAAGTGGTGGCCATCCTGGACCTGGCCGATATGATCATGAGCGAATTCGGCTTCCAGTACGAAGCCGAGATATCCACTCGCCCGGAGAAATCCATCGGCAGCGACGAGATGTGGGAATACGCCGAAGGGGCGTTGAAGGAGGCGTGTGCACGGCGCGGTCTGGATTATGAGATAAACGAAGGCGACGGCGCTTTCTATGGTCCGAAGATTGATATCAAGGTGAAAGATGCCATCGGCCGCACCTGGCAGTGCTCCACGGTGCAGGTGGACTTCAATTTTCCCGAGCGCTTCGATCTGACCTATCGCACGGCGGAGAACGCCGAGGAGCGCCCCTATATGCTGCATCGCGCCATCTTCGGTTCCATCGAGCGGTTCTTGGGGATCTTGATCGAGCATTACGCCGGCGCGCTTCCGCTTTGGCTCTCTCCGGTCCAAGCGGTCATCCTGCCTTTGGCGGACCGCCATATCGATGCCGCTTATGACCTGGAGCATCGCCTGAAGAATGTGGGCGGTCGTGTGGAGGTTTACGAGCAAAATGAGCCGATGCGCGTGAAGATCGCGAAAGCCCAGGCCCAGAAGGTCCCCTATATGATCGTCATCGGCGATAAGGAGGTCGAGGACGGCACCATATCCGTTCGCGAGCGGTTCGAAGGGGACCAGGGTACGTGGCCAATCGAGCGCATGGAGCAGATCCTGCGAGACGCCGTGGTGTAGGGCTCTTTCCTTTACTGGATTCTTTCAGCTATGCAACAGCTGGAGGATTGAAGCCCAGTGAGCCGGTTTCACCACCTACAATCGTGATGTTGATTCATGCTGGACAAGGAGGACGCTATGGCAGAGCAAATCAATTCCGCTGACTGGCAGGCGAAGGTGCTTGACGCGAGCAAACCGGTGCTGGTGGACTTTTTCGCCACGTGGTGCGGTCCATGCAAGATGATGGCACCTGTGGTGGATGAGGTGGCAGGAGAGGTTGCCGCCACCGCTGATGTGTATAAGATCGATATCGACGCGAATCCCGATATCGCTCAGAGATACGGTGTCATGAGCATACCCACGTTCATCGTATTCAAGGGAGGCCAGCCTACGGCCAAGCAGTTGGGTGCCATCCCCAAAGAGCAGCTTTTGGCCATGTTGGGCTAGATACAACGGATAAGGCCGCCGGTAAGCAGCCGGCAAGCTGATGCTCAGATGAACCGGCTCGCTTCGTGCGGGCCGGTTTTGCGTGTGGGGCTATTGGATGATCGCCCCTGGTGTGCGAGAGTGCGTGAAAAGGCGGCGAGAGGAGTATCATGGGGCTATGAAGCAGCCCAAGGCTCGAAATATCGATATATTGAATGGTCCTTTGGCAAGCCGTATCCTCTTATTCGCCATCCCGCTCGCCCTTACGAGCATCCTCCAGCAATTGTTGAATTCTGCCGACGCAAGCGTTGCAGGGCGCTTCGTTAGCGGCGAAGCATTGGCCGGCATAGGTGGGGTCAGTCCCATCACGGCCACGTTCGTGAATCTATTCGTAGGCCTGTCCATCGGTGCGAATGTGGTAGTGGCTATGCGCATCGGCAACAAGCAGCTTGACCGCGTGAGCGATGCGGTGCATACAGCTATGGCGCTTTCGCTGGTTGTCGGCATAATGCTCATGGCTTGCGGACTGTTGCTCGCTGAATGGGTCATGGATGTTATCGCCATGCCGGCAAATTCGAAGATGGATGGGTTGATTTACGCCCGGTTCTTTTTCTGCGCCATCCCTTTCATGACGATCTATAACTTCGCCTCTGCGATCCTTCGTGCTCATGGTGATTCCCGACGACCTCTCTATGCGCTGGCAATAGCAGCGGTGGTGAACCTTGGATTGAATTTCCTGTTCGTCTGCGTCTTCGGTTGGGCTACGGCAGGCATCGGGGCAGCCACGGTCATCGCTTTCGCTTTGAGCGCAGCCATTGCGGTGGCTTTTATGATGCGCGAGGATGATCCCTTTCGCTTTTATCCGAAGCGTTTGTGCATCACGCGTCCTGAATTGCGCGAAATCCTCCGTATCGGCATTCCGGCGGGGATCCAGGGAGCGGTTTTCTCGCTTTCCAATACGGTAGTGCAATCTGCCATCAACGGTTTCGGCTCGGCAGCTATCGCCGGGTCGGCTGCAACTATGAATTTCGAATACTATACCTACTTCTTCGTGAACGCTTTCGCTCAAACAGCCGTGACGTTCACGAGTCAGAATTATGCTGCTCGCAATATTGAGCGTTGCCGCAAGATCTACAGATGGTGTTTGTTGTTCGGGTTCGCTTCGTCGCTTCTTTTGGGGATAACCTTCACGGCATTGGGGCGTAGGGCGTTGAGCATCTTCACAACGGATGCCGTGGCTTTGGGTTATGGCATGATCCGCATGTGGCTTATCGAGCTGCCCGATTGCCTGACTTCCCTTTACGAGGTGCCAGCGGGAGCTATGCGAGGTATGGGTTGGTCCACCACCCCGGCTTTGATCACCATCTTCGGCTCTTGCGTGCTGCGCATCGCCTTCGTGGTTTGGGTCTTTCCCCTGTTAGGGAGTTTTGAGTCCTTGATGGCGCTCTATCCCGCCACATGGGTGTTCATGCTTGTCGTTATGCAGATAACCTATATGTTCGTACGTCGTCGTGCTTATGCTCGATAGCTTATGGCCTCGGTTGAAGCTAAGCTTTTCGGCCGGTCAACACGCGGGGGCGATCGGTCAGATCCTTCGTTATGCGCACCCCATCGAATCCGGCGTCTCTCGCATCAGCGGCGGCTTCGTCCAGGCAAGTCTCGTGGAGCTCGAAGGCGAAGGTGCCCCCGGGCTTCAAGGCGTTACGGGAGAACGCGAGCAGCCTCCTGAAGATATCGAGCCCGTCTTCGCCGCCGTCGAGGGCCAGTGCCGGTTCGAAATCGGATACCTCGTGAGGCACCTCCCTGAGCACCGAAGAGGGAACGTAGGGCGGATTCGAGACGATGAGGTCGAATGCGCCGATGAGCGTCTGATCGATCCCTTCGCCCAGATCGCAGCATATGATGTCTATCGCGTCTGCAACGCCGAGCGCACATGCATTCTCCTCGGCGAGTGCTGCGGCCTCCGGTGCGATATCGGTGGCAACGATGCGGGAGCCCGGATATTCGGTCGCGATCGAGCAGGCGATGCATCCGGTACCGGTGCAGATATCGGCTACGAGGGGACGTGCGGTTCCTTTATCCGGCGCTTCGGCGGTTTCGCCTTCGTTCACTCCCTCGTCTTGCCCGCTTTCAGCGTTGAGTTCTCTGAAGCGTCTGATGAGCTCGGCGTCGAGCACATCTTGGGGCTTTTCCTGCTGCGGAAGCAGACCGAGCGCCTCGCTCACGAGCACCTCGGTTTCGGGGCGGGGGATGAGCACTCCCGGCTTCACCTTCACCACGATGTGGCGAAACGGAGCCTCGCCGGTGATGTATTGCAGCGGCTCGCCTGCGCCTCGGCGTCGGGTATAGTCGCGCAGGGTGGTGCGCTCCTCATCGGTTAGGGGGCGATCGAGGTCGGTGTAGAGGGTCAGACGGCTTACCCCAAGGGCCTCGGATACGAGCCACTGGGCCGACAGTCGGGGATTCTCATCGCCGTGGCTTCCCAGATAGCCCTCGATCCACGCTAGGATCCTCCCGCATGTCCAGGGTTCTTCCGTCATCGCCTAAACGGCCGCTTCCAGCTTGCTT